>CALKIU010000086.1 GCA_937995745.1 uncultured Bacillaceae bacterium | reverse complement strand
AAAATATATAAGTTCAAATTAAAAAAGTGTTTGTTATCTCTTTTTTTAGGAGGGTAAGGAAATTTCTGTTATCTATTCGATTATTATACTTTTTTCAAATCTGCAACACAGGGAATTCGTTGACTGCATTTGAGCAGTTTTAATTCATTAGACTTCCTTTCACTTCTCCTCGGTTATGAATCAATTGTTATATATTCTATTTGCTGAAAGTTCATAAAAGAACACGCATAAGCGTAAAGAAGGAGTCTCATATCTTAATACGACTCCTATTTTATTTTTACGAAATTATTTTTTCTCTCTTTTCTTCTTCGTGACCGCGTTCAAGAACAAATTGTTTTAGATGAGTTTTATAAGGAACATTTTTTATGGCTGCAAGTTTTTGCAAACGGTCAAGCAAATCTGTTTCAATGATTATGCTTATTGGTGTCGTAGTTCTTTTAAGGGCGGCAAGTCGTCTTCATCATCTTCCGGTATAAAACTTTTTTCCAAAAGTTCTTCACTCATTGCATGTTTTTCCCAAAATTCGGCTGTTTCTTCTTCCGTCATGTCAGCCGGAATTTCACTCGGGTCGTTCATAATAAGCCTGCCTTTTTCGTCATATTTAGGTTCATTAGAATGAATATTATCATTAGGCTTCATAAATTATATTGACCTCCTTTTATGGCAATTATAAGCTTTCTTTTCGATTTTGGTTGAATCTCATCCGGTTATTATCCTGAATTTTTTTCTTTTTTTCATAAACTATAGTTAACATTCTTCCGACTTCTGTCATGCCGATTAATTTTCTTCTTCCTCCGTAAGCATTAAACTTATAACGGTTAGGGTTATAAAAAATTTCTTCATCTTCTTCTGGTGTGATATTATGTCTGAGTATATGATTCAGATTGTGCCTATCCCAATCAATTTTTTACACCGCTTATTATATAGTATATATCATGTATACGATATGCTTTGATTTAATAGTAACGATTCAAGAACATAATAAACAGCCTATCGGGATTCACCACTCATTCGAAAAATATAATTGTTTTTTATGAATTATATTGTGGCTCAGAATAAGGATTTATATCTTGGAGCATCAGATTAATTTCGTATTCTATCCTTTTTTCTTTTGCCAATTTGTCCACAAAATTATTAAAAATGTTTTTCTTATAGGCTTTCACTTTTGTGAAATCAATTTCATCACCTTTAACCCGTCCCCCTGTCCCTACCCAACTTGGGACACCTAACCTGTCCCCCCGTCTCTAAATCCATGTTTTTAAGGGAATATGCTTTACAGTTTTAGGTATTTTATTTATACTGTAATTACTTTTTAAATATAATAATTATTTTCCTAGACCAATTATAAAAGGAAGCTATAATTAGCAGTATTCGGAAATTTTTTCGTTCACGACAGCGGCGGCAAAAAACTTCTCTGAAACAGCATTTTCATCCATTGCCGTGAGCGGCAGGTCATGGATGTTTTTTAACTAATTAGCATCATCTAATATTCCAAAACCGAGGTGTCCCAATGTTAGCCAACGAACTATATGATTTTATCGCGGAACGCTCCATGTCACGGGAATTCAACAGATATTTCCAACAACTGCCGGAAGAACAACAAATCATGGTCGGCCTTGAACTATTAGCTCTTAGAACCTGGACTGTATCCCATACGATTAACAAACTATTTGGCCAAACCCAAGATTGGCTGATTTCGGATATCGAAAGACAGTTAATCCAGGATTGCGGCGACAACATCTTTCAATTTATCGCTTTGCGATGCACCTCTTACGGAGGATATATGAAATTGCCAAGCGGCATGCAATATGTGTCTTCGATGTTCAAATCCAACATCCAGCAAATCCACCCGGGGTTCAAAACGATACCCGACGATGAAATTCAATACATGATCGATTTGTTCCTGCAAGCGCCCAGAGAAATTATTAAAAAATACGTTTAATCCAACTACTGGCAAAAATAAACAGGGGAAACCTATCAAGGCTCCCCCCTCTCTTCAAAACCAATTTTATGGAAAAACCGGCCAGACGCCCATGCTTTGCGCGTTTGCCGTTTGGCAAGATTCGGTCCGGAGTGAATGAGCGCCGGCCGTTTTTCTTTTTAGGTTTCCGCTCTCGTTTCAAATTTTTTCGTTCCGACTCCCGGCTCGAAGCCATTAATTTGTTTCCCCGCTTAAAAGTGGAACGTTCTCCACAAAAGCCCTGCAAAGTTTATAAGGGCTGGCACTCCAGCTGGATCGTATGCTTATTAATTGTAAAAAAATGGCGGGACGCGGCGCCTGTCCCCGCGTCCCACCACCCACGTCTCACCATCCAAAATTTGGTGGGACACCAAACCTGTCCCCTTGTCCCATCCCCGCGTCCCGCCACCACCAGCTTCATCAATACCCAAAATTTGGTGGGACGCTGAACCTGTCCCCCTGTCCCAACTTATTTTAGATATGTGACGGCTTGGTTGATGTTTTTGAAGAGTTCGTCATTTCCGAGTTCTGCGTCGGGGTGGATGAGTTTCATCCATTTTTTCCCTACTGTTTTTATTTGTTCGGTTGTGTAGGTTTCCTTCGGGTTTAGTCCGAGGAGCAACAAGTATTGAGCCCGCTGAGTATGGACGTAGTTTGAATACTGGATGTGGCAGGACTCGAGCATATGATTCAGCAACATGGCCAGTTGTCTTTGCTTGTCAAAGTATTTACATGTTTCGCCTGTCGCTTCCTCATGGGTGTTGCAATATTCACGCGTCTTCTCAGCAGTCAAAATACAGACAGAAAACTTAATAAACGTGTACAACAGAAAATTCAAATCCGGTTTTGTCCAATAATCCCTGATATCCAGCGCCTTAATGACCGATAGCAGGTCGGAAATCCCCTCCAGGCCCGCCGCACAATATTCATAATCGCCGATCGCCACGCTCAGTTCATCAATCGTCTGCAAATCAGGGGACAACGAGAGGCGAATCACATCCTCCCTGACCTTTAACCGGATGTCAGGACTCGCCATTAGAAACGTGGAGATCTTTTTGCCGCCATCCGCTTCGCTCGCCTCAAGTTTCAAAACTTCCCCCGCAACATCAAGGACGCCGAACCGGGGATTTACGAACCTTCTTGTCTTAATTTTCATTCACGGTGCCACTCGTTTCAACAAGATAATATTTTCGATGTTCATATTTTATAAAACCGAAAGACTCCAAGGCCCGCAAATTGGCCTTCAAACTTGGCTTGCGCAGATGCATTTTTTTTACAATCTGGCTGAACGTGGAGGGAGTCTTTAAGATTTCGACGATCGAGTCCCATTTTCTAATAGAGCAATGCTTTGGGCTTTTTAAGGCTGAAAAAATCAACTCCTTATCGGCTTGACTTAACTTTAAATAACCGGGCACTTCCTCAATCGCTGTCATCATAATCAGCGAGCAGTCATCGTTTGTTCTCTGTTTAACGAGTTTTTCAAAACTCTCCGTCAACAAGCGGTTTAACACTTCTTCTCTGTGAACCTTCGATTGCGCGGCCAATTTTTCAATAAAAGGGGAAAATTTATGGTCCCTTTTCGAAAAAAGACTGTGCGCAGCCCCGTCCGACATTAAGAAAAACGCCGAAAACTGCTCCCCCGCGCTGCTTTTAAACAGCTTCAATTGCTTCGTTGCGTTTGCCGAGGTGGTAAAAAAAGTCGCATTGGCGTATTCGCCGTTATCCGAGGTGGAAAGGACTTTCATTTCGCCATTCTTGATGGCCCCAATCTCTCCGTCGCCAAGATGCACGACGAGCACTTGGTTATTTTTTACCGCAACAGCCAACAAAGTCGAGGCAAACTCAGAAACCGGCTCTTGATGGACAGAACTCAACGCATCAAGCTGCAGAAGGATTTCATTCATAATGAATTGCTGCGCATTCGTGACATCGCCGGTATGAAAAATTTGGTCAAAATGGTTTTGTAAAAGGCGGCAGACAGTCTCCACCGCTTTTTCCGCCCCGAAATGGGACAACCTCGCGCTGCCCGCACCATCGGCGAGGGCAATGACAGTTGTTTCCCCTTTTTGGAAATATATTTTATCCTGGACCGGGACATTTTTCCTTTCATGCCCCCGGCCGCAAACAGCAGTACCAATTATGCTCCACATATGACTTTCCCCTGACTAATTAAATTTCTCCCCAACCCTTGATTCCTTCGACATCCAGTTTGATCCTGTCGCCGGGCATGGATTGTGAGACGGTTGAAACAGATTGGCTTAACCATTCAAAGAATTCCTTAAAGTTCAATCCTTTTAAACGGAGCGGAGAACGCTTCGGTGAAAATCTCGCCAATACATTCATATCTGCCTTCGGTCCAATGCCAATTGGAAAAACAGTCAATTTCCGATTATTGACCAGCTCTCTTGTTCGGGCAATGGCCCGCTCCAATTCTGCCGGGGATCCGTTCGGCTCGCCGTCAGTCATTAAAACAAGCCATGGCTGATAGTAGTCAACCCCCGCTTCTTTATATTCGTTTTTTCTTTCTTCCAATAAATCCAGCGCCAAATTCACGCCTTCTCCCATATAAGTGTCGCCGTTTGCCCTTAGTATGGGAGGATTGGGCTGGATATCAATCGTAGAATAATCAACGAGAGTTCTTGCCGTTGAATCAAAGGTCACCACGCAAATTTCCGCACCATATCTCGCCACTTCATCTTCACTAATCGCATGGTAAAAATGCTCCACTCCCGCCTGCAATTCGCTTAATGCAGAAATGCCCCCTTTGACAAGACGCCATCTTTTCCCGTCTTCAAAAATGATTTGCCCCGTATCAATCGTTTCCCCTCCGATGACGCTATTCATCGATCCGCTTGTATCAAGACACAAGCAAATCGGGATCCGCGGTGTCGGATTATCCAGTAAATCCTCCATACGCATCAATTCATTTTTTTCCATTATTCATTTCCTCCTCTTGCCGCTTCGACAGCTTTGTGAATAATTGAATATATAAATCCTTGCACCGTTCGTATTGCTGTTCTTCAATCAACCGAACGCAAGGAAGAATATAATCACGCATGATCTCCTCGCAAATTTGCTGATAGTTGGCGCTCGTTTTGATCCATTGAACAATTGCCGGCGCTTCCGCATAATATTGTTCAATCAATGCCGGTCCGTCGCTTTGTCCCGCCAGCCAATGATCCCGGTAAAAGCGCAATGTTTCTAACTCATAGCAGTCATCCGGAAGCTCAAAATATTCACAGGCCACGGTTGTCAAATAACACCAGCCGCGTCTGCCGGATGACCCCGATGTCGATGACCCTGGTGAACCTGCAGATTGGCCCGGCCATCCGAAATCATGAAAGACTGTCCTTGATCTTTGTCTGTTATATTTTCGACAGTCGGCGCATCTCCTTGGGTAGTTGTATCCTTTGCTGTCGTAAAACTCTTTTTGCCAGTAGGTAATTTCAAATTGCTGTCCGCAGTCCGTACAAATGCGGTATTGATAAATACTTCTGTAGTAAGTGTTACAGTCCTTGCAGTATTCAAATCTCTTCGTCATTTTCCGGACGTATTTTTCATAATTTGTAAAAATGAGTTCTTTGCCGCAGCGGGCGCATTCATATTCTTCGCCTTTCAACAGGCACTCGCGGCAAATACCGTTCGTTAATTGCCATTTCTGATAATCCTTGTGACAAAGTGAGCAATTTTGTAAATTTTTCTTTGAATCGCCAATCATTTTAAAACGGTTTGGAAAAATTTCATTGGCCATTTCATCTTGTTTCAGTAATTTGCCGGAATCTAAATCGCGGTAGTATTTTTTCATAATGCTTAACCATTGGGAGGTGGTCAGCCTGTTTTCCTCCGTGGAATGGGGTTGCCCTTTTTGGAAGGTTTGATATAAAGCTTCCTTTACCCGATAAGGCAAATTGCTCCAAATATAGCGCCATTGGCCCTTCGGTGTATTTTCCGCCCGTTCTTCCCGTCCGTAAGAATAGGGGAAATCCATCGCTTTAATATTTTCCGCGTTTGTATCGCCGCCTGTCTGGCTATAGGGCGATTTTCCCATAAACAAGATGCTGAAAATTAACGTCGCAACGGCAAAATATTCATTTCCAAAAGAACGCAAAAAGTCCTTGAAGTTCTTCCCTTGAATCTCCGGAGCAGTGAAATTGTCCGTACCGACCGGACAAGGAAACCCTTCAACCTGATAACTGTCCACGTCGACAAAATAGACCTCCGTCGGTGAGACAACAAGGATGTTAAAAGGGTTAATATCCCCCAGGATAATGTTGCGTTTATGCAAAAACTCAATTTTCTCGAGAATGGTAATGGTTAACTGAACCAAATCCTTACGTGTCCAATCCGGATTCCGGCTTTGAAAAACCTTTTTGGGAATAAATAAAAAGTTTTTTAGTTCTTTCCCTTTTGCTTTTGGCATCGTATATCCAATAAATTCATTTACATCATTATAGAGAATTGAAATAGGGTAACAAATCCCGTCGCATTTGATTTTCTTACTCACCATCAACTTCAATTTTTCATATTTTTCAAGGGTCAATTTTTCTTTTTTGTAAATTTTGGCAACGATTTGTTCATCATCCGTTGCGTAGACATAACCTTCTCCGCCGCTGCCAAGCGTTTCTTTTAAAAGAACGGGAGTCCGTTGATCCGTATAAACAATATCTCCCTCTGACACTTCTTTTGTTATTGGTAAAAGCCTGTGAGAGATGGCAACTAAGGAAGTGGCCAACTTAAACTTTTCGTCCTCAGGGATTTTTATTGATTCCTCTTTGTTGAAAGAAGAGGGATTCTTTTCTGTGTTGAGGCGGATCCTTCGAAGAAAACCAGACCGATCGACTTTCTGGACATGGATGTTTTTCCCTTTCACCGACTGGGATTGGTTGAACATTAAAATATCTTGACCAAGTTTGATATCATTCGTAATTAAAAGAACCTTGTATTTAATTCTTAATCTTGAAATCTGAGTCATAAATACATTATCAGCAAAATTGTCGATTGCTTCATCGCCATAAATCTCCAGATACCCATCTTGTTGAATCTGAACAAGTTGATTCAAAGCCTTCACAGCAAGTCTGGAAAGTTCCTTTTTTTCTGTATTTTGACGGTGCTTTTCAATTTCTTCATATACTTTGTAAGGTAACGCCAGCTTTTTATCATGCTTTTTTAAAAGAGAAGCCAGCCGTTCTAAAAACTGTTCACTTGATTCTTGCAGCAAGGAACTTGTATCAATAAAAATGATGTCACTGTCCCCAATAATAAAGTCCATATAATTCATAAATTTTTTAAATTTTTCACTGTCGTTTGTCTCAAACATGACATGATATAATTCTCTTAATTCTTCCTCAGTTAATTCTGTTTCCTCGTCAATATGAGTTTTGATCCCAAAATCTTTAATTTTTGATATTAACTGCTCGACGGGAATATTCAACTGTTTACTTAAATAGTCCACTCTTAATCCCATATAAAATTATCCTTTCTAGTTTTTAACCCAACCTTTCATGCCCTCAAAACTGTGTCCCATACATTTCCCGTTCCACAAAAACTACACTCCGCGGTTTGAATAAATGTCTACTTTTTTTATATCGGATTGCATAACCTCCTTTGAAAATGATAAAAAGGGTTTTGCCTCCAAATGCATATGCCTTAGCAGAGAACACTTTGCCTGCTCTTCCCCGGCATCCTGAAAGCGATGGCATATAACTCTACATATCGTAAAAAAATGTTGCTCCTTTAATAACATTATAATAGAAAACTTTGGCATTTGTTTGACAATTTTTAAATGTAAAATATATGCCAAATGTAAAATATTTACCAAATTTATGCGCTATGCACTCACATCTCTGTTAACCCTTCATTCCCTAATTCTTTCTTTACAGTTTGTTCCGGCTGACAATACCTTGAAAACTTTATTGAAAAAGATTTATATAATCTAATATATTTTGCACAAATAGTTATCCGGCTCTTGTGCCGACCATACAAAGAAAATCTGACAAGAAAAAATCATAGATAAATCTGGAAAACCATCAAACTTCTTCCTTTAAAAGTGTTATAATGTTCATAGTGCTTTTATCCTATGTTGGTGTAAAAAAACAGAGATGGAGGTCAGGACATGTCCTTAAAGAAAAAATGGTTGGCAATGGCGGCGTTATTGACTGCTGTTTTACTTTTGGGAGCATGCGGGAGTAAAAAAGAAGCCGGGCAAACAGACGACGGCTAGTATGACAAT
>CALKIU010000085.1 GCA_937995745.1 uncultured Bacillaceae bacterium | reverse complement strand
GTTTAACATAGAGATACACAGAAAATATGCCTATTTTTGTTCACAATTCATTGCCACTTTATTTTTCAAATGCGGAATTCCATTGACGGAAAAATCGCCTAACTTGACAACACCGGATGATATACGGAAATCAAACAAACTGTGTTTGGAATACGAAGGAAAACTGAGTGCCTATCTTTTTTCCCGGAATATACGGCTTTCGGGTACCAGAAACAAATTAGTTTCTTTTGCCGGTGAAGAGGCCGGGCTCGGTTGAAAACGGTTGTTTTTGATGGAGACGGGGGTGTTTGGCAGCTTTTTGCCGGCGCGGGAATTCTTTTCGGAAGATGCCCTTTTCATTTGTCCAGTTTTTTCGCCGAAAAAAGGACTGACTGCTCAAAACATATGATCTCCCCTCCATGCCATGCCGCGTGCAACGAACTTTCAAAAAAGCAAAATAAAAAGCTGAGAAACTAGTTCTCAGCGCAATTGATCGTTTGCCGGAGAAGATATTTTCTTCTTTGTTTGAACAGCGTAAACATAATACAAGAACAAAGCAATAACAGAAAGGACGATCCCTGACAAAAACGGCAAATTAATACTTTTTGTAAACAACCATCCTCCCAGCGGGGGTCCGGCAATTCTTCCGAGAGAATCAAAAGATGATATAAGCCCCGAGATGCTTCCGTATTTTGCCCCGGAAGTTTTCGTTAACAGCGCAGAGAGACTGGGGCGTATCACGCCGTTCCCGATACTAAAAATGGTCAAAAAAATGGCCGCCGTTATAAAACTGTCAATGAACAGGATGAGCGCAAATCCGATGGCGGAAATGACTGCTCCCGCCTGAATGACACAACCTTCGCCAAAACGCTTCGTCAGTTTGCCAATCAATCCGCCTTGTACCATTGCTGAAGCCAATCCCATGATCATAAACACGTAACCTAAATCTACGGTGTCGAGGCCTGCTTTTTCAGCTCCAAAATAAGCGAAAGTCGCTTCCAAACCGGCCATGGAAATGGAGACGAAGAGTTGGAGCAGGAGAAGAATAAAGTGGGGACCGGCAACTGCTTCTTTTTTAAAAAATCGTTCCATTTGCGTGCGGGCGCGCTGTTCTTTTGACAATGATTCTTTTAAGAAAATCCACGCAAGAAAGAAAGTAATGAATGAAGAAACTCCCGCTACGAGAAACGGCATGCTTAAACTTATTTTGGAAAAGATTCCTCCGACGGCAGGACCGAATACAAACCCCAATCCGGTCGCCGCGCCGACCACACCCATGCCTTTCCCGCGATCCTCTGATGAAGTGATGTCAGCTGCATAGGCCATCACTGTCGGCATATTTGCCGCCGAGAGCAAACCGCCAAAAAACCTGGCAGCAAATAACATCCAGAGGGAAGTGGCGAATCCCATCCAAAAGAAGGAGAGGGAAAGACCCAAAATGCCGATTAAAATAACCGGTTTGCGTCCAATCCGGTCAGAAATTTTCCCCCACATGGGCGCAAAAATTAATTGGGTTATGGAATAAATGGCCATCAAAAAACCAAGCTCAGTCGGTGAAGCCCCAAGGTCTTTTGCATAAAATGGCAAAACGGGGATGATAATGCCGAAACCGATCATCACCAAAAACATAATAACAAACAAAATCGGCAAAGCTCTTTTTGTATCTGCCATAAAAAGTTCACTCCAATCAGAATGAAAAACAGTTAAACACCTACATTGTCAATATAATAATATTTTTTACTGAGATAATCAATTTTTACCAAAAATAATTTTTTAAACGTGGTTTTCATTAAAAATAACCCAACTTGGTTAAAGCTGGGTTATTTGAAATTGCCTATTTCAACCTGTTGGCAAATGAGGTGGGAATGGCAAAACAACCTTTTATGATGTCCTCATTAACGTAATATGTAGTTTTATCTTTCACTTTTTCTGTATTGTATTCAGTATATTTTTTCGAACCGAGGGTAAATGTCCAAAAACCTCCAGGATAAGTGGGAACAACGGCCATATACATTTTGGTGTATGGAAACACCCGTTTCATTCTTTCAAAGGTTTGCTTGTTCACATCTTCCTGAAAAAGGGGAGAACCGCTTTGACAAACCATGAGACCGTCGTCTTTCAAAGCTTTATACAAATTTTCATAAAACTTTTGTTCAAACAATACTTCAGCCGGTCCAATCG
The DNA here is from genome assembly GCA_937995745.1 of uncultured Bacillaceae bacterium. Taxonomy (GTDB): domain Bacteria; phylum Bacillota; class Bacilli; order Bacillales; family Cytobacillaceae; genus CALKIU01. The sequence goes on along the minus strand of CALKIU010000085.1, from coordinate 8,819 downwards.
GGTCGGAAGAATCAACAATAATAATATCGTATTCATTCACTTTGTCTTTAACAAATTTTACGCCGTCTTCAAAAATAAAGTTGACTCGTTCATCGGACAATCTCCCTGATACGGCCGGAAGATGTTCTTTGCAAGCTCTAACAACAACCTCATCTATTTCAACCATGTCGATCTCTACTATGTCATCGTATTTGCAGACTTCTTTGGCCGCACCGCAATCCCCGCCGCCAATAATCAAAACTTTTTTCGGATTTGGATGAAAACTGATCGGGACATGGGAAATCATCTCATTGTAAATATGTCCGTCAAGGGAAGTTGTTTGCACAATTCCGTCTAAGACGAGCATTGGCCCGAATGCATAAGAATCGAGAACCATTACATGTTGGAAAGGAGATTGTTCCTCAAAAAGAACATCTTTAATCCGGTACCCAACCATGTAACTATTTCTTTCATCTTCAGTGAGCCAAAGTTCTCCGTTTTTCTCCGTCAAATATTTATGGCGCATTTTATGCCAACCTCCTTTGATAATCTTGTTGCTAAGTTAGAGTATATCACAAAAAAGAATTGTTATGGGCAAGGCAATAAAAGAATAGTGCACAATTGTGAACAGTTATGGCACAAAGGGAACCGGAACCGCTTCTTTTGGCCGGTTTTCAAAACCTTTTTCCGACATGCCCTGACATTGAGGCGGATGAAACTTCAACTATAATATCAGTTTAAAAACTATTTCTCAAACTTCTGATTTTTCTGCCGTATTTTTTTAAATAACATTTTTCTCCGGAAAAAGCGATAAATGATAAAAAGATGAGAACAACACCGATTTTTCTGTTAAGATGGATAGTGGGTATTCGGGAAAAGAGAATTATTTGGAAAAGAGGAAGCGATCATGATTGACGTAATATCAAGAAATTTGGGGCGGCTTGAACAAGACGGGAAAGTACTGGAGGTGCACCCTGTCTCCGGAGGCGATATAAACGAAGCTTTTTATGTCCGCACGGCAAATAAAGAATATTTTGTCAAATCGAATAGAAAAAAAGATATGAGATTTTTTCAAGTGGAAGAAACCGGCTTGAATCTTATAAGGAGTACAAAAACGATCTCCGTTCCGGAAATTTACGGCGTGTGTAGCGACGAAAAAACGGGAATCCCCATGCTGTGGATGGAATGGATTCAAGGGGTGCCAACAGGGAAGACGCAGACTATACTCGGTGAACAACTGGCTCGTCTTCATCTTTGCGAAGGCCCCGGTTATGGTTTTGAAGACGATACTTACATTGGTTTTTTGCCGCAGTCGAACGGGATTTTTCATAGCTGGCTTGAATATTACCGGGAGAAGCGGTTGGGCGGACAATTGCGCCTCGGCAGAAAACGGGGAACCATTTCCGGAAAGAGAGAGGAACAGCTGACAGATTTGTTGGCCCGTCTTGATGAGTGGATTCCTGAGCACCCCAAATGTTCAATTCTTCACGGAGATCTCTGGGGCGGTAATTGGATGACCGGCAAAAACGGTCTGCCGTATTTAATCGATCCATCCGTTCTTTACGGCGACCATGAGTTTGAACTCGCTTTTACCGAATTGTTCGGAGGTTTTTCCCGGCAATTTTACGATGCCTATCAAGACGTTTTTCCGTTAACCCCTGAATATCATGAGCGAAAAGAATTGTACCAGTTGTATTATTTGCTCGTGCATTTGAACATGTTTGGGGAAGCATACGGCCCTTCCGTAGACCGGATTTTGAAAAGATACAGCAAAAAATAGATACGATAGAATGTCAATTAGTGGAAAACCGTGGGGTTTTTGCAGTCATTCTATTAACTCATATCTTGAATACAGGGAGGAAAAACGTCTTACTTTAGCCCGATTTTCAAAATTTAAACCCAAAATTCCTCTTTATAAAGGTATAATAGTATACTGCGGGATATAGTTTGAAAGGGAGGATAACATAATGTTTGAATGGGCGTTAGCCACCTTGATTATCGCCTCTGCAGCTTTGCTCATCGTTTCCATCATAAAACTCAGGCAGTCATCTGTAAAAGAACAACGGGAAATTGATAATATTTACTTTTCCATGATGAATGAGATTAAAAAGCTCCAAGAGCAAAACCGCCTTCTTGAATTAGACATTGAGATTCTCGCAAAAACAGCGAAACAACAACTATCTCCCGCAAAGAGAAAATTGCTCCGGAATATCCTGGACATGCACAGAAGAGGATATTCCATTGAAAGTATTGCCAAAAATTGCGCCCTGAATGAAAAAGAAGTCATCAGTTTGCTGACACCTTATACTTCCGTCAAAAAGGAAGGGGCCTGAGCAAATGAATAAAGACCCATTGAAGAAGACGCTGACAGCCCTGAAAAACTTCAAAGATAAATCGCTACTGTTTAAGAAAACGGCAAAAGTTTTTAAAACTATCAATGCCAAAATATTATTGGGTTTTTCCGTTGGTTTACTGACTGCCTCTATCGTGCTCGGCTTCGTATATTTGGCCGATTCCGACAACAAGCCTAAAGCCGCAATGACGGAAGAGGAAATGAAAGATAAACTTAGAGAAGCCGGTTACCTCGTCTACACGGAAGAAGAATGGAATGAAATAGTCGGCGCACCGAATGAAAACGAAGGAGAAGCCCCATCCGAAGAAACGGAAGTTGAAGAAGAACCTGAAGAAAAGAAAGAAGAAGTACGGAAACTAACGATCACAGTCACAAAAGGCATGACCAGCATTGATATAGGAAAAATTCTGGAAAGGGAAAACTTTATCGAGAATGCCTATGATTTTACCAAGGCGGTTGAGCAAAAAGGTGTTGCAAACAGGCTTCAACTTGGCACATTTGAGGTAAACAGTTCGATGACTACAGATGAAATCATTGCCACGCTTTTTAAATAGTGTGTTACGAATACCTGATTCTCCGACATGGAGGACCAGGTTTTTCTTTTTATTGCAAGGTTTTGCCCCCAGTATGGACGAATCTTTCGGTTTCCGCAAAATGTCATCCTGCCGACAGAATTTTTTCTGTTTTCCCCATAACGGACTTTGAATCCCATAAAAGCAGCTTGCTATGTGTGCTTTTTGACACGGAATGAAGAAAGACGAAAAATTTAAAAATAATTTACAGAAAATTCATAAAAATTGTTTCCTATTTTTGTATTTATATGGTAATATGTTGCCAGAGGATGATGGAAGATGAAAAAAAAGCCGGTAAAAGAAAGAATTTTGGACGCTGCCTTGCGCCTCTTTAATGAAAAAGGATTTCACGGCGTTTCCGTTGAACAAATTGTGGAAGAAGCCAATACGTCCAAAGGCGGATTTTACCACAATTTTAAATCAAAAGACGAACTTCTCTATCAAATCCATGATGTGTTTATTACACATGCGATCGAAGAGACGAAAGAAGCCTACAACCATTATAAAACGCCGATTACAAGATTATGTGCGATTCTCGATTCTTTTACAAAAATATTTGCTCTCTACCAATCCCATATCACCGTTTTTTATCAAGAGAGCATGTACTTATCCGAATCTTTCCAAAAGGCAATCAATTTAAAACGGGACCAATACCGGCATTTGTTGGAACAAGTCATCCGCGAAGGCCAGGAAAGAGGCGATTTTCGCAAAGAAATCCCGGCAAATATTGTCACGCTGGCGATCATCGGCATGATCAACTGGACGTATAAATGGTTTGACCAAAACGGTCCATTATCAATGGAAGCCATTGCCGATATTTTTAAAGATTTCGTTTTGCATGCCTTGATTACGGAAGCCGGAAAGCAGGAGGCCGGGAAAGTGGCCAAAAGTTTTTCCCGGTAAATCCGGTTTTTTGAAATTTCCGCTTCCTCTGTTAACTTTTGAAAAACAGCACACATAAGAGATTTTTGACCAGAGCAATTCTGGTTTTTATATACAAAATAACCGACCGACCAGTCGGTATGTTGAAAGGGGTAAGAGCAGGTGAATTTTGAATTAACGAAAGAACAGCAAATGATTCGCGAAATGGTCAGGGATTTCGCAGAAAAGGAAATTGAACCGTATGCGAAAGAATTAGATGAAACTTCCTCTTTCCGACTGGAAACTTTTAAGAAAATGGGTGAGCTCGGGCTGTTGGGTTTGCCGTTTCCGGAAAAATACGGAGGAAGCGGCGGGGACACTGTTTCTTATGCCATTGCCGTTGAAGAAATCGGCAGGGCTTGTGGCGGAACGGGTCTGAGCTATGCGGCAGCCGTCAGCCTCGGGGCCAGCCCGATCTATTACTTCGGCACCGAAGAGCAAAAAGAAAAATGGCTCGTCCCCATGGCCAAGGGAGAGACGCTCGGCTCATTCGGATTGACGGAGCCCGGGGCCGGTTCCGATGCGGGCGGCACGAAAACGACGGCTGTTTTGGATGGAGACGAATACGTCATCAACGGGGAAAAATGCTGGATTACAAACGCCGGCTATGCCCGTCAAGTGATCGTCACAGCGGTCACGGGCAAAAGGGCAGACGGCAAAAATAAGATTTCGGCCATTATCGTTCCGACAGACACACCGGGGGTCACGATTACGTGCGATTATAAAAAAATGGGTGTGCGCGCTTCCAATACGTGCCAAATCATCCTTGAGAATGTCCGGGTTCCGAAAGAAAACCTCCTCGGCGATCCCGATAAAGGTTTCAGCCAATTCCTATATACACTGGACGGAGGACGGATTTCCATCGCCGCCTTGTCCGTAGGCATTGCCCAAGCCGCATATGAAAAAGCGCTCGCCTATGCGAAAGAGCGCAAACAATTTGGCCGGTCCATTTCGTCCTTTCAAGCCATTCAGTTTAAGTTGGCCGACATGGCTACCTATTTGGAACTGGCGAGAAACATGGTATATAAAGCCGCTTGGCTGAAAGATCAAAACAAGCCGTTCGGAAAAGAAGCGGCCATGGCCAAACTGTTTGCTTCCGAAATGGGCTTTCATATTTGCAATCAAGCCCTGCAAATCCACGGCGGAAACGGATACATGCAGGAATACGACGTGGAAAGGCATCTGCGCGATATCAAATTGATGGAAATTGGGGAAGGAACTTCGGAAATTCAACGCTTGGTCATTGCCAGACATATTGGCTGCCGATAAAAATGTCAATCAATAAAAGGAGGATTTATAATGGCGGAACTTGTCCAACTAACCATTGGCCAATTGTTGGAGGAAAAAGCGCAAGAATTGCCGGATCATGATGCCCTTGTGTATGTGAATCCGGCACTGAGAATGACCTATCGCGAATTTAATGAGCATTGCCGGAACATCGCCAAAGGTTTGATGGCTCTCGGCATAGAAAAAGGGGAACATGTCGCATTGTGGGCTACCAACAAGCCGGAGTGGGTCAGCTTGCAATTTGCGACGGGCAAAATGGGAGCCGTTCTCGTCACAGTGAACATCAACTACCGGGCCGCTGAATTGGAATATTTGCTGAAGCATTCGGATGCGACAACGATAATCTTGATGGAACAATACCGGGATCATTCTTATATAGACACCCTTTACGAGCTTGTTCCCGAACTGAGCGATTCCGAACCCGGAAAACTGCAATCACAACGTTTTCCGAAACTAAGAAATGTGATCGTTTTGAGCGAAAAGCAGTACCCGGGCACATACTCTTGGCGCGATGTTTTAGAAGCAGCCAAGAACATAACCGATGAAGAATTGGAAAAACAGATGGCTTCCCTCCATCACAACGATGTTATTAATATGCAATATACCTCGGGAACAACCGGTCTTCCGAAAGGGGTCATGCTCACCCATTACAATCTAGTCAATAACGGCCGAAATATTGCCGAATGCATGAAATTGACATTTGAAGATCGTCTTTGTATTCCCGTTCCGTTTTTCCACTGCTTCGGGTCGGTGATCGGAACGTTAACGTGCGTCAGTGTAGGAGCGACAATGGTTCCCGTGCAGGAATATCATCCGGAAGAAGTGCTGCGGACGGTGGAAAAGGCAAAATGCACCGCCCTCCACGGCGTACCGACTATGTTTATCCATGAATTGAATTTGCCGAATTTTGAGGAATTTGATCTTTCCACATTGAGGACGGGGGTTATGGCCGGATCCACTTGTCCTGTGGAATTAATGAAAGCGGTCATTAACAAAATGGGCATGAAGGACATTACCATCTGCTACGGACAAACGGAATCTTCACCGGTAATCACCCAGACAAGGGCGGACGATTCCTTTGAATTAAAAGTGGAAACAGTGGGCCGCGCTCATCCGAATGTGGAAGTGAAAATCGTCGAACCGGGAACTAACAAGGAAGTTCCGCCGAATGTGCAAGGAGAACTGTGCACAAGGGGCTATCATGTCATGAAGGGCTATTACAAAAATCCGGACGCTACACGGGAAGCCATCGATGAAGACAAATGGCTCCATACGGGAGATTTGGCCGTCATGGATGAAAATGGCTATGTGCGGATCACGGGACGCTTGAAAGATATGATTATTCGCGGAGGAGAAAATATTTATCCGCGGGAAATCGAAGAGTTTCTCTACACTCATCCGAAAATCCTGGATGTTCAGATCGTCGGTGTGCCCGACCCGGTATTCGGAGAAGAGGTGGCAGCATGGATTATTCTGAAGGATGGCGAAACAGCCACGGAAGAGGAAATACGCGAGTTTTGCAAAGGGAAAATCGCCCGCTATAAAATCCCGAAATACGTTTTCTTTACCGATAAATATCCCATGACTGCTTCCGGAAAAATACAGAAATACAAACTTCGCGAACAAACGATCAGTCTGATTCAGTAATTCAGTAAAAGGAGGCAAACGATGTTTAAAAAAATATTAATTGCCAACCGGGGCGAAATTGCGCTGCGCGTCATCCGCACGTGCAAAAAGATGAACATTGGGACCGTTGCCGTCTACTCGGAGGCAGATGCCGGTTCATTGCATGTAAAACAGGCGGATGAGGCGTATTTGATCGGAAAGCCGCCTGTTGCCGATAGTTATCTGAATATTGAAAAAATAATTGCCGTTGCCAAAGAATCCGGGGTGGATGCCATCCATCCCGGATACGGCCTCCTTTCTGAAAATCCCGCTTTTGCCCAAAGGTGCAAAGACGAGGGGATTGTCTTTATCGGGCCCGAACCTGAAACGATCGCCGCCATGGGAAACAAACTCGAGGCGCGGAAAACGATGGAAGAAGCCGGTGTGCCGATTATTAAAGGAGTAAATATCCCTTTGCAAAACGTGGAAGAAGCTATATCCGCTGCAGAAAAGATCGGCTATCCGGTGATGTTAAAAGCCTCCGCCGGCGGGGGCGGGATTGGCATGCAGCTTGTTTCCGGGGAGGAAGAACTGCGCAAAGCGTTTGCCGGCAACAAAAAGAGGGCGGAATCGTTCTTTGGCGACGGCACCATGTTTATAGAAAAATACATTCCCGATGCCCACCATGTGGAAGTGCAAATCATAGCCGACAAATACGGCAACATTCTTCCGTTATGGGAACGGGAATGTTCCATTCAAAGAAGAAATCAGAAAGTCATTGAGGAAGCTCCTTCGCCGTTTATTTCCGAAACAACGAGGGAAAAGATGCTGGCGGCGGCTGTGGCGGCAGCCAAACATATCCATTATGTCAATGCCGGCACGATAGAATTTCTAGTTGACAGCGATGAAAATTTCTACTTTTTAGAAATGAATACCCGCCTGCAGGTGGAACATCCGGTTACGGAAGAAATTACCGGCTTGGATTTGGTCGAGGAACAAATTAGAATTGCCGCCGGCGAACCGTTCTCCATCAAAAGGGAAGAACTGAAAAGAGAAGGACATGCCATTGAAGCGCGGATATATGCAGAAGATCCGGTTACATTTTTCCCTTCGCCGGGAAAAATCACCGCCCTTTCTCTTCCTGAAGGGGAAGGAATCCGCCACGAAACGGCTGTTTATTCGGGGGCAAGTGTTCCGCCTTTTTACGATCCAATGATTGCAAAACTTATCGTTTCCGCAGAAACACGCGAAAAAGCGTGCCAACGGTTAATCCATGCTCTTGAAAATTACAAGATTGAAGGAATCAAGACGAATATTGACATGTTGCTGGCGACAGCGAAACACGAACAGTTTTTAAAAGGAAATACCACTACTAAATTTGTTGAAGATTATTATTTGCCGTTAACAAAATCAGTAAAAAAATAGAACCAGAAGCCTTAAGGCGCGGGTAGACCGGAAAGTGTATTTTCTGTTCCGGATTCCGCTTCCTTAAGGTTTCCGCTTAAAAAAAGAGAAATGAGAGAAATGGAGGAATGCTTTATGGCGCTTGTCAAAGCAACAATGGCTGGTACAGTATGGAAAATCGTCGTATCTGAAGGTGAAAAAGTGGATACGGGCCAGGATTTGGTGATCTTGGAATCTATGAAAATGGAAATTCCCATCGCTGCCGAAGAAAGCGGCACGGTCAAAAAGATTTTTGTTCAAGAGGGAGATTTTATCAACGAAGAAGATCATTTGTTGGAGATTGAATAGGGGGAAGATCCCATGAAAATTCCATACTATGTGGAAATCAAAGAAGTGGGCCCGAGAGACGGTTTGCAAAATGAACCGGTCAAAATCAGCACGGAAGATAAAATCGAATGGATTCATCTTTTAAACAAGACAGGGCTTTCTTACATCGAAGTCACTTCCTTTGTCCGTCCGGACTGGATACCTCAGCTCTCAGACGCGCTGGAAGTGATGCAGAAAATAAACAGGAAAAAAGATATTACATATGCCGCCCTGGTCCCGAATATGCGGGGACTGGAAAGGGCTTTAAGCGTAAACGTGGATGAAGTAAGTGTTTTTATGTCTGCAAGTGAAACACACAATAAAAAGAACAT
>CALKIU010000084.1 GCA_937995745.1 uncultured Bacillaceae bacterium | reverse complement strand
TTGCAATGACAGGAAGTATGAGGATGTACATGGCCACGGCTGCACCGGCCGGATTACCCGACAAGCCGATTAATAATTGATTTTCTTTTACCGAAGCAACGACGGGAGCGCCGGGACGGATGGCGATTTTATTAAAGAGCCGGGTGCTGGAAACCAGTTCCATCGCTTGTTTAATGAGATCGTAATCACCGGTCGAAGTCCCGCCCGTCGAGATGACGACAGGCAAATTTAATTGATCGGCTTTTTTGTAAACATTGGTTACGTCTTCGATCCGGTCCTTAACCACACCTAAATTGACCGGCACTGCCCCCGCCCGGCGGATGATTTCCGCAAGTGTGTAAATGTTTGACACCCGCAATTGGCCGTGCTGCAAGTCTTTATTTATATCTACGAGTTCGCTGCCGGTGGAGAAAATGCCGATAAGCGGTTTTTTGCAGACAGGAACTTGATGAATGCCCAATGTGGCCAAAATGCCCATATGGCCGGATTGGAGGCAGGTCCCTTTTGGGATCAGGAATTCTCCGCGGGCAATGTCCTCGCCCTTTGCAGCCACGCTTTCTCCCGGATGCACTTCCCTTTGAATCAAGATGTCACCGGATAGAGATATGACTTCTTCTTGTTTGATAATACTGTCAGCTCCTTGGGGCAGGGGAGCTCCTGTAAAAATTCTCATGGCCTTCCCAGAAGTCAATGTTTTCGTCGAACTTTTTCCGGCGGCGATCGTGTCGATCACTTCTAATTTCACCGGATTTGTTTCTGTTGCGCCGACAGTGTCGGAAGACTTGATGGCATAGCCGTCCACAGGGGAACGGTCAAAGGCGGGAACATCTTCGTTGGCGGTAATGTCTTCAGCCAATATTCTTCCGCCCGCTTCCCATAAAGGGACGTATTCCGTTTGCCCGGCAGCGGGACCTGATTCGTTTATTTGCTTGAACAAAAGTTTTTTCGCTTCTTCCAATGAAATCATGTTGACTCCTCCAAATGCATCAGATAATTACATTATACTGAAAAAACTCTCTCAAGGATATGACCCTTTTCCGTTGCAAAAACGAAGACAAGAAAGGGAGCGTTTGTTCAAAAAACAGAAGGCAGGAAATCGTCCGGGAAAACCTTCTCCGACGCGATTAGAGGTTACTAAAGAAGAAGGAATTATTTTGATATAATCTATGAACGGTTTTCAAAAATAATAAAAAGAGGAGCAAGACTAAATGCTTAGTTTGGCCGGTTGAAATTGGGTCGTGAAAAATTTCGGGTTGGCCTCTCATTCATTAGTGATGTTTTTGATGTTGGGCCTGACTTTGGCTGTCAATGTCTTGTTGGCCAAACGAAAAGGCAATGTATAAACGGAAAAGTGGAATTTTCGTTATATCGCTCACTTTGGTGGAAGCGGGGTTAGCAATTTGCTGCGAAAAGATTGAAGCGGGGCCTCATTTTTTATGCGAGCACCGTCGCCGTATATATATGCGTGTATGCCCTGCCGGAATATAAGTACTTGCTGTTGCTTGCTTTTTCGGGTTATTCGGTTCTCTCTTATGAGTCATACCGGAACGGCCATAGAAAGCCGAAAAGAAGGAGCGCGCGGAGAACTGCGAAAGCGTTTTCGGTGCGGACAGATCTTTTGGAAGAGGTTACGATGCGCTGGATGAGGATAGGAAATGCATCGAATTCATGGAGGAAGTGGAGCGAATTGATTATATGAAAGGAATTCGACCGGGCGAGCCGCGAGTTCCAAAAGGAGTTCGACCGCATGAACCGGCAAATGCGGGATGACTTTGACCGGTTTAATGATCATGTGAAAGACTCTTTCAACAAGGATTCGTTTAATGAACATATGAATAATTATCATCTTAATAATTTGTAAGAGAGGAGGCAGCAGGAGGATACCTGCTGCTCGTTAATTTCATAAATACTTTTAGTAGGTTCATAGTACAGTAAAAAACGTTTTTGTTGTTCGGTGAACGGCTCCACGAGAAAACGCAGTAAAAATACAAGAGGTTTTTTTCTCAAACTTTCTAAGACAAGAGGGTTGTAAAAAAAGCACTTTTTTTTGGCCTCAAACCCAATTTCACAGACCGGTTTTTGCCCGGAAGCCGGTTTTGAGAATAGCGGCCTTCAAACAAAACGGTGAGCTTCAGTTAAAAAATGATCCGTTGTTTTGATGAACGGGACGCTGTAGAAACTAAAACCATTCTCCGAAAAACTTGAAACCTGATTGTTTTAAAGCCTCTAAATCCAAATTATTGTAAGCCTTCTTTAAAATTCCTCTTATTTTATCCTCATAATCTTCTTCAAAAGCATATAAGAGGCATTGGAAACAGGTTTCTTCACTCAAATAGTGGAAGGGCAAAACCGGCCGGATAATAGCCCAAGATTTAGAGAAAACAACTTTCAATTTTTTCTTGTCATAATGTAATTTTTCAGCTTTCTCCTTTATAGCAGTGATAATTCCCGGAGCCAACAAGACTCTCTCCGGTTTGCTTAAGTAATTTTCAAATTCTAATCCGCTCAAATCTATAATAAAAACCCTAAGAAGATAATCAAACGCCTCATATTCCTGCCTTTTTTTCGCCAAATATTCATACATATTAAAAACGGCACATCTTAACCCATTAAAATTTTTCTCCTGTAATTTTACTTCATAGTCTTGTTGAATCAGGGCCAGGGCTATTTCGTCGTTGGTTGGTCTGCCTTTTACCTTTTCCACATATTCGATTGCGGACGCCACATCGTACACACCGTCTCTCGTGCTGTACCAATGGGCCGGTGCAATGTAATAATAATCGTTAAGAACTTGTGCCCCTTTTTCGGTCACTGTGTAAAAACGTTTCTTGATAAACGGGGCATACTCATCCTCTGACAAATTTTCTTTTATTCTTTCGATTAATTCTTTTTTTCTGCCGGAAACTTTCAATCCATTTGCCCGTAAGATGTCTTTCAGTTCTGTAACTTTCAAAGATGGCAAAGATTCTTCCGGGGTTTGGTATCTGAGAAATCCTTCCCTCATTAGTTTCTTTAATGATGCTTGAGCATCAATTGCGTATTTGTAGGAAAAATAACCGGGAAAATAGCCGTCTTCTTCATGGCCATTGACCCAATCCAGCAAAAAAACTTCTCCCGGCAATAAACCGTTTGGGAATTTCCTTTTATAGACCGGATGAACGTCCAGGCTGGATTCGTTTTTTTCAATATTGATCTCGAATGATATTTGTATTTTGTGCTCGGGTTTTTCTTCCAAAACTGATTTCTTGGGAGGTTTGTCTGGTTCGATTTTCTTTGGAGGCTTGTCTTGCTTTTTTCGTTTAAAAAAGCGGAAAAATCCCACGGAAAACCCCTCCTTTCCAAAAGAATTCGTGCAGTTTTTCGCTATCTTTATTATTATTTTACCTTATTAACAGTTTAGGAGATTTTGCGAGTAATATTTTTAACGGAAAGATAGAGTGGTTTCGCAAAAAATATTTTCCATTCTAAAAAAGAGGAGCAAGCCTGGTACGGATGCTCCCATTCGAAATCAACCCCTGTCATGCGCGGCTTTTCCCTTTTTCTCGTGCCGGGTGACATACATGAGCCCGGGGATGGTGACAAGCGCGACGATGAAAAGAACAATCGTCATTTTGCAGGTTCGCGGCGTTCATTCCGGTGGCAAAAGACATTCTGTAAATGCTGTAGGCGAGGATAATGCCGATGAATTTCGATGTAATCAGCAGCCCCGCGGCAATGCCGTTTTCCGTACGGTCAATGAACGAATACAGCAAGTTTTGCAGGCCGATGTTTAGAATGCCGATGCTGATTTGTGAAACACCCCGAGAACGGACCGGCAAATTGACATTAAAATGCAGGACCAGCCGCCAAAGAGAATGAGAAGGGCGCTGATTGTCGGCCCGAATGCCGCCGAGATGGTGGCAAAGACGGACAAAGTTCTCATGACGCGGTTTTGTTTTTGAGAGATTGTGTTGCGAATAATCCCGATGCCGGCCGGAAAAAACGGAAGTGCCAATCGCCTGGATGCCACGCATGGCGGAAGCGTCAGGAAGTTTGGCGACAGTGGGGCCTGAGGGGGATGAGACGACAACAAGCGACAATCCCGTCAGATAAATGGGCTTTCGGCCGTACATATTGCTTAATTTCCGAGCATCGGTGTAAAAACGGCGCTGATGATAAAATATGACGCAGTTAGCCAGGAAATGTTCGTCGCCGTCAACTGAAAATCTTTTTGAATGGCCGGCAAAGCGACCGTGATTATCATTGTATTCAACGGATTCAAAATGACCCCAAGACCACGGCCAAAATGACAAACTTCTCATGTTTGCGTTAAATGTCGGTCATATCAGGTCTCCATAAAAATTTTCATTCGCCTGCTGTTCGTCACCGGAAAAATAAGACTGGAAAGATTGGGAAGGGTTGCATGCACGGAAAAAGCGGGATGATTGAGATGTTCCATTCATTAAAATGCGTTTGCTTTTTAAGATTAAGGGCCGGTTTTCCTATATCAAGAACCGTGATTGTGCGGGTTTCAAATAGAAAAAGC
>CALKIU010000083.1 GCA_937995745.1 uncultured Bacillaceae bacterium | reverse complement strand
TACACACCCTGACCTCTCCATAAATTTCCGCTCATAACGGCGGAAAAACAAAAGGCTGTCCCTTTTAAGGACAGCCTTTTTCGCGTATAATATTCTCAATTATCTGTTAATTGTTCTTTTAATTGCCTTTGACTATATTGTCTTGTGTCAATCCCTCTCTCATTCAGCCAGTGATGAATGCGGCCCGAAATAACGAGAGGGGCGGTTTGCAAGCCGGCAATGCTCTTTGCGCCGAGGGCCGTCATGATCATCACCATCTCCTCTTTCAGTTCTTGAATATCATCAATCAGTTTTTGAAGACCGTCTTCCATCAAAGTCTTGAGAAATCTTCCTGCCATTCCGACCGCATCAGCCCCGAGGGAAAGGGCTTTCACCGCATCCAAACTGTCTTGAATTCCTCCGGAACCAATTACTGAAATCCTTGGAACAAAAAATTTCGCCTCGGCAATCGATGCGGCGGTTGGGATCCCCCAGTTGTCAAAAAATGCAAACTGCTTTTTTCGGCGCAAATTCTCAATTTTGCTGAAATTTGTCCCGCCGTATCCGCCGATATCGACAGCGGCGACTCCGATTTCATACAACTGCCTGACAGTCTCTCCGCTCATGCCGAAACCCACTTCTTTAACAATAACCGGAACTGGCAATCCGTCCACTATTTTCGCTATCCTGTCCAAAGCTCCGGTAAAATTCTTGTCGCCTTCCGGCATTACCAATTCCTGGATAGCGTTTAAATGTATTTGCAAAGCGTCGGCTTCGATCATGTCGCAAGCTCTCTTCGCTTCCTCAAGGGTTGCCTCGCTGCCCAGATTGGCAATGATTACGCCGTTCGGATTTTCTTTGCGTGCCACACGATAAGTTTCAACTTCCGACTTGTTTTTAATCGCCGACATTTGCGACCCGACCGCCATGGCAATTTCCGTTTCCCGGGCGGCAATGGCGAAAGCCCGGTTAATTTCCAAAGTCTTTCTGCCTCCGCCGCCCGTCATGGCATTGATAAAAATTGGCGAACTTAATTTAAGTTCGCCAACAGTCGTATTCAATGTAATCTGAGCCGGGGAGCATTCAGGCAAACTTTGATGGACAAAAGTGATGTCATCAAATCCGGAATGCCTGCTTTGTCCCGTTTCCAACGCATTTTTAATATGTTCCCATTTTCTTTCCGACCTGGACATGCACAATTCCACCACTCTCAGGGCTGAGGATATTTCCTTTCATGAACCTAACGGCCGCTGTGCGCCTTTGCCCGTTACTTTTTTAAGTTTTTCAACTTGTCGCCGATGACCTCGCCAAGCTGAAAGCCTTTGGATTCCTCGGGAAATTTATAATCAGAAACCGCTTCTTCTTTTTCTTCAAGCTCTTTGATGCTCAGAGAAAGCCTTTGCTCCTCTTCATTTACATCCAACACTTTGACATTGACAGTTTGTCCTTCTTCCAAAACTTCATGGGGAGTGCCGATATGTCTGTGGGATATTTGTGAAATATGAACGAGTCCTTCAACACCGGGAAATACTTCTACAAAAGCGCCGTATGAAACAAGCCGCTTGACCGTTCCGGTTAACACGCTGCCTTTTGGAGCTTTTTCCGCAATATTTTCCCACGGTCCCGGAAGCGTTTCTTTAATGGACAAGGAAATCCGTTCTTTCTCCTTGTCGACGCTTAAAACTTTCACCTGTACTTTTTGCCCTTCTTCCACCACATCAGAGGGCTTTTCCACATGCTCATGGGACAGCTGGGAAATATGAACCAACCCGTCGATGCCGCCAATATCCACAAATGCCCCGAAATCGGTGAGCCTTTGCACGGTACCCTCGATAACGTCGCCCGGTTGAATCGACTCGAGCAATTGTTTCTTTTTCTTTTCTTTTTCTTCTTCCAAGACCGCGCGATGGGAAAGAATCAGCCTGTTCTTGTCCGGATCCAACTCGACAATTTTAAAAGGCAGAATTTTCCCCTTATATTCCGAGAAATCCTCCACATAGTAATCTTCCACCAAAGACGCGGGAATGAAGCCCCTGACGCCAAGGTCGACGACGAGACCGCCCTTGACAACGTCCTTTATTTCCGCTTCAATGATTTCATCATTTTCATACTTAGCTTTCAATTCTTCCCACGCCTTCTTGGCGTCTACTTTACGTTTGGATAAAATGAGAGCCTCTTCTTCAACTTTTATGACTTCCAATTCAAGTTCATCGCCTACGGATACCACGTCACTCGATTTTTCAACATGCAGACTGGACAGTTCGCTGATAGGGATGATACCGTCCAACTTGCTGTCGGCAATGTCGACAATGACTTGCTTTTCCTCTACTTTCGTCACACGGCCGCGCACCGTGTCTCCCACTTCAAAATTTTTCACTTCCAAATGATTCATATCTTCGGCCATATGTACTCCTCCTTAATCCAAAACCTACTAACAAATGATGTGATAAAATATCACAAGAAAAAAATGACATTTTTTTGTTTGTGAATTTAAAAAAGAACTCTTTTTACTAACTTCTTACAAAATCCAAGTTTTGTCAAGCAGAGACGCTTGAGGAATACAAAAATACAGACAGCTTTTCCTTAGTGTATGCAAAATGACAGATACAATTAAGAATTTTGTGATTGGTGTTCGTCGATTAATTTTTTGATTTCCTGCATGATCAGCTCGGCCACTTCTTCGGCTGAGGCTTTGCGGGCCCGCAATGCGCCCATGTCGATCGGTTTACCGTAAACGACCGTCATCCTTTTGAAGGGCCGGTAATTTCCAATAATCGCAGCCGGGACTACTGCCGCATCGGTTTTTAAAGCGAAAAATCCCGCTCCGGCCAAAGGCTTTCCGAGTTTGCCGGTTTTGCTCCGCGTGCCTTCCGGAAAGATGCCCATGACATGCCCTTCTTTTAAAATCTTCAAACCGGTTCTGATGGCTTGTCTGTCACTCATTCCCCTTTTGACGGGAAAAGCCCCTAAAACGGTGATAATCTTCCCAAGCAGCGGAACGCTGAAAAGTTCCTTTTTGGCCATGAAACGTATGCGTCTGTCAAGCGTGAGTCCCAGCAAAATCGGGTCAAAATAATGAAGATGGTTGGAACAGAGGAGTACCCCGCCTTCTTTCGGGACATTCTCCCGACCAATGGCCCGAATCCGGAAAAGGGGCCGGTATATCCCGCCGACAACCACTTTGGCAAATCCATAAAATGACACAATCATCCGATCCTTTCCATAGCTAAAGATAAAATCTCGTTTACTACTTGTTCGATTGATTTGGATGTCGTATCAATAACTACGGCGTCTTCCGCTTTTCTTAAAGGAGCGACCTCCCGTTCAGAATCCAGTTTGTCACGGGCGGCAATGTCTTTTTTAATCATATCCAAATCAGAAGGGTAGCCCTTCTGCAAGTTTTCAAGATGCCTCCGTTTCGCCCGTTCCTCCACGCTCGCCTGCAAAAAAATTTTCACCTCCGCATCGGGCAAAACATGGGTGCCGATATCCCGGCCGTCCATGACCACACCGCCGTCAGCTGCCAACTCTTGCTGTCTCTTCACCATTTCTTGACGGACAAGTTTATGTTTTGACACAATGGATACCATATTTGTCACTTCGGCAGTCCGGATTTCCTTCGTTACATCTCTTCCGTCAAGAAAAACACGCTGGCCTTTTTCTCCGGGCATCAATGTGATGTCTGTATTTTGCAGGATGGATATGATTTGTTTCTCATCATGTACATCGGCCTGTTGCCGGAGAACCTTTAACGTTAAAGCCCGGTACATGGCCCCGGTGTCGACATAAACATATCCCAATCTGTCAGCGACAATTTTTGCAGCGGTGCTCTTTCCCGCTGCCGCCGGACCGTCGATGGCTATAGAAATCTTTTCCATACTATCCTCCTGAAGACCTGCTCTTGAAGTTCTAAAAACTCGGGAATCCCCGAAATAATTTCTTCTCTATTTTAACATATGATTGAAGCTAATCTTACAATAATCTGTTTTATTTTATTCCGGGCAGAATGGATTTGCGCGCCGCATTTTCAGACGCCGCGGCGGCACCGGTGAAATCCTTTCGCTTTATCGGGTCTTTCGCCGTTGTATGAAACGCCTGACTGGTCCCGATGTTTTGGTCGAAAATTTTATTTGCCCGAGCATTTGTCGGTTGAACGGTTCTTTTTATTTGCCGGCAACTTTGTTTCAAAGCGGACATTTGCAAGAAAAAAACCGCCATATTCTTTTGGAAAAATCATTGCAGAATACAGCGGCAAACCATGATGTTTTTTCGGCATCTTCAATATTCCGGTGCACCATTTCCTTGTTTGTTCAAAACATCACAGACACCGGATTGATTCTTTGCTACTCCTTCATATTGAACTATTACCTTCCATTCCGGAAACATATTATTTTTGTGAAAAACAAGTTGCGCAGCGACCAAGAGAATGAATTGCACGAGAAGAAGCCTTATGATGATTTTTTCAACGGTCTCCATCGGTCCTCCAAAACCTTTTTCCTTTTTCTCATCAGTATTTGCAATGAAAAAAAGAATATGTACGGGTTCTCTTGATTTAAAGCTTTTGGATCATTTTTCCGGACAAAAAATCACCCGGCTTTGCCGGGAATAAAGAGGATACATAAATTTACGGAAACTTCTGTAACCGCTGCCCGATAAAACTAATAGTATCCCTTTTTTCTCAGTAATAATTGTTGTTCAAAGGAATAGCGGATCATCAATTGCCGCTCGGCGGGAGCAACCTCCAAAAATTCGAAAGCCACTCTGTTCTGATATTCATTTTTGGGGGTGATTCGGACAATCTTGCTCCTGAAACTTAAATAGTTGATTTCCCTGCTTTGCATCGGTAGAGATATCCATAAATTTACTTCCATCCCTCTGTACAAAGGGATTTCTTTTTTGCAAAAAATAGACACGCCGCCTGCACTGAAATCATCGGAAACAGCGACAAAAGGCGCAAACTCATCGTTCAAGGAGTGGACGGCCACGTCTATGGCGGTTTTCACCCGGACATAACTGCGCCTTTGAATTTTGTGCAAAGAATCGTCCCCGGGATAAGTCAATTTAATCAAACAGTTGTTTTTTCCCGCTTTCCTCAAGATGACAGAATGAAAAATATATTGATTGCCGTCGTCGGCGACAAAGTTGCAAATCACTTTCATTCCGTTTTGGAGAAAAGCGGCTTTTCCCTCGTCCCCTTTCACCGGGGCATCGACGATATAAAGAATTCCGTCCTTTTGCCCAACGAGCTTGCATCTGAATTTTTTGCGCCCTTTTGACCCTTCCGGAACAACATTTATGACATCACCGATTCTCAACATCCTTTTACACATCCCACATTCAATTACCTAAATCCATTATGACACGGATGTGAAAAGGATTGCAATAACAAAACGGTGCTTTCGGCCTATCTTATGCCATAAATTGTTTATTAGCCGTCTTGCCGCATGTGAATCAGATGACATCCTCATAAATCGGTTCCGCGTTTTGCAGTTTTTCCACTTTTTCTTCGTTGCCGTTATCAGCATTGATGAAAATGCGATATGTTTCATCATTGAGAATACCCAAAAATTCGTAACAGAGCACTTCTTCATTCATGTCGTTCTCAATAATCGCCAGCCCGTCCTCCATGATTTCCACATTCGGGTTGATTTTCTTTTTTGCCTCTTCTTTGGATATGGCCGGTGCTTTTATTTGCCGCATATGATGCGATTTTAAATAATTTTCCGCCGAAAACCCAAGAATCCTGCCATCATCCAACGCCACTTTAACGATGATGGAATCAGGATAAATACGGATATCATTTTCTTTGGAAACAAAATTGAAAACACCCACATGATCATATTGCACGCTTTCAAAAAGGTCGAGATTTTCAAAATCATGCTCCCGCAAGAATTGTATTGCTTTTTGACTTGCATCATTGAGGCTTATTTTTTGTTCTTTTACATCTTTTGACAAAAGATACCAAATGGGCCGGCCACCCTTCTTTGTTACGTCCATGTCCGCTTCTTCTTTTGTCTTTTTATCGCGGATGGATACGCTGTAAAATCCGTAGTCAGAACCTTTTCCGTTTTCAGTGACTTTTACGTCCGTTTCCCCTTTAAACCCTGTAAATTTCCTGGCGATAGCCACCGCTTCTTCCCGGGTGATTTCCCGCCCCTCCAGATGCCGGAAAGATTCATCTTTTTCTCTCGTACCGGTGAAAGAAACCCCGAAATCCGTTTCGCTGTAACCTTCAACTTTTTTTTCGACCGTTTTTAAACCGTCTATGATTGTGTTATCACGGGGTTCTTTGTTGGTGGCCAATGCCAATTCCACGTCCATCCATCTGAGGTTGTTATTCAGGACCATATGCTGCACTTTTCTCAATTCATCCTGGATTTCCGCCGATTGTTTGTAAAGGTCCTGCAATGCTTGATATTCTTTTTCCGTAAGGGGATTTTTGTCCAAATCCCTGACAGCTGTCCTGTAACTAAAATCGCCGACTTTTGCCAAAAATTCTTCCGTCTTGTTAAACGGAAGAAGAGTTAAAGGCAATTGGCCCACTTCGCTGTGGGCTTGGGATGCGATTCTCCATACTTCTGCCAGCGCCGGCGACAGAGAATTTCGCGAATTCATCGCCAACGTTGTTCCGATTTTGTCATGCAAAACATCAATATGATAAGTTAATTCATGAAAAGCCCGTTGATAATTGTTTTCCGCATTGATTAAAATCGCATTTTTGTCCCGATGCTCCTGATAGCCCCAAATGGCAATGCCGACAATCCCCAACGCCAGCACTCCGATCAGAATTGTTCTGAACAAAATACGTCACCTCTCTTATTTACAGAAAATATGGTTGCCGATTTTTTTGATTTGCGGTCTGGACCAAATCCAGGCGCTTGTCGCCGTATCGGGATTGAAATAGTAAATGGCTCCTCCTGTTGGATCCCAGCCGTTGATCGCGTCCAATACCGCTCTTTTTGCCTGCTCATCCGGTGTAAGCCAAATTTGCCCGTCGGCGACGGCAGTAAAAGCGCGGGGTTCGAAAATAACCCCTGACACGGTATCGGGAAATAGCGGGCTTTTCACGCGATTTAAAATTACCGCGGCAATGGCCACTTGCCCTATATACGGTTCTCCCCTCGCTTCCCCGTAAACGGCATTGGCCATCAATTGAATGTCATTCTGTGAGAAACCGGCCGGAACATTTGCCGCTGTCGGTTTTTGAGGTATGGACTGTTCGGCTGCCCTTTGTTCGCGGGCCGGGGTTTGCCGGGCCGGCTGTTGATTTTGCCGGGAAGGTGTTCCCTGCTGCCGGGAAGGAGCCTGATTTTGCTGCTTTTGTGTTCGTCTTTCCGGGGCCGTTTGCTTGTTTAAATCAACCCCGCCGTAATGGGTAAATTTTTTCCCTTTCCTTATCTGTTCCTTTACAAAACCTTCGTTATACCGGGATGCCTTGACAAGCTTGTTTTTCGTTTTCGGACCGGCAAGGCCGTCCACTTTTAATCCAAATTCATATTGAAAATTTCTTAATGCCCAGTACGTTCTCCACCCGAACACCCCGTCAATTTTGCCGTTATAAAAACCGAGATACTGCAAACGCGCCTGCAGTTCAATGACATCGTCGCCGACAGCCCCGTGCTGGATCACCTGTTCGGAAAAAGCCCGCGCGAAATTCCCGTTTTGATTGGCCGGAGAAAAACTGATTACTGTGCACAATGCAAAGATGCTGAGAACTTTTATCACCATTTTTTTGTTCATTAAACGGCACACTCCCCGATGAATTTTTATGTACTGCTATTTTTTGTAGAAGGAAGTATTTTATTCAAATTGGGGGTTCTTCCCTCTTTCACCAGCAGGCAAAAAAAATTTGCGGCATCCGGATATTTTATTGCCGGCGATCCTTCCCTCCTGCGTTCGCTGCTTGCGGCCAAAAACCGGATGAGCATTTTCCGGACAAAAAAAAGAACCCTCCCCTATAAGGGAAGAGTCTTTTTGGAATGCGAACTCGTCCTCATCGTTAACAAACGAGCCATTTTTGCCTTTCTCAATGCCAGCCACCATAAAAAAATCATGAAAGGTACAAGAAAGAGCACCCAAATATCAATGGACAACAATATATAATCGTAAATGCCGTGCAATAAAAAAGGGAGTGCAAAGGACAGATACAGCCATTTTCGATTGTTGCCGGCGCTGAATTTTCCTTTTCCCAAATAATATCCCATCATGACGCCGAAAAGAGCATGGCTTGAAACCGGAAGAAGAGCCCTGCCCACCGCCGTTTCCAAACCGTGCACAAACAGATAAAGGATATTTTCAGCCGTTGCAAATCCGAGCGACACAGCCGCCCCGTAAACAATCCCGTCATAAGGTTCGTCAAATTCCGCATGCTTGTACACTATGTAAAACAAAACAAACCATTTAAAAAATTCTTCCATGAAAGCGGCGGAAATGAATGCATGCGCAAGCGGCGTTTGCACCAGACCCTCCATTTCCAGCACGTATTGAATGAACATTATCGGAAAGACAAGCAGACTTCCGGATATAAAAACTTTGAATACAAAGGACACCGGCTCGGCTTCATACTCATCTTTGAGATAAAAATATATTAAGATGGATAATCCGGGAGCAATCCCCGCAGACAATATTCCCAGCATAAGCAGGTCCTCTTTTCAAACCGTTTCTTCGGGCGGGGCGGCAAATCGTTCCTATCTTTACCGCCGTTCATGAATTTTCCGTTCTTCTTCTCCATTCCCGTCATAATCCATCATAATGAAAATCAGCCATAAAAAAAAGACTGTTTGCGAAAAAACGGCGAACAGAAAAAAGACCCGCCGCCTGGCGAGCCTTATTTTTCCAAGTATTTATACCCAACCGCGGAACTTGCACGCTTCGGCCATTTTCCTGACTCCGACCATATAAGCGGCGAGCCGCATGTCAACACCGCGTGTCTCCGCTGTCTCATACACATTGTTGAAAGCTTTGACCATCACAGCTTCGAGTTTCTTTTCAATTTCCTCCTCCGACCAATAAAAGCCCTGGTTGTTTTGCACCCACTCAAAATAAGACACCGTTACACCGCCGGCTGAGGCCAATACATCAGGAACAATGAGAACTCCCCGTTCTGTCAAGATTTCCGTGGCTTTGAGAGTCGTCGGGCCGTTTGCCGCTTCGACAACAATATCCGCTTTAATGTTGGGAGCATTCTCTTCGGTAATCTGATTTTCCACCGCCGCGGGGACGAGGATATCGCATTCCAGTTCCAATAATTCTTTATTTGTAATCGTGTCTTTAAAAAGATTGGTTACGGTGCCGAAACTGTCTCTCCGGTCAAGCAAATAATCGATATCAAGTCCGTCCGGATCATAAAGGCCGCCGTAAACATCGGAAATGCCGACCACTTTCGCCCCGGCGTCGTTTAAAAATTTCGATAAGTAACTGCCGGCATTGCCGAAACCTTGCACGACCACCCGGGCTCCTTTCAAGTCGATTCCGCGCTTTTTGGCCGCTTCTCTGATGCAGATTGTCACACCCTTGGCCGTCGCAGATTCGCGCCCGTGCGAGCCCCCTAACACAAGCGGTTTTCCCGTAATGAAACCGGGTGAATTAAATTCATCAATTTTGCTGTATTCATCCATCATCCATGCCATGATCTGTGAATTCGTAAATACATCGGGGGCGGGAATGTCTTTGGTAGGGCCGACAATTTGACTCACCGCGCGTACGTAGCCGCGGCTGAGCCGTTCCAGTTCGCGGAATGACATTGTGCGCGGATCGCACACGATTCCGCCCTTTCCGCCTCCGTACGGCAAATCGACAATCCCGCATTTTAAACTCATCCAAATAGAAAGCGCCTTCACTTCTTTCTCAGTGACGTCAGGATGAAAACGGATTCCCCCTTTTGTCGGTCCAACCGCATCATTGTGCTGGGCACGGTATCCTGTAAATACCTTTACGGAGCCGTCATCCATTCTGACCGGGATCTTTACGGTCAACATCCGGAGAGGCTCTTTCAGCAACTCATACACTTCTTCGGAATATCCAAGCTTCTCCAGAGCCCGGCGAATAATCGTTTGCGTCGACTTCAAAACATCTTCGTCTTCCCTTTGATTCATTCGTCCAGCTTCCCTTTCCGCCGTCATGTAAAAACCTCCTCAAGCGCTCGGCTCATTTTTATCCGTTTCCGGTTATCATAAACATCCCTGTTTGCAAGCGCAATGAGAAAACTCACTCTTTTTCCGTCAACTTGTCCTTTTTTGGGAAACAACGAATTCTTTTGGCCAAGAAGAAAGTACAACAAATAAATCAGACCCGCCTTGTCAACTGAGCCGCAAGACAAATGGATTATCATGCCGCAAATGGAGGGCTTCAAAAGGAGGCGTCTGTTCAGAACTTAAAATGATGGGCCACAACTCGAGCCGCCTTCTCTTTAATCAACAATTTTCCGTTTCTATGAAGGTTGGAAATCGTTTCGGACGAAGATTCACCAAATTCTGCCATTAGCGCCTGAAGTTTTCCAGATTCGTGATAAGAGAAGTCATCTATATACAAAAAATATTTGCCGTTCATATAATAAAGGCTGCCACCGGTGAAAGGGAGCAAAATCAATCGGTGGGAAAGACCAATTACCGCCTCGAAATCGGAAAATTCGTACAACAACTTCCTTTCGGGCTCAAAATACCGGATATCAAAAAACTCATCACCGGTTGGAAAATGCTCGTTCCCTTCTCCTTCAAAAGTGACAATCAAAATCAAACCGCGGGAATGTCCGGCAAATATTTCCACTGTTACGGTGCCATCGATATCCAGTCCACAAATCATTTCCGCTTCCTTGAGAAGATCCGCAAAAAAAAGATGCCAGCCAAGAGAATTTTTCCAAATTTCTTCTTCCGTCAATCCTCTAACAGTGATCTCTTCACTGGTCAAATATATCTTCAACTTATTAAAGGCGAGTCTTTCTAAATACATCGTTATGCCCCCTGCAGTAACAACTCTTACTGTAGTTTATGTAAAAAAGGGGGAATGGTGAGTATCGGGAAATCATTTTTCCCCGAGCCCGCTGTCTTCCACAGCACACGATGCCGCCGTCATTTACGGCATCCGCTCCTTTCGCCGGGATTTGACGGTAATGAAATGTGTCTCGGCTTTTGTTCCCAATCTAAACGGAAGTTTTGTCGTGCCGTACCCGTTGCTGACAAATAGCGTCGCGGCAGGCGTTTTTTTAATCCCGCCTTTTTCGTATAACCCGAGACCAAATATGCGGATTTGGCCACCGTGCGTATGGCCGCTCAAAACAAGGTCGACGCCATGCCCGGGCGATAATTTTTTCACAATGCAGGGATTATGGCTGATCAAAATCTTGAAGTCCGCCGCATCCGCCGCCTTGAGGGCCAAATCAAGCCTGTCCCTTTTTTTGCCCGCATCATTGACGCCAAGCAAAGCAAAACGTTCGCCCGCCGCCGATTCAAAAACAACCGCTGTATTATCCAAGATGACGGTACCGTGACGTTCCAAAAGGGCCTTGAAAACATGGATATCCGTCTCATAATCATTATTGCCCCAAACAAAATACACCGGACCGATCGACTTCAGCCTGATGATATTTTTTTCAACCTGTTCCAAAGGAACTCCCTTTTCCAGAAGATCTCCGCCAACCACCACGAAATCCGCTTTCCCTTTCACGGACCTTATGACTTGTTCCGAGACGATTCTTTTGTGGATATCTGTTATAAAGAAAATGCGAACGGAACCAAAACTTTCCGGAAAACCGGGAAAGGACCATTCATGGAAAACAACCCGATCGGCATGGGCTTCTTTATACATATAGATTGCCAGAACAAGAAACACTGGCAACAGACACAAAAAAATAACGAGCGTCATAATCTCCCCCGTTTTTTACTTGTTTTCGTGGTATAAATTGATATCGTATTCTCTTTTCATCATTTCAAAAACAAGATGACGGTTCTCCCACTGATCGTCTTTTCCCCATAAATCTGTGCTTTTATCAATGATTTCACATCTTAAGGCATGAAATTCCTCTTCCGCTTTATCGCGCTTTTCACGGAGAACATTCATTAAACCGTAAAGGCCGCCCACCAAAATTGTTCCATACAAATTTTTACTATCTCCCACAAACTGGGAAAACATGACCAAAAAAGAATGGGAATACGGGATAACGATTGTTTTGTAGAGGTAGTAAGAAAAAAGAAATGCCGAGAAAACAGTCAACCACATGACGATAAGATGCCTCATGTGCAGTTTGTCATACTTCCTCTTACGTTCCACCACTTTTTGAAGCATCTGCTTCGTTGCCGGATCCGTTCGATCATCCAAATCCCTGATTGGCTTTTCCATCGGCGAACCTCCCCTTACACTGCAAAAGCTTGTTTGCAACCGGCATACAAATTTCCGTCCTTTAAAACCGGCGCGCACATTCGTCAATTATTTATATGGGCCTGTTTGAAAGAATAGAACACGGGAGAGGCCGCCGGAATGAGAAAGTTCCGCTGGAAATGGAATGCCCTGCGCCGCTTCCCGCTCTTACTCCGTGTTCTCTTCCAATTTCAGTTCTTCGAAATTTTCCGTATTGCCGGCCGGCTGCGGGGACATTTTCGAATATGCATAAATACTGATGATGATAAGCGGCAGCAAAATAAAGAAAACAACAAGCAGCCGGATCAAAGGATATTGGATGGTCGGCTTCTTTTTTTTCTTCTTTTTTCTTTTCCTGCCGTGTACTTCGCTTCGTGGCGGAAGATTGCCGGCGGGAAAAAGATCGTAATCCGGTTCCTGCTTTGTTTCCTCCAATCCGAAAAGATTCTCTTGTTCCATCTTTTTCCTCAATTCTTCCGCTTGATCTTTATGATTCATGCCGCTTCATCTCACCTTTCCTCCCCGGCCGGCAAGGGATCTTGCCTTCCGAACTTTATCCGGTATGTAATCCCGAGAAAAAAGTCGATCACAAAGTGCATCATAATCGTCACGAGAAGGTTGCCGGTCAGCAAATATATAAACCCGATGAAAAAACTGAGCAAGATCACATTTATAAACAAAAACGGATTAAAAAGATAACGGTAATGGACGAGGGCAAATATGACGCTGGCGATGATGAGGCCGAATTTTGTCTGTATGACTCCCCGGAACAAAATTTCCTCGCTGACTGCAACGGATAAAGAAATCAAAAAAATCTGCCATACGGTTCTGTTTTGAAAAATCCGTTTGTTTACCCCGCCGTCATCAAAATAGGATAAAGGAAACAATTTCATTAAAAGCAAATCAAGAAGAAAAACGCCTATTCCGGCGGCAACACCGACGGTGAAAATTCTTTTATCCGTCCAATCGAAAATGTTCCGAAACTCTGCAAAACTGTCAAAAAGAAACAGGCCGAGGACAAGCGCCACAACAAGAGCAAGAATGTTTGTCAAAAGCAGGCTTAATAACAGCTCTTTATCCGTCAATTCATTCACTAACTCTTCGTATCTTTTTTTCTTTTTGTTTATCATCTTTCTTCCTCAACTTCCCAATATGATTTTTGCCAGATGACTCCGCCAATCCGGCGAAGAATTTGCCACGGCGGCGTCTGTTGCCGTCCCGGCGTACCGCTCCATGTCCAAACCGCAAATATCGCAGCACAGCCGCTTCTTTTGCGTTTTTTTCTCGCCGAAATAATGCAATATCTGCTCCCTCCGGCATAAAGGGGAATGAACATACGCTTTCATTTGCAAAAACTTTTCCCGTTTAAAACGGCGGCGTTTTTCGATAAAAACCGTATATTGCCTCAAAAATTGCTCAAACGTCCGAAAAGAATGGCTCCGGTAATAATCTTCCGTCACCCGCCATTGCGTTTCCGTAAATCCCGCCGCCCGGCAAATTTCCATTTCATATGCGCGCAGATTTTGCGCCGCTTCCGGAACTTGCTGCACAAAGCGGGCCAAATAAGCCAATTGATCCTTGTCCGGAAACTCCGAATCTATGAGTTGGTGAAGTAAAGCGTCATCTCCGGGAGAATAGAGAAGAATGGCGATACTTTCTTTCCCGTCGCGTCCCGCCCTGCCGATTTCCTGCAAATAAGACTCCACTTGGAGGGGCATATGGAAATGGATGACATAGCGGACATTTTCTTTGTTTATGCCCATGCCGAAAGCGCTTGTGGCGCAAATGCACTGCAACTGTCCCTTGATGAACTGCTGTTGGATAAGCACCCTGCTTTCCGGATCCATGTTTCCGTGATAGATTTCTACGCCGGCCATTCCTTTTTCCCTTAACGAAATGGCCGTTTCCTCGGCCATCTTTTTGCTGGAAAAATAAATAATTCCCGGTCCGCGAAGAGAACCGGCAAGTTCAATGAGGCGCTCCCGTTTTTCCTTTCCGCCGGCAAAAGTCTCAACTGTCATCGCTATATTCGGCCGGTCGACGGAATAAATGAATTCGCGCCACTCATCAAGTTGAAGGGAACGGATTATATCATTGATCACAGGCCGCGTCGCCGTTGCCGTGAGAGATAACGTCAGCGGATTCCCCAACTCCTTGCGTATCTGTCCCAATTTCATGTAATCGGGCCGGAAATCATACCCCCATTGGGAAATGCAATGAGCTTCATCGACCACAAACAAAGCGATGGACAATTTCTTCAGCCGTTCCAGCACCCCTTCCCCGTGCAGCATTTCCGGAGAAAGGAAGATGAATTTGTAGCGGTCCAGTCGGGACAAGACATACGCTTTTTCTTGCGGGCTTAAAAAAGAATTGACGGCGCAAACCCGTTTTTCGCCCTTGATTTTGATTTGCTCCACTTGGTCTTGCATCAGGGACAGCAACGGTGAAACAATAAGCACCGGCCCGTCCAGAACGTATGCGGGCAGTTGGTAGCATAACGACTTCCCCGTCCCGGTGGGAAGCATCGCCACCGTATGGAATCCTTCCAAAACGGAAGTGATCACTTCCCTTTGGCCCGGCCGGAAAGCGGACAGTTGGAATTTATCCCTGAGCAGTTTGTCGACGATCTTCATGTTATGAGTTCATCTCCATATTTGGCCAAAACAAGTCGGATTTGAAAATAATCCGCCTGTTCCGCATAGCGGCGAATCTGCTTCAATTGTTTGGATGCCGCTTTTCTTGCGGCGGCGATGATTGCATTTTCGCATTCTTCGCTCACATAAGGGGAAATATCAAATCCGTCCACATTTAATGCCAACTCGACTATATGATCTTGTATCGTATTGATTTTCAATCTTCTGATACGGGCAACTTCTTCCAAGGACAGCCCTTTCCGCAAAAAATTCATGGTGATTTTTGCCGAATTGGTTAACGAACAAGGACGGACAATTTCCCCGGCCAGCTCGTACAAAATGGGAAAATCCCGCCGATTTGTTCGACCCGTTTTCATTAAATGATGCAGCAACGCTAAAAATTGGAAATGATACAACGTTTCTTCCATTTGCAGTTCTTTTGCCGCCTGTCCGGCCGTCATTCCGATATGGCGGGCGCCGGTCAATCTCAAGACGAGAACAGAAGGATCCACAAGGTGATTGCTGCTCAAACCCTCCTCCAGCTCGGTATATAAACCGCGACTAATTTCCCGGCGATTAAAAGATTTTTGTTTTAAAAAATTTTTCACCCATTGCTGCGTTTCGGGATTTTTTTGCACAGGCACGTATTGCGTTTCACGGCAGGAAAGGTTTGAAACGACCTGAACAAGCAAAGTCAGCCTTTCCCAAAACACATCGGCCTTTTGATAAGTCCATCCGTCCAAATAAGAAAGAAAAGGAAAGTCGTCAAAAAATTTTTCCGCCTGTTTTCGTCCTTTTTCGGTCACTTGAAAATGCAAAGGGGACGATTCCACAATAAAAAAAGACTGGGCCAGATGTTCCGCCGCCTGCATAAGGAGCGGCCGCGGCAACGATTCGTATGTTTTAAAAAAAGGGGTCAAACCGAAAAGATGCACATCTTGAAGCGTCTGGGCCGACTTCTTTCCCTTCAGCAAGTGGTAAATGGAAGAAACGCTTCTGTCCCCGTCCAATCTATATAAACAGTAAAGAATGACAAGATGAATGAAAGGCAAGTTCATCAACATCACCCGGCTATTAAAATTGTACCAAAAAATCATCGCAGACACCGTTTTTTTGGGAGTGATCCTCGAACGATGTCTGCTGGAAAAACTTTACTGCTGAGCAACGGCTATGTACAAGCATCAAAATGAGACGAAAGCCCAATATATAGAGTACGGCAATTTCAAGTTCTTTCTTAATCAAGATACTGGAAACTGCTGTTTGCAGTTGAAAATCATGAAAAAACTGTAAAATGTTGAGTTTTTCCTTATTTGCACAAAACCTGCCAGAACAGATAAAAGCATCCAGCAAAATGGAAAAGATTGTTATGGAAGCTTTATTTTCTTATGGAAAATTCTATTAAATGTTTTTGTTTTTTCAGAAAAATCTATAAAAAATGCAAATATTGTCGTTTTTTCTATTGAAAAGTTGGACATTGAGACTTAAAATAAGGGTGGAAGTTACGTTTCCAGATTATATCAGGAAATGTACTATATCAAATGTTAATACATTGGGAGGTATTTTAATATGGCAAAATACACAATTGTCGACAAAGAAACATGCATTGCATGTGGAGCTTGCGGCGCTGCTGCACCGGATATTTATGATTACGATGATGAAGGGCTCGCATACGTAACCCTTGACGATAACCAAGGCACAGCAGAAGTTCCTGAGGAATTAATCGATGACATGATGGATGCTTTTGAAGGCTGCCCGACAGATTCCATCAAAGTTGCCGACGAACCGTTTGACGGCGATCCGAACAAATTCGAATAATTCATCACAATAAAGGCTTGTTTCATTAAGAAACAAGCCTTCTTTTTTTTACAAACAAGCATCCTCCGGCATTCCTATTATGCGGCAATCTTTGCCGGAGCCAATTTTGCCAGCCATGAACGCAATTTTGCAAAGAGAATCATAAACAAAGCGCTCGTAAGCACTCCTTTAATCAAATTGAAAGGAAGCACTCCCAACACAATCATTTCCCGCAAAGTTGAAGCCGACATTTCCGGCATGCCGAGAAACCAAGTGTAGGCCGGGATAAAAATGAAATAATTGAGCACACTCATCACGAGAGACATAAACACCGTTCCCGCAAGCAAGGCCGTAATCATGCCTTTCCTGGATTGCAGTTTTTGATAAATATAATAAACAGGCAAAATATATAGCAATCCGGCGATGAAATTGGAAATATGCCCGACGGGAACGCCGGTTTCGCTGCCTGTCATAAAATAATCAAGCACATTTTTCAAAAACTCGACAATGATTCCGGCGCCGGGTCCGTACACCAATACAGCAATTAAAGCGGGAATTTCGCTGAAATCCAGTTTTAAGAATGAGAATGCGGGCAAAATCGGGAATTTTAGAAGCATTAACACGTAAGCAATCGCACTGAACATACCAAGTGACACCAATACTTTGATGCTGAATTTTTTCATGTTTCTTCTTCCCTTCTTTTAGGAACCATCTCCTGGACTCCTATTAGAAGAGAGGTTCGGCTATTCTAAGCTGTCAGAAAAAAACAAACTCCCTCATAACGAAAAGATCTGAGGGAGAATCGCATTTGGTCAGCAAGCTTAATAAACGTCCATTCCGAGCATGAAATTGGAACGCATAGCTGAACCATCCTCTTCTCCCATCCAGACTGTACTGTCGGCTTTGGAATTTCACCAAATCCTGCCTGATTGCCGTTCATTGGAACGATTGCAATCAAGCTCGCGGGCTTAGAGAAACACTTTCTCATCACCGCCGGTCGGGAATTTCACCCTGCCCCGAAGAGACGGAACCATTATTTTGTTTTACTATATTATACCTTATCTGTTAGAGTTTGTGAATCATTGTACATGAACATTTTGTGAAACATTTTACATGATCTTTTTTTGTCGTTTTCACTGTTTTATGGTAAATTAATAAAAGAAAATCTTGCCTGCTTCCTTAAAAATATTCATAAAAACACGGTTTTGGCAACAAAAATGCCTGCGGGCACCGTTGAACAATATTAGTATAGAAGGAGAGTCCTATGGAAAAGGTATTAGTATTTGGTCATAAGAATCCTGACACCGATTCTATTTGTTCGGCCATTGCCTACGCTGAATTGAAAAAAGCGCTCGGCATGAACGCTGAAGCAGTCAGGCTCGGGGAAATAAACGGCGAAACGGAATATGCCTTAAAAACCTTTAACCGGGAAGTTCCCCGTCTCATCAAAACAGTGTCAAATGAAACAAACACCGTAATTTTGGTGGACCATAACGAACGCCAGCAAAGCGTCGATGATATCGACAAAGTGAAAATCATCGAAGTAGTCGACCATCACCGCATCTCCAATTTTGAAACGAGCGACCCGCTTTATTACCGGGCTGAACCGGTAGGCTGCACGGCGACCATTATTAACAAACTTTATAAAGAAAACGGCGTGCAAATCGAGAAAAATATTGCCGGTTTAATGTTGTCCGCGATCATTTCCGATTCGCTTTTATTTAAGTCGCCGACATGCACGGAAGAAGATGTTGCGGCAGCCCGCGAATTGGCGGAAATCGCCGGGGTGGACATAGAAAAATACGGTTTGGAAATGCTGAAAGCCGGCGCGGATACAAGCGGCAAAACGGTGGAAGAGCTTCTTACCCTTGATGCGAAAGAATTCCAAATGGGGAACCATAAAGTCGTCATTGCCCAGGTAAACACGGTTGATATTGATGAAGTGCTGGCAAGGAAAGACGAAATCGAAACCGCCATGCAATCAGCCATAACAGACAAAAATCTTGATCTGTTCCTTTTTGTCATCACAGACATCTTGAACAATGACTCAACAGCCATCGCCCTCGGCGGAAAGGCAAATGCCGTGGAAGAAGCGTACAATTTGTCCCTGGAAAATAACACGGCCGTCCTGAAAGGGGTCGTATCGCGGAAAAAGCAAATTGTTCCTGTTTTGACGGATGTTTTAAGCAAACAATAAGTCGTTATCTTACCGGAATTTAATAGCAGGTCAACAATTGGCCTGCTTTTTTTAATATTCTATTGACTTTACTCGTTTAAAGCATTACATTTAAAACATGAACAATTTTAGCAATTGACAGAAGAATATTCGTCTTGTACAATGAACAAAAAAATCAGAAATATTGATGGCAGGAGTTGTTAGTTTACATGTACCGCGTATTAGTAGCCGATTCAATCAGTGCAGAAGGATTGCAACCATTACTCGAGTATGAAAATGTGGAAGTGATCGAGAAAAAAGTAACCGACCCGGACGTGGAACTGGATACGATCGATGCGATCCTCGTAAGGAGCGCCACAAAAGTTACGGCAGAATTAATGGACAAGATGCCCCGCTTGAAGATTATCGCCCGTGCGGGAGTTGGCGTTGACAATATTGATATCGATGCGGCAACAAAACGGGGAATTATCGTCGTCAACGCTCCGGACGGAAACACGATTTCGACTGCTGAACATACATTTGCCATGATGGCCTCCATGGTGCGCAAAATTCCGCAAGCGCATCAATCCGTCAAAAACCTTGAATGGAAACGGAGCGCTTTCGTAGGCACAGAACTATTCGGAAAAACATTGGGAATTATCGGCTTGGGCCGAATTGGGACAGAATTGGCCAAGCGGGCGAAAGCATTCGGAATGACAATCAAAGTATATGATCCGTACTTAACAAAAGAACGCGCGGCCAAACTGGCAGTGGAAAACTGCACGCTGGACGAAGTTTTGCGGGAATCCGACATCATTACAGTCCACACCCCGCTTACACCGGAAACAAAAGGGTTGATCAATGAAGAAGCCCTTGAGAAAACAAAGAAAGGCGTCTTTCTCATTAACTGCGCCCGCGGAGGAATCATTGACGAAGCAGCGTTGGAAAAATACTTGGCCAACGGACATGTCGGCGGAGCGGCCCTCGACGTTTACACGCAAGAACCGCCGGGTGAACATCCGCTATTTAAATTTGACAATGTCATTTTCACACCGCATCTCGGGGCATCGACGAAAGAAGCGCAATTGAATGTCGCCACCCAAGTGGCAAAAGAAGTCCGTATGTATTTGGAAGGAAAACCGGTCTCCAACTCTATTAACTTGCCGTCCATGTCTCAAGACGTGTTTGAAAAAATCGGTCCTTTCCACAAATTGGCGCGGCAAATGGGAATCATTGCCGGCCAATGCGTCAAAGAAGGAGTCCACGAATTGTATATCACTTATGCCGGCAACGTGACAGAATTGGAGACTTCCTATTTGACAAAAGCTGTTATAGCCGGCTTCTTTAAGAACCGGATCGACGTGCATGTGAATGAAGTCAACGCCCTTCTCATCGCAAAAGAAAGGGGCATCACAACCGGAGAAAAAGTTTCCACCAATACTTTCGGCTATTCCAACTGCATTACTGTTGTGGCCAAAGGCGAAGAGCGCCAGGCCGTCATCAGGGGAACATATATCGAAAACTACGGTCCGAGAATCGTCCATATTAACGGCTTTAACATCGACTTTATCCCGGAAGGCAACTTGCTGTACGTCCTGCACAAAGACCGTCCCGGGGTAATCGGCCGGGTTGGAAAAATTCTCGGTGACAACGACATCAATATCGGAGCGATGCAAGTGGGCAGGAAAGAAGCCGGCGGCGATGCCATTATGATTCTCACCGTCGATAAAGAAGTCTGCGATCCCGTTATCGAAGAGCTGTCTAAACTTGATGATATTCTTTATATCAACCGCCTATCCGTTTAACGGACGCGTTTCATCAAGAGGGGTTGTCCTGAAGAGGACAGCCTCTTTTTTACTCTCTTGGATGGCGGTAAAACAACTTCTGGCCCGGGCGGATGAGAGATGAGCGCAGACCGTTTTCCGACATTAAGTGCTCAATGGTAACACCGGTTTTTTTCGCAATCGAAGACAGATTATCGCCCGGCCGGACAGTATATTCGTACAAATCTTCCGGCTCAATGACAAGCTTTTGACCGGGGTAAATTTTATCCGATTGCAAATTGTTCGTTTCTTGTATATGCTCTACCGATGAGTCATATTGTCCGGCAATCACTGTTAAATTTTCTCCGGGACGGACGAAATGGATTATCTTGTCCACCTTCACACCATGCGCAAGTTCATGGCCCGTTTGCTGCCGTTCCCCATCGCTGTTTTCGTTGTTTTCAACCGGCTTTTCCTCTGGTTTTTCTAATTTTTCTTCCGATGAAAATTCAGTTGCCGCAGCCATTACTTGGCCATTATTTCTTTCCACTTTTTTCATAGCCTGCACAGACTCTCCCTGCCGCACATTCTCCAAGGCAAGCATGGGATCCACTGCATTTTTTTTATCAGCGGTCCATTTGTATTTATGTACTTCAAAATGAAGATGGCTTCCCGAAGAATCGCCGGTGCTGCCCATTTCGCCGATGGTATCGCCTTTTTGAACAATCTGGCCTTCGCGCACGTATCTTTTCCGCAAATGGGCATATACCGTTTCGAGCTGATTGGGATGTTCTACAAATACGACATGCCCGTAAGTGCTGGAATAATACGATTTAGTTACCTTTCCCCCGTCAACGGCATATACCGGCGTTCCGGGCGCCCCGGCAATGTCTATCCCTTTATGAGACCCGTTCCTGGTTCCGTATGTATCCGTAATAACCCCATCGGCCGGCCAAATCCATTCGCTTGTAACCTCTTCAATATTAATCGATTCCTCGGCGCTTGCTTGCCGCCCGCCGAGAAACAACAGGCTGATACATAACGCAACGATCCCTGCTATTAAAATTCGTTTGATATAGTCAAGCATGTTTTCCTCCTCCACTCTCTCAATCTCCCCTCCCAACATATGTGGAGAGGGATGTATTTAGAACGG
>CALKIU010000082.1 GCA_937995745.1 uncultured Bacillaceae bacterium | reverse complement strand
GGCAGTCGCTAAACTTGAGGCAGTCGCAAAAATTTGGGGCAGTCGGTCCGGACGGGATTCGACTCCGCCGCCGTGCTAATGCCAAAACGAACTTGTTGGCGTCGGCCTGGGGCAGCGAACCTGTGCCCCTGGCCTGCCGTTACCAGCGGCGGAAAATATACAGTTGACAAATTGGGACAGCAAACCTGTCCCCCTGTCCCCCGGAACCCGCACCCCTGTCCCGCACCGCACCCCTGTCCCGCAAATTAAAGGAGTGGTTGAAGTGAGTAAACGAACACAAGGAATTCATCATATTACGGCGATTGTGGGTCATCCGCAGGAGAATGTTGATTTTTATGCCGGCGTGCTGGGTTTGCGTCTAGTGAAGAAAACGGTCAATTTCGATGACCCGGGCACGTATCATTTCTATTTCGGCAATGAGGGAGGAGAGCCGGGCACGCTGATTACCTTTTTCCCGTGGGCCGGGGCGCCGCGGGGAGTGATTGGCGGCGGCCAGCCGGGAGTCACGGTTTATGCGATTCCCGCCGGCGCGATGGAATTTTGGAAAAACCGCCTCGAAAAATTTGACATTCCCTATTCCATGACGGAACGATTCGGCGAACAATATTTGCAATTCGAAGATCCCCACGGCCTCAAACTTGAACTGGTCGAACGGGCAGAAGGGGCGCCAAATACGTGGACGTTCGGCGGCATCACCCCTGAAGTGGCAATCAAAGGTTTCGGCGGAGCAATTCTTTATTCCACCCGGCCGGAAAAAACGGCCAAGGCCCTGGAGGAAGTCATGGGCCTCGAGTTTGCCGGAAAAGAAGGAGACTATGCCCGCTACCGTTCCCCGGCGCAAATCGGCAATGTCATTGATTTAAAACTGACCCCCGTTTCCCGCGGACGGATGGGCGTCGGCACGGTGCACCACATTGCCTGGCGGGCGGCGGACGACAAAGACCACCTCGAATGGCAAGAACATGTGGCCTCACACGGCTATTACGTGACGCCGGTTCGCGACCGAAACTATTTTAATGCCATTTATTTCCGAGAGCACGGTGAGATTTTGTTCGAAATTGCCACCGATCCGCCGGGATTTGCCATAGACGAACCGTTTGAATCAATGGGCGAAAGACTGATGCTTCCGCCCCAATATGAGCATTACAGAAGCGCGCTTGAAGAATCGCTTATCCCGATTGAAGTCCGCGACTTGGATGAATCATTGGCAAAAAGGAATGGTTGATATGCGCTCGATCGACCCGGCATCCCTGTCCGAAAGGGAAAACTACAAATTTTGCTTATTGGCATCCCGGCATCAAAAATTACATAATCAAGTAAGAGAAGAGCAGGCCGGGTGGCCTGCTCCCTTATTTTTGTTTATTTTTAGATTTCCTTGAGATTATGTTTAAGGTTAACACGAATACAAATAAGACTCCCCCTATTATTCCCGTGATTAATTCACTTCTAGTAGTAAGGTTAACAATTGTAATTATTAAAATAGCTATTGCTCCAATTAAAGACAAGTTTTCCTTCATAAAAAAAACCCCTTTTCAAGTGACACATAATATTACATTTATGTTAAATTTATCATATAATACTATTTAATAGAGGATGAGAGAATGCCTATTTTAAAGAAATTCATTCCATTTTTTGTTGCTGTTTTTTTATTTTCCACTTTGTTACCAAACTTTGCAAGTGCAATTGGAAACGGGGATAAGGGCCTAAATGGTTCAGATCATGAAAAGTTACTTGATGAAGAGATGTTTGAACAGTCAACAAGTGTTCTTCAAGCGATTGAAGATATTCCAGAAGGGATTATTGATCAAGGAGCTTATGAAACTGCTGAATGGCTACATAAAAAGACAGGATTATTTGTGCATGTTGATTATGTTGATGGTGAAGAATACTTGAGGTTTAGTGAAGTTGACGGTACTGCTATTAGGCCTGCGAATGTGATGGGATGTATTACAGCTGTAGGTATAGCTATTGTAAGTAACGCATTTTCTTTTACTAAAATAACAAAGATAAAGTCAGCACTTAAGGCTATGGGTGGGACAGCTAAAGCGGTGAAAGAAATTAAGAAATGGTATGATAAATATCGTTATGGTGGTTTTTCAAGACATAAAGCAATATCTAAAGCGTTAGATAAGGCTTCATCAGGGTTGTCTAAGGATGTTAAAAATGCATTATTGGATTTCTTTAGTTTAACTAATGTTGTTGCGAATTGTTTTTAGAAAAGCATGCCCGGCGGACTCTTTTTGTGTTGTCCGCAATGATTTGAAAATCGGCAGCCAATAGGCATGCTGATTTTTTTATGGGGTTCGGACGGCGTCCGAGGTCTTGAATTTAGGAAAAAAATGCGCCGATTTCTTCGGTGCTTTTTCCTATCAGCGGAGCTGATCAGAAGGAGCGACAGCGACTGTCCCAGCCCTCGGCAGAGCCCGCACTTTACGGAGTAAAGTATAGCGGGCTATACTTTACATGGAAGTGTCGCCGGAAAAATGGCGGTTCAGCGGGGAGGGCGTGAGAGGAAAATGTCTTACATCATTTGCAATATGCGGAAGTTCAAAAATGCGGATTTGAAGGGTCTGCAAATTCATAATCAGAGAGAAAAAGAGAGTCATACGAACCCAGATATTGATGAGAGCCGGACGAAGCTGAATTATGATTTATTGCACCAGCAGAAGATTGATTATAAGGCCATCATCAATGAGCATATTTCAAAGAACGTGGAAACGAAGCGCGCCATTCGGAAAGATGCCGTCCGGTGCTGTTCGTTCATGATTTCAGCCAGCCCCGAATTTTTTGAGGGGCTTTCGCCGGAGCGCGAAAAGGCATTTTTTCAATCGAATTTGGCGTTTCTTCAGGAGCGCTATGGGAAAGAAAATGTGATGTATGCTGTCGTACATAAAGACGAGAAAACGCCACATATGCACGTGGGCGTTGTGCCGATTACAAAAGAGAAAAAGCTATCGGCCAAGCAGATTTTCAACAACGTGGAGATGAAGCAGCTGCAGGAAGCGATCGGCCGTCACAATGAAAAATGGGGTTTGCTGCGAGGGGAGCCGTCAGATAAAAAGTATCTCGAAATGAACCAGTTCAAGCGTGAAGCGTTGAAGCAAGAGATTAAGGAACTGGAGATCCAAAAGGCGGAACATGAGCAGGCATCAAAGCAGATCGAGGAACGCCTGGAAGACTTGAAAGAAACAGCCTATAAAGCAGGGGCGGTTGATCGAATTGAGGTGAAGGAAATAGGCGGTTTCCTTTCTTCCAAGAGCGTCAAAATGAGCAAAGAAGATTATGAGCAATTGAAGAGCCTCGCCCGATCAGCAGACGTGTTGCGTAAGGAAAATAAGCGTTTGGAAGACGAGAACCGGCTTGAACGGTCTCGGTCTGAAGAGTTAAAAAAAGCAAGAGACCGTTTGAGCAAAGAAAAGGCGGCTTTGCAACAAGAGAACCAAGAATTGAAAACAGAGAATCTCGTTTTGAAGCGTTCAATTAGCAAATTCATCGAAACGTTCAAAGAACAAAAACAAGAAATGGCGATGAAGCTGGGTTATGTGAAAGCCTATATTCTCCAAAAAATGAAAATGCCTTTGTATAAGCGCTTTTTTGGAAGTGAGTTAGAGGAAACAGGCGCTGGACAGTATTTGAGCGATGAAGAGCAAAACGAGAAAAAGCAAAAAGAGGCAAAAAGGTCGAAAAGGAGAGATCATGGGATGGATATGGAGCGTTGAGAGCGCAGGAAACGAGCGTTTATGCCGCGAAAGTCGATTGACAATGAGAGGCACTCTCAAGCAAACTGCCGGAGGTGGCCCCGTAGGGCGGTTTACGCCCTGCGGGGTTGCCTTTGGGAGTTTGAGGGTGCGGAGGCTCGTTGTCAATCGAACCGTGGAATAAAAAGCGGGGTGGCGAATACGGGACAGTTGAATAAGGTGGTATACTATTTGAGGGGTAGGAAAGGGAACAAGTTTCCCAACCCTACAGGTGTTTAATGAACTTTCCGCCGTTTCCGCCGGCGGAGGGTGCTCTTGCTTGAAAAGCAGGAGCATTTTTTATTTTGCGGTTGAGAGGTTCAGAGAAAAAGAGAAATGCCCCTGAGAGTGCTCAGATTCGTTTCTGAGCGGTTTTTTAAAAAAATGCGACTTAAAAAGAAGCTGAAAAACGCTCAGAAGGCATTTAAACACTTTTTAAGTTTCAATATCGTATCGTCCAATCCGCCCCT
This sequence comes from uncultured Bacillaceae bacterium, assembly GCA_937995745.1. Taxonomy (GTDB): domain Bacteria; phylum Bacillota; class Bacilli; order Bacillales; family Cytobacillaceae; genus CALKIU01. Next base: position 2,139 of record CALKIU010000082.1, on the reverse strand, counting down.
CATTTCCCTGTCTGTCCAGCGGTCAAAAGGGGAGCGGAAGGACACGGCGAGGAACATCATCCAAACCGGGGAGTTTGTCGTCCATATTGTTGATGAAGATCATGTGAAAAAAATAAATGAAACGGCAGCCAGTTTGCCGGCGGATGAAAGTGAAATCGAGTATGCCGGATTAACCCCCGTGAAAAGCGACATAGTGTCCGTGGCGGGAATCAAGGAAGCGAAAATCCGCATGGAATGCGTGCTTGAGCGGGCCCTTGAACTCGGGGGAACGGACGCGCCCGGTTGCGATTTCATTATCGGAAAAGTGGTCCGATATCATATTAAAGACGATATTTATAAAAATGGCCGCATCGACCCGCGGGGCTTGGCTGCCGTCAGCCGGCTGGCAGGCCATAATTATGCAAAAATCGGAGAAATCTTTGAAATTCCCAGACCCGAATAAAATTTGCCGGCCAAGCCCGAAAAAAGGCGGAAAACACAGATCGGACAACAAATGCGGGATAAACCGGCAAATGCATGGATAGCCGTTGATTCCGGATTGGAGCATGGGAGGCGCGGCCATTACGAATCGGCGTATGAAAAGGATCGACGGCTTGATTTACGCATGCCAGGTGCGACGGTCCAATTTTCGCATGGAATATGTGACAGCTGGACTTTCACATGCCAGGAGCATCTTGCGGATTTTTTCACGAAAAGCACGCCAATGCCGTTCGCCGGCCGGTCGCAGCAATTTTCGCACGAAAAGCACGCCAATGCCGTTCGCCGGCCGGTCGCACCGATTTTCACGAAAAGCACGGCGATGCCGTTCACCGGCCGGTCGCAACAATTTTCGCATGAAAGGCTCGCCAATACCGTTCACCGGCCGAGCGCACCGATTTTCACAAGAAAGGCTCGCCTATACCGGTCGCACCGATTTTAACGTGAAAACCGCGCCTATCCGGGTCCGCTGTCCGGCCGGCTGCGCCAATTCCAAACCGATTCCGGCAGATAGAACGGAACAACATGAAACAGGCAAATTCCCGACCGAATCAGGCCAAATTCGGAACGCATAAAAATGCATTTACTTGCAGCGCGCAACGGAGGTGAGATCATGAAACATATTTTCAAAAAAGGCCCGAATCCGGAGAAACCGACTTTATTGCTCCTCCACGGAACAGGCGGCAATGAATATGACTTGTTGCCGCTGGGGGAAAAAATTGACCCGGAGGCCAATGTCCTAAGCGTGAGGGGAAACGTCCTTGAAAACGGAATGCCGAGGTTTTTCCGCCGCTTGGCAGAAGGCGTCTTTGACGAAGAAGACCTGATTTTCCGCACAAAAGAATTAAATGAATTTTTGGATGAAGCGTCAGCCCGTTACGGTTTTGACAGGAGTAACATCGTAGCCGTCGGATATTCAAACGGAGCCAATATTGCGGGAAGCCTCTTGTTTCACTATCGGGATGCCTTGAAAGGAGCCATCCTTCACCATCCGATGGTCCCGAGGCGGGGCGTGAAACTGCCGGACTTGTCAGGAAAATCTGTGTTCATCGCCGCCGGCACCAATGATCCGATTTGTCCGCCCGGCGAATCGGAAGAACTAAAAACCTTGCTGGAAAACGCCGGGGCAAACGTAACGATGCACTGGGAAAACTTCGGCCACCAATTAACCTACAGTGAAGTGGAAGCGGCCCGAAAATGGTGGGAAAACGAATATGGTTTATGAAACTTCAGCCTCTCCGACCCTGGAGAGGCTTTTTACCGCAATATGTGAACCTTTATTTTTCAAAAAATGGACAATCGGCCCCGGTTCCTGCGTCCGCAACCGTATTCGGAAAAATCCCCGCAGTGTCCGAAACACCGGAACCGGGATCGCATGGGAACACCAGGGGATATCCCGTTGCAAATGCCGGCCCTGGCAACCGGAACGCAAGCATTCTAGTGCAATCAAATTGGCTTAAAGGAAGCCCTTTCCGGTTTGTTCGAGCTTGAAAGGGACCAGTTTGCAGTCCGCCCCTGTCGTGTGTGAATGGGACGAGGTTCCTGTCCCCCTGTCCCACGGAAACCGCCGGGACGGCAAACCTGTCCCTCTGTCCTCTCCCTCTGTCTGCTATTGTATTACTTAAGTAGACAATTTTAGAAAGTGTCCTATTCATTTGATAA
>CALKIU010000081.1 GCA_937995745.1 uncultured Bacillaceae bacterium | reverse complement strand
TCCGCCCGGTCTGTTCGGCGCGAAAAAAGGATAAAAAAAACTTAACCATTTTATTTGGTTAAGTTTAAAAAAGATGAACATTGAGAACAACGACATTTACTCTTCTTCATAGCCTCTTTCTCTGGCGCGGTACTCGTCTCTAATTTCTTGGCGCATCGCTTCTATACTTTCGCGGCGGCGTTGATTTTTCGCCGCAATTCTTCGCCGTTCTTCTTCTCCGGCGAACTCCATGGCCGCTTCGGCTTCCTCCATATTTTTAATCGTGTTTTGCACCATTTCCTGCAGCTTTTCCACATTATCGCTGCGGTCGTCGGGTTTTGGTCTATTTTTGGCCAATGTAAGTTACCTCCTGTTGTTTTATTGGATGCTGAAGTTTATTTTTTCTCCCGTAAAGAAAATTATTCTTTTAAAGAAATTCTCCAAAAAAATTCCCCCGCGCATTCGGGCGGGGGCTCAATTTATTCGCCTTTCGTTTGTATCACGTCAGGATGCTGTCCGCTTTGGTCTTGCATTTTTTTGCCCTTGTTTCCACCAAATCCCCTCGGTTTCGTTCCGATATGATTTGGGGCAAAGTGATTTTGTGAACTTCTGACCGTGTTTTTGTTGGCCATTATAAATCCCTCCTGTCTGTTAGGATGACCGGACAGGAGGGATTCCATGATGGAAAGTATTACTTGGGCCAGCGTTGTTTATTGGGCTTTTTCCAAATATTTTTTCTCTAATCGTTCTTCAATTTTCTTTAGTGCTTCTTTATCTTCCAATAGGCGCTTCTTATTTTCTAATACCAATTCTTCAAAAGTAAGTTTCCGTGGTTTCCTCATTGTTCCTCACCTTCCTCAATGTACATTATATCAATCATTATTTCTAAAAAATATTTCAATTATTACAACTTTTCGAAAATTTTTTGACCATTAATTTTTACGCTTTTAAAAACATTTTCTTCTAAATGCATCCATGAAAATTTCAATTCCGCGTTCATTGTAATAAACATGTATTCCCGTTAATCTTTGCAATATTCCTGCAAATTTTCATATGAAAGAACCCCTACATGTTTTCTCGTGATCCTCCCTTTTTCGTCAATAAAATATGTCGTTGGCACAGCGTTTACCCTGTATATGTGGGAAACCTTCCCTTTGTGATCCGCCAATACGGGGAAAAGGATCTTTTTCTTTTTGACAAAGGATGGCAAATCGTTTGTCGGATCAATATGAACCGCCAATAATATGATGTTGTCCCCCGCCTCCGCATAAAAACGGTTGAATGCAGGAAGTTCTTCCATGCATGCGGGACACCAGTCCGTCCAAAAAAGCACTATGACCTTTTTTCCTCTATAATCAGATAACTTTATGGTATTGCCATGTAAGTCTTCCAATGCAAAATTGGGGGCTTTCTCGCCGGGTGCTGCTCCCGTGCTGTTTCCTTCCACAGTTGGGGCGGGCAAAAAAGCAGTTCCGGCCATTAAGATAAATACGTAAAAAACCGGTACAATCACTTTTTTCATGACAAAATCCTCCAAAAAAAGATATTTGGAAAAACTTTGTTGATCTAAAATGCCCGCTATGATTTTTTTTATACATTTTTTGCAGTGAATATTTTCTCAGACTTGCCGGCAAAGGCTGGGTGTTAAAACGGCTTATAATAACGTTGATTTCATGGCAAAAAACTCTTTCTATCGTCCCGGTTCCAATCTCTGAAATTCCCCCAAGTTGAAATGATTTCCCGGTGAAACTTTGCCGCTTGGTTGCGTTCAAGCCGGTTTTTTAATGAAACAAAAAAAGACCCTTCAGCAGGGTTCGGACAGCAGAGCAGAAACGCCACAAATTCGCGCTTCTGCATGGCTGCTGCCGAACTCCTCGAGGGTCATTGACAAATCACTTAGTTTTTCAATTTTTCACGGAGTACCATCTGCAAGATTCCGCCATGGCGGTAATAGTCGATTTCCACTTCGGAATCAAAGCGGACCAGCATTTCAAATTCTTTCTTATTGCCGTTTTCGTCAGTGGCGGTAACTTTTACATAATCACGAGGCTTCACATTTTCGTCTATTTGAATTTCGAACACTTCTTTTCCGGTCAAACCAAGCACTTCGGCGTTTTCTCCTTCTTTAAATTGCAACGGAAGCACGCCCATCAATACAAGGTTTGAACGGTGGATGCGTTCGAAGCTTTCCGCCATTACGGCTTTGATGCCGAGCAACTTCGTACCTTTTGCCGCCCAGTCGCGGGAAGAACCCATTCCGTAGTCTTTTCCGGCGATTACGACAAGGCCCGTGCCAGCTTCTTTGTATTTCATGGCGGCATCATAAATTGACATGACTTCGCCTGTCGGCCAATATGTTGTGTATCCTCCCTCAGTGCCGGGCGCAATTTGGTTGCGGATGCGGATGTTAGCGAACGTTCCGCGCATCATGACTTCGTGGTTGCCGCGACGGGAACCATAAGAGTTGAAATCGCGTACGGCAACGCCTTTTTCAATCAGATATTTTCCGGCAGGTGTATCTTTGCCGATGGCTCCGGCCGGTGAAATATGGTCTGTTGTCACAGAGTCGCCGAATTTGCCGATGACGCGCAATCCGGTCAACGGTGTGATTTCATCGGGCTCAGGTTTCAGATTTTCAAAGAACGGCGGGTTTTGGATATAGGTTGAATTCGGATCGAAATTGTACAGCGGTTCATCGCTCGTTTCGATTTCGTTCCAGCGCGGATTGTCGCTGAACACATTTTCATATTCTTTTCTAAACAAGTCAGGTGTGACGTACTTCTTCACGAACTCATTAATCTCTTGAGCGCTCGGCCAAATATCTTTGAAGTAAACGTCATTGCCGTCCTTATCTTTTCCGATCGGCTCGTTCAAGAGATCGATATTTACCGTTCCTGCCAATGCATATACAACTACAAGCGGCGGTGAAGCCAGGTAGTTGCCTTTAACGAGCGGATGAATCCGGCCTTCAAAGTTTCTGTTACCTGACAAAACAGATGTTACGAGCAAGTCATTTTCGGAAATGGCTTTTTCAATTTCCGGCAACAGCGGACCGGAGTTTCCGATACATGTTGTACATCCGTAACCGACAACGTTGAAGCCGATTTGTTCCAGGTAGGAGAGTAATCCTGAATCGCGCAAATAGCCGGTAACGACTTTGGAGCCAGGTGCCAGTGATGTTTTTACATATTTAGGAACTTTCAGTCCCAATTCGACGGCTTTTTTCGCCACCAGGCCCGCACCTACCAACACATATGGGTTGGAAGTGTTCGTACAGCTTGTAATCGCTGCGATGGCAACAGCTCCCGTTTTCATTGTGGCCGTTTCGCCGTCTGCAAATTCAACAGTTGCTTCTTTTTCAAACTCGGAAGCATCGAGACCGAAGCCTTGGTTTCCAGCAGGAGCTGTAACGGCTTCAACAAATTTCTTTTTCATTTGTGACAGCGGAATTAAATCTTGCGGACGCTTAGGACCGGACAAGTTGGCTTCAATTTCGGCAAGATTTAATTCAATTACATCTGTGTATACCGGTTCAAATTCCGGATCGAAGAACAAGCCGTTGGCTTTGCAATATGCTTCAACGAGCTGCACATGTTCTTCGGAACGTCCCGTTAAACGGAGATAATCCAAAGATTCGTCATCTACCGGGAAGAATCCGCAAGTTGCACCGTATTCAGGCGCCATGTTGGCAATGGTGGCTCTGTCAGCAAGCGGCAATGTTGATACCCCGGGTCCGAAGAACTCAACGAATTTGCCGACTACTCCATGTTGGCGAAGGACTTGGGTTACTTTCAAAGCAAGGTCTGTTGCCGTTGCGCCGTCAGGCAATTTTCCAACCAATTTTACCCCGACTACTTCCGGTACCGGGAAGTAAGAAGGTTGTCCGAGCATTCCGGCTTCCGCTTCAATACCGCCAACACCCCAACCAAGCACACCGAGACCGTTGATCATCGTTGTGTGAGAGTCTGTTCCGACGAGTGTGTCAGGGAACGCTTCGTACTCTCCGTTTTCATTTTCAACAGCATGAACAACACTTGCCAAGTATTCAAGGTTTACTTGGTGAACGATACCGGTTGCCGGCGGTACAGCGCGGTAATTATCAAACGCTTTTTGCGCCCAGCTCAAGAATTGGTAACGCTCAGCGTTTCTTTCAAATTCAAGGTTCATATTTACCATTAAGGCATCGCTCGTGCCGTATTTGTCAACTTGAACGGAGTGGTCAATGACAAGGTCAACCGGTTTCTCCGGATTGATTTTTTGCGGATCTCCGCCCATATCTGCCATTGCTTTCCGCATGGCCGCCAAATCGACAACGGCGGGAACGCCTGTAAAGTCTTGCAAAATGACGCGTGACGGTTTAAATGGAACATCTATGTCCTGAACTTCATCCGTTCCCCATTTTGCCAGATTTTCTACATGCTCTTTTTTGATAACCCGTCCATCATATTGACGAAGGACTGATTCCAACAAAATTTTTATGGAGTACGGCAGCCGGGATACTTTGCCAATCCCTGCCTCTTCAAGAGCATTTAAATCGAAATAATGATAACGTTTGCCGTTTACTTCAAACGACTTGCGTGCATTAAACACATCTTTGTTTGACATGCAAATCCCCCCTCTGATAAATTACAAAAACTATTTTCTGTCTAATTGTTTGAAAAGTTTGAGCATTTACTCCCATCCCAACTTTTCTTACATTCCTTATATTAATACAATCTTTGACATAAGTAAATAACAAGAAAGTTATTGTTTTCAATAAGTTTTTCTTATAACCTGAAAAACTTATTTCAAAGAAATAATCTTAAGAATTTTGCCATAAAATTTTGTCATTCTTTTTATAATTTCAAATTTCTCAAAAAAATTGTGCTGTTCTCTTCTCTCCCGCAACCGTGAATGAGGATGCTTTCCCGTGCCACAATAAATCATGCGGGAGGTGAAAAAATTGGCGAAACGGAAAGCAAATCATGTCATCCCCGGCATGAACGCTGCTAAAGCGCAAGGAAAAGGCGCCGGTTACAATGAAGAATTTTCAAATGAGCCTTTAACCGAAGCCCAAAAACAAAATAATAGGAAAAGAAAGAAAAATCAATAGTTTTATACAAATACTATAAAAAAATATAACCTGAAAAAGTTGATTAATCAATAAAATAGCTCGCCATAACGGCGAGCTGTTTGCTGTTAAAAAAGATTTGTATCCTCGGCGATCAAATGCAACTCTTCCCTGTACTTCTCCAATCTTTTCCTCTGTTTTTCCGAGGCATTTTCAAGTGCATTTTCAATTTGCTGGAATGCTTCATTCACTTCTTGTTGCAATTGCTTCAACTGTCGGCCGTAATCAGCACTGTCTTTGTCAATATTTTCATATACTTCTTTTGCTTCGTTGACCCCCTGCTGCGCCGCTTGAAAAGCTTGTTGTTTGTTTTTGTGATAAGGCACGTTCTTGCACTCCTTTCACAAAGTTTAAATTAAATTGTGCATTCATCTCCGGAAATATACCGAATAAAACAACTTTTCGGCAGCATCCTACAAATCGGGAGGGATGGATTATGAATAAAAACGACGGCAAAGATATGCGAAAAAACAGCCCGAAAGGCCACAATCCCGGGCAGCCGGAGCCTTTAAGCGGCTCCAAAAAAGTAAAAAACCGCAATCACACCGGACAAAAACATAATCCCCATCACGGATTGTAAATCACTTGTCTAGCCAGGCGTGCGCGCAAAGAGAAAGAGACCTCTTATCAGCGAAAATGTTTTCTCTGCTGATAAAAGGTCTCTCTTTCACAAACCGGCTAAGGCGGATAAAATGATTTCCTCTTCCTCGGGGGTTACACATCTTAAATCCAAAACGATCTCATCTTTCTGAATGCGTACAATAATCGGCGGTTTATGCTCCCTCCTTAATTTTACGGAAATGTCTTCCCCGTCCAATTCTTTGTGCTTGATAAATACCGCCGCGCTCGGAAGTTCCACATCCGGCATGGTTCCACCGCCGACTTGGCCGATACTGTCCCGGACATCGACAGAATATTGATCGGTCATTGACAGGAGCTTTTCCGCAAAAGCTTTCGACCTTTTCACCATCTCTTCTCTGGTAGTTAACAAATCACGGGCGACAGGAATATTTTTCAAGCCTGCGATGCCTTTCATATAATCCATTAACGTAGCCTCCAAAGCGGCAATTGTCATTTTATCGACACGAACAACCCTTGCCAGCTGGTTTTTCTTCAACCGGTCAATCAAATGCTTTTTGCCGACGATAATTCCTGCTTGTGGACCGCCCAACAATTTGTCGCCGCTGAAAGAGACAAGATCGGCGCCTTTTTTCAAAACCTCGCTGACGACAGGCTCGCTCCCTATCCCGTGCTGACCGTAATCATAAAGTGCACCGCTGCCAAGGTCTTCGTAGAAGACGACATCCTTTAATGAAGCGGCCAGCCGGGCCAGTTCTTCCGTCGGCACTGACTCGGTAAATCCAATAATTTTGAAATTGCTCGTATGCACTTTCATGATCATTCCGGTATTTTCGGAAACGGCCTGTTCGTAATCATAAAAATGGGTCTTGTTTGTCGTCCCTACCTCAACAAGGATGGCTCCGCTTTCTGCCATGATGGACGAAATCCGGAAAGAACCGCCTATTTCCACTAATTCTCCCCGGGAAACAATCACCTCTTTTCCCCTTGCCAATTCCCTCAACACAAGGTAAACAGCGGCGGCATTATTATTTACAACCATCGCGGCCTCCGCCCCGGTGATCTCCTTTAACAATTCTTCGACATGGGTATGGCGGGAACCCCTCACGCCATGGTGCAAATCATATTCCAGATTGGAATAAGAACAAGCCGTTTCAATTACGTGTCTAATAGCATTTTCGCTTAATCTCGCCCGCCCGAGATTTGTATGTAAAATCGTTCCCGTGGCATTAATAACCTTTTTTAAAGTGTATTGAAATGTAGTCCCTACTTTTTCCCTTATGCTTTCGAATAAAAATGCCTTAAACTCTTTTTTCCACGGTTCCGGTCCTGACCAGGCCCCTTTTAACATTTGGCTGCGAAATTCGTCCAATACCGATTTAACCGCATTTGTCAAATGAGACTGGGTTAATCCAAATTCGTTCAACAATTCAACAAAAAATGGGTCTTTTTGGATTTCATGGACCGGAGGAAGATGTCTGACTAAATTTTTCATGTTGTATCCTCCATCTTAAACGGAAATTGTCAAAAAAACACTCGTTTTTATTATAACACGGGCACCTTTTTCGCAGTATTGAATAAAATAAAGTGACACCTTTTTTAATCCTTTGCTTTATCACACTAAAGCGTCTATGCCCCAACGTTTACCCCATTCCGACCGAAAGAACGTTGTCATAAAACTATTTTCCATACATTAAGAAAATGAAAAAGCTGCCGAATCAATGGCGGCAAAAAGGGGAATGAAGATCATCATGTCAAACTTTAATGATGATTCTTCAAAAGAATCGCTCGAAATGGAGAAATGGCTGACAAAACTATTCCTCGATCCGTTGACGGAACAGCTGGATGAAACAACTTTTCATATTGATATTTTTGAAACATATGAAGATTATATTATAGAAGCGTTACTGAACAATTATCGCCGGCAAGACATTTCTGTATATTTGGACGATAAAAGGGTTGCCATCTGCGCCGCAGCAATGGAAACTGCCGCAAAAAAGAAACGGGTCATCGAATTCCCATTCCCGGTTACAAAAAGAAAAGTGAGCGCCTACTTCAAAAACGGCATTTTGGAAATTTATATTTCAAAGGAACCGTGGAAGTGCGGAAAAAGCCGCAAAGTCCCCGTTTTATAATGGTTTTTTTAACCATTAGATTAACATAATATATTTATGGTAACTATATAAACGGCGTTATAGCTCTGCTTTCCGGCTGTTTTTTTACATATCACCTCCGCAAAAAAAAGTTCTGTTTGATGATGTTTGCTATTTCTTTCAAATGTGAAAGCGTTCCGGACATTGTATACTAAAGTAGGAGGTGATAAAAATGACCGAACAAGACAAAATCCGCTTGACAACTTTGTCGCAAAAGGCGGGCTGAGGATGCAAAATAGGTCCCGGCGACCTGGCACAGGTTCTGTGCCGATTACCGAAACAAGAGCCTGTTCCCGAATTGCTTGTCGGAAATGAAACCTCCGATGACGGGGGTGTTTACAAACTGACTGATTCCATTGCCCTTGTCCAAACAGTGGACTTTTTCACTCCGATTGTGGATGATCCGTATATGTTCGGGCAAATAGCCGCCGCCAATGCCTTAAGCGACGTATATGCGATGGGCGGAATTCCGAAAACGGCAATGAACATTGTCGGCTATCCAATCAAAAAACTAGGTCCGGAAATCCTCGCGGACATCTTGAGAGGTGCCGGCGACAAAGTGCGAGAATCGGGCGCGGTAACGATCGGCGGCCACTCTGTCGACGATCAGGAACCGAAATTCGGCCTCTCTGTAACCGGTATTGTCCACCCCGATAAAGTCTGGAAAAATGTCGGAGCCAAACCGGGGGATCTGTTAATCTTGACCAAACCCTTGGGCGTCGGCATTATCACAACCGGAATAAAGCGACAAAAGGCTACCGAGAAACAGGAGAAAGAAGTTACGGAAATTATGGCCATGCTAAATAAAACAGCGGCCGAAACGTTACACAAGTACTCGCCGAGCGCCGTTACCGATATTACAGGCTTCGGCCTTTTGGGACATGCCGCTGAAATGGCCACAGGCAGCGATGTGAGCTTTGAGATTATTCTCACCCGGGTACCTGTTCTTGAAGGCACACTCGAACTCGCAAAAGAAGGCGTTGTGCCCGGGGGGTCAAAAGCAAATCATAGATGGCTTGCCAATGATGTACATTATGATGAGGATATCACGTTGGAAGAACAACTTATCCTTTGTGATGCCATTACCTCGGGCGGATTATTGGTTGCTTTGAATGCAGAGGAAGCAGGTCGGTATTTGAACGATTTACAAGCAAAAGGGATGCAATACTGCGCCATTATCGGGAAAGTAACCGAAAAGAAAGAAAAATATATCTATGTCAAAAGATGAAGCGGCCACCCGCTTCATCTTCATCTATTTATACGTATTTATACGTCCCCTTCATTTTTTCCGGAACAAAGGGCACCCTTCTCCTTGGCTGGAAGATGGGACATTCCCTTCCCTCCTTCACACTGCGATTGTCTTTCTCCGTTTCCGAATCAAACCACTCGGATCGAAATATACATATAAAGGTTAGTACGAAAGAGAAAGGAGAATGGGGATTGCCGTTTTATTGGGGTGTGGATTCAGCCGAAAAAGTGACAAAGGAAACATATGATTGTGTTTTGTACAACTTCGGAAAGCCATTGTTTTGGGGACGTTATCTTTCTCCCATCCCCGGTAAAGTCGCCGGCCTTACAAGAGATGAAGCGGAACTTTTACACAACAGCGGCACAAAAGTTTTGCCCATTTTCAGCAATTTTTCCCGGGCAACCGGTTACCGTAACGGCAGGGTGATTGCGCAAAATTGCGTCTTCCATGCCCGCAGACTGGGGATACCGAAAGGAAAAATTATTTTTGCCAATTTGGAAAAGGACTTTGAAATTGACGAAGGATGGATTCGCGGTTTTATAGACGCCATGTTTCCAAGCGGTTATAAACCCGGAGTATACGCCGACCCGGTACATGGCGAATTCAGTAACGCATACTGTGAAGCGGCCGCCCGCGATGAAAAGGTCAGTGTCCAACTTGTCATCTGGAGCGCGGAACCGGAACCGGGAGTCACTAAAGCCCGGCAAGCGCCAAAATTTAATCCGCACCAACCTCCCTGTAAAGCAAACGTTTGGGGATGGCAATACGGAAGGAATTCTGCCGTTTGCCCCATCGATACCAATCTTTTTGACAGACGCCTTTATGATATGCTGTGGTGAAGGGAATTGAAAAAGGGTGCCCTCCTCTTTGGACACCCTTAAATTTGCTTGCCGCTGACCGGGCAAAAATTTGCCGCCCGGTACTCCCGGCAAGGGATTTTCAAAACCGTTTTTCCAATTCAAACTTACACTTTTTTTAATGCAGCTTCATCGGCAATAACCGTAACATTTTTGTGTTTATGAAGGATTGATGCCGGAAAATCTTCACTAACCTCACCGTTCAGCAGGCGGGCAACCGTCTCTGCTTTATTTTCGCCGGAAACAAGCAAGATGATCTCTTTGCTTTCCATGATTGTTTCAATCCCCATCGTGATTGCTTCCGTCGGTACTTCATCGATGGAATTGAAAAACCTGGAGTTCGCTTTGCGGGTTGATTCCGTCAATTTTACCACATGCGTCCTGCTGGTAAACTTCGTCCCCGGTTCATTAAAACCGATATGGCCATTCAAACCGATTCCTAAAATTTGCAAATCAATTTGACCTGCTTCGCGGATCATTTCCTCATAACGCACACATTCTTGATGCAAATCATCGGCAACGCCATTGGGAATGTGAATGTTCTCCGGTGGTATATCTATATGATCAAACAATTTTTCCATCATGAAAAAATAGTAGCTGGCCGGATTATCCTTTGTCAGTCCCACATACTCATCCAAGTTAAAAGTGACGACATTTTTAAAAGACACCCGGTTATTCCTGTACTCTTCGATTAAGCGCTCATACAAACCGATGGGAGTCGAACCGGTCGCCAATCCAAGTACAGGGCGTTCCACCTCTTTCATTTTTTCCAATACTTTCCTGCACGCTTCGTTGCTCATTTCCTGATAATTTTTTACCTTAATGAGATTCATCTTTTCATTCCCCTTTAATGCAGTTTGGCACGTAAAATAGTATACTTCATTAAAAAATTGGCAGCAATAAAAAATTTGCCGATTTGGAAAAAAAAGTTTTTCCTTGCTCTGTGGCGAAAGCGGTTCCATCTGTATTTTATCCAATTCAAAAAAATCAACAACAAAACCCGAAAAAGGCTTGCCACTTTGTTGAAGACAGCCAAGGCCATCGAAATAACGAACGTGAAAAAGTGAGCATTATAAAAAAAGAACCGTTTCTGAAAAGATTATAACATTTAACGTTATATCTTTACAGAACGGTTCAATCGAGCTATATATTTCTTAATTTTCTGAAATGTATTTTTATATTTGCCTCTCTTAGTCACTTAGGTTGAATTTGTTCGGAAATGGCTTTCCAAATTTCCGGAAAAAATTGGAATTTCTCTCCGGTTCTTTTAGAACAAAACCCAATCTCTTCTTCGTTATTCTTTGCGGCAGCATATTCTTTGTCTTTTTTTATGTAATAATTTCGCAGAACCTGAAAAATCTCATCGAAACTGATCATTTCCTGAAGTAAAAGATATAACTCATAATGACTGTCTCCTTTATTTAAAAGCTGCGAAACAGTGATCCCCCGTTCGTCCAGCAATGCCTTAAACGGTTCCCAAAGGAGCGAACCCTTTTCCAAAACGGCCCTGTATCCTGGAGAATCCATTGTCCTTTCCAAATCGATATTTTCCCGAATATATATATAATCTTTGGAGCGGATAGCATTCAGTAAATTGAATGTTTCGAGCAAGTGTTTGAGCTGGCTGTCAACTTTTTTCATTTCATTGATGGCCCGGGACAAACATTTCGCTTCCATGTAAGCTTTGGCAAGCTCAATATATTGAATGACCAATTTATAATGCAATTCTGAAATCTGATGAACAATTTGAAAAGTCAGTTCTTCGGGGCAGCATAACTCCCGTTCATCTTTCTGCAAACCGAGCAACTCATCCGTTCTCATATATTCCTCGTATTTAGTCAGTTGGCTTTCCACGGTTATCCCTCCTAAAAAACTTCTATTCCTGCTTCAATATGTGCACCATGACTTCCGCTCCGTAATATTTCACAAATTTTCTGTTTTTAATGAATATTCAAATTTTAATACAGACAATACCATTTTATCAAAAAAGATGAATGAAATATAACAAAATGCTTTCCGGCCGGTGATTTTGTTGTTTTTAGGGTATGCCATTCAAAAAAGACTTTATCTCTTGTATGATATCTTCATCGTCCTTTGTTTGAATCATATGGGCAAAAAATTTGTTTAATGAACCGCTTATATCATACTTGAAATATATTTTGACCAAAGTTTTTTGCGCAGCCGCTTTCGTTGTTTGAACCAACGCCTCTCCAGATAATATTTTGTTCATTTCTTCTACCGACAAAGAAAGCGTGGACGGTTCTTGCCATTCTTTCACCGTTATTCTCAAGTTCCACCATTTGTTTATCCAAGCATTTTTTCTTTTTATCAAAAGGAGAAATTCGTTCTCAGCAACCATTTCGTGACGAATATAACCGGGCAGCAAAGGCAAATGATGTTCAACATTTCTTAAAATACTCCATACCTTTTTTAACGGAAGATCAACGGTGAAAATCAACCGTTTCGTTTTCATTTTATCCTCCCCCGGAAACATGTCACTCTGTTTACAGTATCAATATGTTAAATTTATGCCATTGTTCCGGGAAGATGCTTATCAAACAAAAAATATTCATTTGTTCCTGAAACTAAAAAGCAGATAACCGCAGCCGGTATCAATTGGCGGCCAATGCCGGTTATCCGCATTCTTCTCCGGTCTAATTTGTCCGTTCCATTTTTTCGCAATATCTTAAGAAATTTTCATAAGCAAATCCCCTGACCTCTTCTTCTGAAAAATATTTCAATAACTCATTGATCAAGTTTTGGGTTTGCGAGGCATCGGCAAGACCGGGCACTTTGGAAGAAATGCCGTCAAAATCCGAACCGAATCCGATTTGTTTCACTCCCCCCAAGCTGCATAAATGGTCGATATGTTTAATGAGGTCGGCTATGGTTGCTTCGCCGTCTTTTTTAATAAACTCTGGATAATAAACGACATGAATCATACCGCCTTTTTGGAACATCGCTTCTATTTGTTCATCGTTCAAATTGCGGGGATGGTCGCAATATTTTTTTGTATTGGAGTGACTGGCAATCGGATATTCCGCCAATTCCATGACGTCCCAAAAGGCTTGTTCGCAGAGATGGGAAACGTCCGTAGGAATCTTTTTTTCATTGTTAAAACGGACGATCTTCCGGCCGAATTCCGTTAATCCGGCTCCCCGCAATTCACCTGCTCCGTCGGCGGCAAGATTGGCTTCATTCCAAGTCAGTCCCACAAGACGGACGCCAAGGTCATAAAGGATTTCCATTTTGGCAAAATCATTGCCGATGCAGTCGACTCCTTCCAAAGTGAGGATGGCACCGATCTGCCCGTCCCGCAACTGGTTAATCTCAGCCCAATTTTTAATATGCTGGATATCCTTGTTTTTTTCAATAATTTCCCTGTGAAACAGGCTTACTTGTTCGAGAGCGGCTTGAAATTTGTGTTCCGTTTTCACCGCCGGATCGATCCAAATGGCAAATGCTTGGACAAATATTTGTCCTCTTTTTAAGCGCTCCTTATTGGCATCCAGCAAAGGTGAATTCAGAAAGGATTCCCGTCCCTCTGATTCCCATAATTTTGACAACACATCACAATGCAAATCAATAATTTTCACGTATTGAACTCCTCCGTTCTTTCAACATCTTCCCCGCGGTCAACCGGAATACCCCAAAATGATGTTATCCAAGAAAGAGCAAAATCTTTCTTGGATAACGTTGTCTAAAAAGCAGCATATAATATTTTATTTAGAAACGGACAGCTTTTTTCATGATTGCAAACAAGACGCTTCATATACACGCCGGATCAGTTTACGGAATTCTCTTTTGAAATTCTTTATAAATTCTTTTCGTCAACTCTCCCGGCTTGCCGGAACCAACCGGCAGGCCATTGATGGAAACGACCGGCAGGACTTCAGATGTGGTGCTTGTGATAAAAACTTCATCCGCTCCGAGAAGTTCCTTTTCGGAAAAGTTCTTTTCCTCATACGGTATTCCCGTTTCTTTTAAAATGTTCAATACAGCCATTCTCGTAATGCCCGCTAAAATGTGTTTGCTTAACGGAGGAGTAATCACCGTGCCGTTTTTCACAATAAATACATTGGAACTGGATCCTTCCGTTACAACACCGTCCCTGATTAAAATGGCTTCAAAAGCGCCGGCATCATGGGCTTCCTGTTTAGCGAGAATATTCGGCAGCAAATTTAAAGATTTTATGTAGCAATTCGCCCAGCGCTCGTCTTCGCGGGTGATGGCGGATACGCCTTTTTCCCGTATTTCTGCGGCCAAGGGGATTGCTTCCCGTACGGTCATCGTTACGGAAACGGGAACATCGGGAAATAGGTGGTTTCTTTTTGCAATTCCCCGTGTAATTTGCAAATATACATAACAATCGGACAGCCCTGATTTCTCCACTGCTGTGGAAATGATTTGCCGGAAATCATCCGCGCTTTGTGTGACTGGCAGCCGGATTGCTTTGGCGCTTTTCATTAATCTCTCCAAATGTTCCGCAAGCATAAACGGCTTTCCGCCGTAAAAACGAATCACTTCATAAACGCCGTCACCGAATTGGTGGCCTCTTTCATCGATCGGTATCACTTTCTCGTCCAATGAAACAAATTTTCCGTTCACATACCCAAGTTCCATGTTCGGGAATCCCTCCAATTTTACCGTAAAATTTTAACCGTCTACATTTAAAATATAGGATTTCCGTGAAATAATCCATACGATGTGTTTAAGATATACACCCATGCGTTTGGAAAAATTTCTTCAAAAAAAGCTTATGGCCCGCTTCTAAAAAAATTCTTTTCACGGTTCCGGTATACGGGCACGTATATAACAAATTACACTTTAACCGCAAATATCGTTATGGGGGAGGCAAATTTTGAATCAACGGGTACTTTGGGGCTTTTTTAACTAAAAAAATTTGTATACAATTACCGTGTATACCGTTCTTCCTTTATTTGTACTTGAAAAGGCGGACTTTGCGCCGAAACGATTCCGCGTAAGACGGGAAACGGTTCTTTGTCTTCCGGGACGTTGCAGATCAATCGGGCGGCCGTCCGCATAAAACGGAATTCTTTATAAAACGGC
>CALKIU010000080.1 GCA_937995745.1 uncultured Bacillaceae bacterium | reverse complement strand
CTTCAATCTCTTTATATCAGCCATTCATTGGCTGGTTTGACGTACATGCTGAAAATATCCTTTCCCATTGTTTTTTTCTCTGTAAATTGGCTATATTGAAAAGGAAAATAGATTCCATAGTCATTCAACGTTTGTGCATTATGGTAAAAAATCCATTCATAATTCGGCCGCGGCTTGGCTGTTTCCAGAATGGAAATGAGTATTTGCAAACTGGCAATAACTTCACAAGCTTCCCTCAATGTGCCATTGTAGTTGGCCTTTGCATCGGGGACGTTCAAAACGTTTGTCTGTTCAAATCGACAAATTTCATCATCGGAAAAATAAAGGGGAAAAATATCCGTATAAAATCTGTTCGCCAGTTTCTTAATTTCCATTTCTTGCTCCGGTGTAGAAGCGTATACAATTTTCACCATAAATCACCCTTATGAGAAAATACATTCTTTGATTACAACCATAGGATAACATATGCCAGGCCGTTTAGACTGTGGTAATTATAGCCATGGCTCCTCAATTTTGTAAGAAACAACGGACTTTCCGCCTTTATTTTTTGAAAGGATTAAATGAAGACGCCATTTTTTCAAGAATCCTCCGGTTCCAAGCAAAGGTAAACATTTTCGAAAGGAAGAACATGGATGATCATAACCGCACGAAAAGGCGAGTGGATGGAAATTATCGTTCCTAAAGAATGGCACGGACTGACAACTGAAGACATATTTTTTCATATATGGAGAGCATCAAAAAAGCAGGTCCATCTCCTGCGGATGAACAAAGAAGTGCGGGTCAACCGCCGGCCGGCCGTATGGACAAAAAAACTGCAAACCAATGACCGGCTTGAATTAAGAATTTTCAAAGAAGAGAAACATGACATTGCCCCCGTTTATATGGAATTGGATGTCATCTATGAAGACGACCATTTGATCGTTGTCAACAAACCGGCGGGACTGGATACCCATCCGAACGTTCCCGGGGAAACAAACACTCTGGCGAACGGCCTCGCTTTTTACCTTCAGGCCAAAGGAGAAAACGGCCGGATGAAACATATCCACCGCCTTGACCGCGGCACTTCGGGAGCCGTTCTTTTTGCCAAACATTCCTTTGCGGGCGCCATATTGGATAAAATGCTGCAAAGACGGGAAATTGAAAGAATGTACTGGGCCGTCGTCCATGGGATTTTGAAAAACGATCGCGGAAAAATTGACCGGCCGATCGGCAGAGACCGCCACCATCCCACCCGGAGGCGCATATCACCAACCGGTGACCCGGCTGTCACCTATTATGAAGTGCTGCGGAGATATCCCGAAAAAAATCTGACCGCAGTCGCATGCAGATTGGAAACGGGCCGGACGCATCAAATCCGGGTCCACTTCAGCTCCCTCGGCCATCCGGTAATCGGGGATGCTTTATACGGCGGCCACGGCGCGATAAAGCATCAGGCTCTTCATGCCGTGCAAATAAGTTTCAAACATCCTTTTACAATGGAAACGATCGCCTGCACTGCGGAACCTCCCGCTGATTTTAAAAAATTGTTGAATGAGAAATCTCCCTGACAAACTATTTATTGCTAAAAATTCTATTTTTCATTCACATTTCGACATTTTTCATATAAAATTTAACTTTGGAAAGATATATCCCAAAAATGAACTTAAACGGAGGCTATTTAGATGGTTTTCAAAAAAAAGGACAAGTTTTTTTCTTTGCTTCGTGATATTGCGGTCAACCTGCAAGAAGCGGCTTATTTTTTTGCTGATTTAAAAATTCATAATGTCAGCGACTTGAGAATTTTTTCGGAAACGATGAAAGAATTTGAGGTCAAAGGCGATACATATGTTCATGAAATGATCCAAGAATTGAACAGGGCCTTTATTACACCGATTGAGCGTGAAGATATTCTCCGTTTGACAATGATGATGGATGACGTTCTCGACGGTTGCGAAGAAACGGCGGCCTTGCTTGAAATGTATTCCATCACAAAAACTGACGAATACATGGCTAAATTCGCCAATACGATTAAATACTGCACCGATGAAATTTTAAAAGCCATTGAACTTTTGGAACAAAAGAAACTCCCGAAAATCCGCGAGCATGCCATAAAAATCAAAGATTATGAAATGAAATGTGACGGTATCCTCCGTCAGTCGATAAAGCATTTATTTTCGGTAGAAAAAGACCCCATTCGCATTATTCAATATAAAGAAATATACGAGAATCTTGAAGAAATTGCCGACCATTGTCAAGATGTGGCCAATACATTAGAAACAATCATAATGAATAATGCGTAAGGGGTTTAAAAGATGGATGTAACATTGCTCGTAACCATACTTATCGTCATTTTCGCGCTAACATTCGATTTTATTAACGGCTTTCATGATACAGCAAACTCCATTGCCACATCCGTATCGACGAAAGCTTTAAAGCCAAGGCAGGCCGTTTTACTTGCGGCCACCATGAACTTTGTCGGCGCCATGACTTTCACCGGCGTGGCGCAAACGATCACGAAAGATATTGTAGACCCGTTTACATTGGCAAACGGATCCGTTGTCATCCTGGCGGCGCTTACTGCTGCCATTGCATGGAATTTAATTACTTGGTACTACGGAATTCCGTCAAGTTCTTCCCATGCCCTCATCGGATCGATCGCCGGAGCTGCCATCGCGTCCGCCGGTTTTCAATCCTTAAATTATTCGGGATTTTTAAAAATCATCGAGGCACTTATTTTTTCGCCGATCATTGCTTTTATTGCCGGATTTATCATTTACAGCATTTTTAAAGTTATTTTCCGCAACAACAACCTTACAAAAACGAACAGAAACTTCCGTTATTTTCAAATTATAACTGCTTCTTTGCAAGCTTACACCCACGGCACCAATGACGCACAAAAAGCGATGGGGATCATTACGATGGCACTCATTGCCAATAATTATTGGACGACGACCGAAATCCCGTTCTGGGTACAATTTTCTTGTGCCCTTGCCATCGGTCTGGGAACTTCTGCCGGAGGATGGAGAATTATCAAAACCGTCGGTGGAAAAATCATGAAGATTCGCCCCATTAACGGAGTTGCCGCTGATTTAACCGGTGCAACAGTTATTTTCGGAGCAACCTTTCTTCATCTCCCGGTCAGCACGACCCACGTTATTTCATCATCGATCTTGGGAGTGGGAAGCGCCCATCGAATTAAAGGAGTTAAATGGGGAACTGCGCAAAGAATGGTGATTACCTGGTTTATTACTCTTCCCATTTCTGCCTTTTTGGCAGCCGTTGTCTACTTGATTATGAACTTTTTCACAATGTTATAAAAAATTAAATACGCTTTTCAGTCAGGCTGTCTCTCGAAGGGGCAGCCTGTTTATTATTCCTTTTAGCCCCGTTATAATAACAATCAATAACTTCCGCAAGAAAGGAACATGTTTTATGAAAACATATTCTTTGCCGCTTGATGAAGGAGGAACTTTTTCAGCACCAATAGCTGATGAACAATTCTTTTCCCTGCCGACTTTGGATCTCGCCCGGAAACTGCTCGGTTGCATATTGGTCAAAGAAACGGAGGAAGGCGTTGCGGCCGGTTATATTGTGGAAACAGAGGCATACCTCGGTCCAGAAGATCGGGCCTCCCACGCTTATGGAAACCGGAGAACAAAAAGAACGGAGATCATGTTTCAAAAAGCCGGCCTTGCCTATACATACACCATGCATACCCATTGCCTCGTGAATGTCGTCAGCGGCCCGAGGGAAAAACCGGAAGCCGTTCTCATTAGAGCGTTGGAACCGTTGAGCGGTATTCCGCTCATGAAAAAGAGGCGAAAAACGGACGATTTAAAAAATTTAACCAACGGGCCGGGAAAACTGACAAAAGCTCTGGGCATCACAATGGAAGACTATGGACGGCCTTTCATGGCGCCGCCTCTGCTCATCATCCGGGGAAAAAATCCCGCACAAATTTCACACGGAAAACGAATCGGCATTGAAAACAGCGGTGAGGCCCGGGATTACCCGTGGCGTTTTTGGATTACAGGAAATCCGTTTGTTTCCAGATAATCATCATGGTTACCTGTTTTTGGCTTTGTATGACCGCCGGCCGGTTAATCCATACTAAATGGTGTGCGGTTGATAAAACGCACGGCTGACAACACACTGTATGGAGGTTTTATCATGCAGCACCAATCCAATCCATTTCAACAAAACAAACCGTTCATGCAAACAACACCGGCCACCCCGGTTTCCAAAAACCACAGTGCTCATGAACTTCTTGACACACACGCGCTACTGTCAGGAATTGTAAATACTTTAAATGAATTCTTGTTATTCGAACAATATATCCAAGATCCTGAACTGAAAAACATTCTCCAACGGCAGCGCCAATTTATAACCGATCAATACAACATTATGGTCGAATCCGTTAAAACCGGCCAAGAACCTTCCCGCCCGACAGGCACTTATCAAATGCAAATATCCAATGAAGTTCAATACGGCCTGACCCCTTCCCAACCGGCGACGCCCGGTCAAGATTTGTCCCGGTTGGATGACAAATGCATTTCCGGTTTAATGATGACCTGCATGAAGAATCTGGCCGGCATGATGACCACCGCAGCTTCAGAATGCACGAATCCGGTCGTCCGCCGCGTTCTTCAAGACAGCATTCCGAATTGGCTGGAAATGGCTTATGAATTGTTTCTTTACCAAAACCACAAAGGCTATTATCAAGTGCCGCAATTTACGGACCGGGATATGCAAATCCTGCAAACTGCCTTTGCCCCTGTCGCCGGCATGCAGCAAAACGGTAACATGATACAATAGTGCGGAGTTCCGGAAAAACCAATCAGGGCTGTCAAAAACCGGTATTCCGGTCTTGTGGCAGCCCTGTTGATATTCATTTATTCATATCTCAATGATTCAATCGGATCCAGTTTGGAAGCTTTATTGGCCGGGAGCAAACCGAAAATAATGCCGATTGCCATTGAAAAGAGAATGCCGATCAATATGACCTGCCAAGATATTAACGACGGCCATCCCAGAATCAAGGCGAAAATTTCCGCCACTCCCCAGCCGAAGAAAATACCGACAATTCCTCCAATAAGGGTCAAAATTACAGCCTCAATCAGGAATTGGGTAAGTATTTGCATTCTGGTGGCGCCCAATGCCATTCGGATGCCGATTTCCCTGGTTCTCTCCGTTACAGAGACAAGCATAATATTCATAACCCCAATGCCGCCGACAAACAGAGAAACCCCGGCGATGCTGCCGATGGTCACCGTCATGATTCTTGTAATTTGGCCGATGACTTCAGCTAAAGATTCATAATTGAGAACTTGATAAGAGTCTTCCGTATTATGAAAAGCGTTCAACTGATAAGCTGCTTTTTCGCCTGCGATTTGAATCACATCCGGAGAAGCGGCCTGCAATGTGATTTGGGTAATATCACTTTTTCCGGTAATCATTTTCCACGTTTGAAATGGAACATAGATATCCTTTGTCCCCAATGCGAAAATGCCGCTCGGTTTTTCAAGAACCCCGACAATTTGAACGGGCTGGGTGCCGATGCGCACCACTTTGCCGATCGGATCCTCATTTTCAAAAAGTTCGTCTTTTAACGACTGTGATATCAAGCAAACGCGATTTCCACTGATAAAATCTCCCGCTGAAAAGCTTTTTCCGCTGGCGATTTTCATATCGTAAATTTCCAAAAAGGATTCGTTAATTCCGAAAATGGTGCTATCCGTTTCCCGCCCTTGATAAGAAACGGAACCGTAAGTGGAACTTGAGGCAACAACCGATTTAATTTCCGGAATACTCTCGAGAATCCTTATATCTTCTTCCGTGAAAGCGGGTTGGTAGATAATATTCGGATTGGCGCGCAGTTCTTCCTCGCTGGGAGAATAAAACACTTCAATAGTGTTTCCCGAGCCGACAATCTTCGATTTTAAAGCCGCTTCGCCGCCTTGTCCGATTGCAACAACAATGATCACGGCCCCGACGCCGATAACAATTCCCAGCATTGTTAAAAACGACCGCAATTTATGGGCAAAAAGGGAACTTAACGCCATTTTAATATTTTCGATCAGTCTCATTGGCCAAGCCCCCTTTTATAATCCTCACCCGGAACAATCTCGCCGTCACGAAGCATGATGATTCTTTCGGCATATTTGGCCACTTCCGGTTCATGCGTAACGACCACAATTGTTGTCCCTTCTTCGTTCAAACGGGCAAACAATTCCATTATCGACCGGCTCGTTTTCGTATCCAGGGCGCCGGTCGGTTCATCGGCCAAAATCAATTTGGGTTTATTCACAATTGCACGCGCTATGGCCACTCTTTGCCTTTGTCCTCCCGAAAGGGCATTTGGCAAGTAATCCATCCGGTCAGCCAGCCCCATTTTGCGCAAAGCCTCTTCTGCCCTTTCCCGCCGCTCTTTTTTTCCAATTCCGCTGTATATCATCGGCAGTTCCACATTTTTGAGGGCTGTCAACCTGGGCAATAGATGGAATTGTTGAAAGACAAAACCGATCGATGAATTCCTTACCCGCGCCAATTCAACATCTTTTAATCCTGATACATCCACCCCGTCAAGAAAATACTTGCCTTTCGTAGGTCTGTCCAAACAGCCGATAATATTCATCAACGTCGATTTACCTGAACCGGAAGGGCCCATAATGGCAACAAATTCCCCCGCCTTTACTGACAGATCAATGTTTTTTAAAACTTCCACTTTTTCTTTGCCGACTTCATAAGTTTTCGTTATCCCTCGTAATGAAATCATTTAACGGTCACTTCCAAACCGTCCGTAATCTTATCCGAAGGGTTTTGGATGACTTTGTCTCCGGCTTTCAATCCGCTGAGCACTTCCACTTTTTCACCGGAAGAAATGCCTAATTTCACTTCTGTTTTCCGGGCCTTTTTTCCCTCAATTTTATAAACATAAGTCTTATTTTTTTCGGACCTTACGGCGTTCAACGGAATCACCAAAGCTTCCTTCGACTCCGTTTCAATTTTCATCGTCAGTTGGAAACCGGGTTTCAATGGAAGATCCCCGCTCGTAATTTTCACTTCAACCGGATATTGAACAAACCGGTTCTCCGAATTTAATCCCTTTTGTTCCGGGAGTATGCCGACTTTGCTGACGACACCTTCCCACTTTTGCCCCGGTGCCGCGTCCGATTCCAAAATAACCTTTTGGTCCTTTTTCACTTTCATGGCGTCATACTCGGACAAATACCCTCTCGCCGCCATTTGCCCGACACTTCCGATCACAATGACCGGCTCCTGCACGGAAGAACCTCCGCTTGTCCCGGGATTAACCGTGACCACCGTTCCGTCAATGCTACTGGTAATCTCCAGGTCTTTTTCCTGCTGTGCAAGAACATCTTTTTGCAGTAATGCTTGATCCAGTTCCAGTTGTGCCATCTCCGCTTCCAATCTGAGCTGCTCATACTGGGGGGCCAACTGCTTTTCAGCCTCCCTGGCCCCGATTTGCCGGGCCAACCTGTCAAGCTCCTTGTTTAATTGATCCCACTGCCTGTCAATCTGCTTGAGCTTATTCTTATTGAATTCAATCTGCAGTTTATTTTGTTCGATTTGCACCTTCAACTGCGGGTTTTCCCGTTTTGCCAAAAGCTGTCCTTTTTTTACTTGATCGCCTTCTTTGACAAAGATCTCCTTAATTTCCCCCAATTCCGGGGACTGGTAGACCACTTGCTCATTTTGCCATTTGAGCGTTCCCGGTATCATCAAGGTGGACGAAATGGATTCTATTTTCGCCTCAGCCGCCGACACTTCCGGTGCCTTGTTCGCCACAACACGGGAAATGCTGACGCCAATCACCACAAGGAATAAAATTGAAATGCCAATCCCTATCCATAACTTTTTTCTGTTCATAATGCTCCTACAACCCCCGATAGATTATGTACTAGATGATTGTCCTGAAAAATAATCCCCGATTCCGCCCAGGCAGACGGCGGTCCGAAAGAAAGCTGCAAGCGCTGCCAAGACGGGAAATGCCATAGAGCGGCGCTTGCCGCTGTTGGACAAACCGGCAGCCACCGTCCCGGAAAACAAATACGGAAAAAATGACATATTATTATCCAGCACGACACTGTGCGAATACAAAAAAATAAAGCACCGGAATCCGGGTCGGCGAACCGGTATGTTCTTTTTCAGTTTAACATACATTTTTTTTCTAAAATAGATTATTACACAATAACTTTCAAAATGGGTCGAAAAATGAGAAAAATTTTATGAAAAAGATTTCCTTCCGAAAAAACGGCAACTATTATTCATGTTTCTGTAAAATGAGCAAGTTACATCCAATAAAAGGGTTTTTACAGTAATAATTTGAAAAACTATGAAAATTATACAAAATTTACGAACGTATATTCGCTATGTTAAAATAAAGACAAGTACAATGAAGCAAGTAATGCAATAGTATTATAAAATATTTAAAGGAGGTGCATCCCCGGTTAAAAGCGCCGCAAAATTTCAGCCGGTAAAAACGGTACATGCGCAACCCCCGTTTCCAAACGCTTGCCAGCGGGCGGCAAATGTAAACAATCATGCCTGGGTATTCCCGCTTGGAAACGGAGTGCATGAAAGGAAAACTGAATCAACCCTGTTGATGTCGTCCTTAAATTACCGTAAACCGGGATAACTTCAAGAGTTCCTATTTGTAACCGGGGAATGAGACATGCCAAAGAGCATCAAGGACAAAGTAAAACTGGCAAATGGGGTCGAAATGCCGTGGTTTGGGCTCGGGGTCTACAAGGTGAAGGACGGGGAAGAAGTAATCAACGCCGTCAAAGCAGCTCTCGAATGCGGTTACATTCATATCGATACGGCTACCCTTTACCAAAATGAAAAAGGGGTCGGCCAAGCGATTAGAGAATTTGGCATTCCCCGCGAGGAAGTGTTTATCACTTCAAAAGTTTGGAACGATGACCAAGGATACGAATCCACGTTAAGGGCCTATGAAACAAGCTTAAAAAATTTGCAAACGGATTATCTCGACTTGTACTTAATCCATTGGCCGGTACGGGGAAAATTCAAGGAAACTTGGCGGGCGATGGAAAAACTTTATAAAGAAGGCCGGGTACGGGCCATCGGCGTCAGCAATTTTCACGTCCATCATCTGAAAGATTTGCTGAGCACCGCAGAAATCAAACCAATGGTCAACCAAATTGAATATCATCCCCATCTGACCCAAAAAGAAGTGCACGAATTCTGCAAAAAGGAAGGTATCCAACTGGAGGCTTGGTCTCCGTTAAAAAGAGGAACGCTTTTGGATGAACCGACCCTCGTGGAAATCGGCAAAAAATACGGAAAAACAGCCGCTCAAGTCATTTTGCGCTGGGATTTGCAAAATAAAGTCGTGACCATTCCAAAATCTGTAAGACCTGAAAGGATTAGAGAAAATGCCGACATCTTCGACTTTGAACTAAGCCCGGAAGACATGGAACGAATCAATGCTTTGAATAAAAACGAACGGATCGGCTCCAATCCCGACAAATACGATACGATGTAACGGGGAACAAACCCCCGTTTTTTTTATGCCCAAAAAAGCAAAAATCCTCCATGACAGAAATCGAATGGAGGAAAAAATTTTAAATTATGATGCTTTTTTCGGGCGGATGACAATTTTCGGTCCGCATGCGCAAATCGTTGAATGTTTGAGCTGCACCATTTCTTTATGGCAATCAGGACAAATTTTCTTTATCAAATCAATCAACTCCCGTCAATCTGGTATCGCTTGTACAAAAACCACCGCAATTAATTATCATTTTCGTTACTTATATTGTACCTGTTTTAAAATTAAAGTCAATACTTTTTTATAATAATTATAATTTAGGTGTGTTTATCAAGTTCTTCGGCCCATCGCACGACTTTTCCGCCCCTTCAGCTTTTCCTGCGCAAAAGCTCCAGAAAATGAGCAAGTATCCTCGCCGTCAACCCCCATATCACTTTATCCTCATAGTAGTAAAAATGTTCTTTAATGCTGCGGGCTCCCCACTGATAATTTTCTCCGCCAACTATATGGTGAAAAGGGAAGTTTTTTTCCGGGACCATTTTACAATGCACCTGATAAATTTCCGGTTCCGTCTGTTCCAAATAAGAGAGGGGCACGAAAAACACTTCTTCCACTTCGGCCGGATTGGGGTTTATTTTTTCCTCATCTACGATCATGCCCGCAAAAGGATAAATGATCCTCCCGTACGGGGTTACCAAATAATCAAGGGGCACTACATTTTTAATGTTGGAAGCCGGAATTCCCAACTCCTCACTCGTTTCTCTCACGGCCGTTTCCATCGCATTTTTATCATGGGGTTCCTTTTTCCCTCCCGGAAAACAAATTTCCCCCGGCTGGCGCCGCAATTGACGGGAGCGTACTTCAAAAAGAATATGCGGTTCGTTGTTTTTTACCACGAGGGGCAATAAAACGGCGAACTTGGCAAATTCTTCGATTCCCAGGATTTGCACTTCCCTTTCGGTTAACTTGTTATATATATCGCGCAAATTTCTCATCTTGCCTCCGGCTCCCCTTCCTGCATGTTTTTTGTAAGACTATATACATCATATCATTATAGCAACGGTAAACTGAAAACAAACGAACCGGCTTTCTGCTCTGTGCCTGGGGACAACCATTCCCGCAAATATCCACCCCCGCGCCTTCTCAAGGATAGAACAAATGAGCCGCATCCCGGGAGGGATACATTATGTTGAAGGGCAGAGAAAAAGGCTGATTGACAAACGGCATCTTGTCAAAATCAGCCTCCTTCAGTTTTATTGAATCCCTATTTTTTCCCTTTGCTGCCGCGGGACCTTTTATGGCCGGGGCTTTTTTTCTTGCCGGGAGCATGTTTATGACCTTTGCTCCGTTTGTGACCGGGGGATCTCTTATCTCCTTTTTTCCCTCCGGGCGACTGTTTCTTTCCTTTGCTCTTTTTGCCGTCGCGGTGCTTTTTATGGCCTTTGCTCCGTTTTTTCTCCGATGAACCTTTTTTGCCCTTGCTTCTTTTTCCGCCGCGGGATTCTTTTTTTCCTTTGCTGTCGCGAGTTTTGCCGTCTTTACCGGACTCCCCTTCATTTTCTTGGTCGTCACAGCACTTTTCAATCGGATTCTTCCTGAAAAATTCCACAAGCCCCTTTTCCTCTGCCTTCACAAGCAACTCCAAAACATCAAACTCCTTCGTCACTATTACACCTCTTCCCCATATAATTACATTATCTGTTACAATCTATGGAATTCGTCCGATTTTGCCATGGACAAACATCCCGTCCTGAAAAAATAGACGTTTTTCATAATGCCCATTCATGACAACGGAAAATGGTCAAGGGAGGGTTCTAAAAGGATGAGAACATACAAAATTTTTGTCAATCCGAAAGATTTAAGAACGTTAAGACAAGATCCTTGGAACGAGGATTTTGTTCCGGGGAAGTTGTTGGACGGAAAGCAAACATACGAAATCAAATTCGGAATCAGGGGCCATCATACCCGCACCCTCCGCAAAAAATCATATGACGTCCTCTTTGTAAAACCCCTGTTCGAAGAGAATGTGCGCGAATTCCATTTAAATGCGGAATACCGGGATCCTTCTCTCATCAGAAACAAGTTGTCGATGGACTTTTTCCGCTTTATCGGCGTGTGGGCCCCTGAAGCTGAACATATTCTCCTCTATATAAACGGCATGCTGCAAGGTGTCTATCTTCAACTGGAATCCTTCAACAATGACAGTCTGAAGAAAAGAAATCTTCCCGAAGGACCAATTTTTTATGCCATCAACGACGACGCGAACTTTTCCCTCCTGACCGCCGAAGGAGAACCGAAACCGGTTCTTGATGAAGGCTATATGCAAAAATCCGGCGCCGAAGAAGATCGGAGGCATTTATTGGAATTTCTCGCTATGATCAATACATCGCCTGAAAAGCAATTCAACGAACAAATTGAAACATATTTGGATACGGAAAATTATTTGCGCTGGCTGGCCGGGGCTGTCTGCACGCAAAATTTTGACGGATTTGTCCACAATTACGCCCTCTACCGAAACGGTGAAACGGGCAAATTCGAAATTTCCCCTTGGGATTACGACGGGACATGGGGACGTGATTTGCACGGCGAAGAAATGGAACCGGACTACATTCCCGTTGACGGTTATAATACATTAACGGCGAGATTGCTGGCCTGCCCAAAATACCGGCGCTTGTACCGTGAAATTCTCGAACAGATCTTAAGTGAAATATTCACCCCTGAATTTCTCGCTCCGGTTGTGAAAAATCTTCTGCGCCGGATTGAACCGTATATAGAAAAAGACCCTTATGTAAAGAAAAATAAAAAAAAGTTTTTAAATGAATATTCCTATATTCTTTCCTTTGTAAAGGAACGCAACGCCTATTTGAAAAGCCGCCTTCATCTCCTCATGTAAATTTCCTTGGAAACGCAAATATGTCAGCGGCCGTGGCCTGCTTTCCGGAGATACCTTTTCCCGGTCCAAAGCCGCCCAAACCCGATTCCCGTCCGCCGCGGTCCGGCTTTCCTTCCTCCTTTGTTTCCCCGTCTCCTGCCTATTTTTTTTCCGCGGCCGGAAAGGGGCTTATGTAATAGTACCTTGTCACACCATGATACATATATATACAGTGTGATTGACTCATATTATCAGGAGGAGATTCGGGGATGAAAAAAGATTTATTAGAATCTTTAGTGGGAAAAATCATCAAAGTTGACAGGGGCGGGCCAAATTCCAGAACGGGCAAATTATTGTCAGTGGCAAACGATTATTTCACCCTGCTGACGGAAGAAGACGGAATCGTATTTTACACAAAACACCATGTTAAAAGCATAACGGAGAATACAAGAAACAAAATGCACTTTTCCTTAAGAGTTCCGGAGCATTTAACATTCAAACCGAGCCGCTATTTTCTCGATTTATTAAAAGATTTAAAGTTTCAGTGGGTAAAAATCAACCGCGGCGGCCCGGAAAAAGTCGAAGGCGTGCTCCATGACGCCAACGAGGACTATGTCACCATTGTATCCCATGAAGAAATTATCCGCCTGGCAACCTATCATATAAAAAATATCAGCTATGACTCCAAAATTGACAAAGACAAAGATGACAAAAAGAAAGATGACCACAAAAGAGACAGGGATGAACACAAAAAGGACAAAGATGATCACAAAAAAGACAGAGACGACCACAAAAAAGATGATTGCAAAGACAAAAGAAAAGACGATCATTATGAATAATTTTTTGAAATTTGTCGCTTCGAATTTACGGAGCGGCAATTTTCAAAAATTCTCCAAAAACCGCCTTTCATACCCTAAATACACATTGAACCGAAAAACACCTACACATTCTCTAAAAATAAAAAAGGAGTGGATTGTTGATGAATAAGATGCGTTTAATTGAATCGCTGAAAGAAATCGTTGGTTTTCAAATCGGCCTCTATACAAATGACGGAGAATACATTGAGGGAATCTTGTCGGAAATCAAGGATGATTTTCTCATTATCAAAGATAAAAAACACGGCACGTTTTTTTTTAACATTGACAAAATACAAGCTTTTTCAAAAAACACGCGAAAATTTGTGGTCGATGGCACCTCTGTTGAACCGTACTATGAAAATTCCTTGATGGAAATCATTGATAACTATCAATATTCATGGGTGACTGTTCATTGCCAAAACAAACTGACCTTTACGGGCGTTTTAAGTGTCATTGAAAAAGACCACATTGTTCTGACGATGAATGACGAAAAATTATATATTCAAAAAGACCATATCATCACCTTCCGGCCCGAACATGTAAAACCTAGCCGGAAACCGGCCAAAGAAGAACAGAAAAAGAAGGAGCAAAATCACGACCGAAAAATGGAAGAGAAAAAAGACCGGCCAAAAGACCGCACAATTGCCTGCGAAACAGCGAGCGGAAAGATTGCAGACCAGCACCACAAACAAGATGACAAAAAAGATCATGAAAAAGAAGAAAAGCCGCCAAAAGAAAAAGATGGTTTGTCCCATTCCAAAACGGAAAAAGAAAACAAGAGCGTACTATTTGAAACACCCCGCATCGAGCAAATCCGCAGCCAATTAAAAGCGTCCCTGGAAAAAGCCGCCTCTGCCGCATCTCCAGAAAAGGACAATTCCAAAACACACCCTTCTTTGTGGAAAACATCCTTCACTCTAAGCCAAAAAAAGGACAAGAAAAAGAGAACATCCGACAGCACTTTAAAAATCAAAACCTATTACGGAGTTTCGTTCCGCAAAAAGAAGCAAAAGAAAGCATGACCAACCGCGGGAAAAAACTGAGCCTCCAAGAAAAGACTTTTCGCCGCAGAGATGAGCTGCAGCCCGGCTCAATTCGGTTTTCCGAACAAATAAAACCGGAAAAAAAGGGGGGCATATATTGAAAAAATTATTAACGGATTATCTAAACAACAAGATCACTTTGCATATATCCGGGGGAAAAATTGTTCACGGAATCCTGATTGATATCGGCACAGATATCCTCGTTTTGTTCAACGGAAAAAATTTCCTTTATATTCCGGTATTGCATATTCATCATATTAAAAACGGAAATGAAAGTGAATCCGACATTGAACAACCGACCGATTCCCCGTATTTGGAATATGAGCAGGAAATATCCCTGCGCAAAGTTCTCACCGCTGCAAAAGGCATGTTTACTGAAATTTATGTGACCAGCAACCAGCCATTGCACGGGTACATTTCCAGTGTCATGAACAATTATTTTGTCTTTTACTCTCCTGTTTATAAATCCATGCTCATATCGCTCCACCATTTGAAATGGCTGATTCCGTATCACGTCAATCAGCGTCCGTACAGCTTGATGAGCGAAGATCTGCCGCTCCAGCCGGCGCCATTCACACTGGCCAGATCCTTTGACATGCAGCTTGAAAAGCATATAGGCCAGCTGGTAATCTTTAATATCGGCGATCACCCTCATTTAATCGGAAAACTGGAAAATGTCCGGGACGGATATATCCACTTGATTACCGCCAGAGAAGAATCGATTTTTCTCACGATCAACCATTTAAAAACCGTTCATTTTCCATAAAACAGAATCCATCCGGCACAACAGGAAACGTTTTTCTCTTTCTTAAAAGGCCACCGTTTTCATCATACAGAACCAATCGCACCCTTTTAACAGTATCAGTTGCACTACCGAAAACGATGGCTTTTATGTTTCATCCGGGCATAAACAAAGGCTGGCTTCAACGCCCCGTCCCCGTTTCGTTTGGCTGACCGTTTACTCATCAATATATCCGCATGCCGTTCCCGTGCAAAACAGCTTTTTCCCCGCCTGAATCATCTTCTTTCATTCCGAAACTATTCAACTTTCATTATTGCGATTGCGCTCTCGTCTCCATTTGTCCGCAAACCCCATTTTATTCCCCGACCTTTTGCCGGCTGGCGGTTTTTTATATAAGCCGGTCAATTTGTTTCATGCAAAAACCCGGCCGGAGATCAGCAGCCGGCCGGGAGTCATTCGAGCATGCCCGGAAGCCACAAAACCATTTGCGGCCAATAAGTGATCATCAACAAAGCCAGAATGGACACCGACAAAAACGGCAGCATCGCTCTTGCCAACGTTTCCATCTTTACATTTCCAAGGGCTGAAGCGATATACAAGCCGGTTCCCACCGGAGGAGTCAACAAACCAATGGTTAAATTTATGCAAATGATGACGCCGAAATGGATCGGATCGATGCCGTAGTTGGCAATAATCGGAATAAAAATGGGCACCAATATGACCAATGCGGCAATCCCGTCCAAAAACATGCCGACGAACAGAAGAAATATGTTTACAATGAGCAAAAAGACAAGAGGATTTTCTGTCAAAGACGTCATCCACGCCGCAATATTTTGGGGAATTTGTTCAAAGGACAACATCCAGCCGAACAAATTGGCCATTGCTATCAACATCGTAATCGTGGCCGTGCTGATCGCCGTATTCATCATGATGGACGGAAGGTCTTTCAGTTTCAATTCACGGTACACAAAGAATCCGACGAACGCGGCAACGGCCGAACCGATCGCGGCAGATTCCGTAGGCGTAAACACGCCGCTGAGAATGCCGACGACTATGATTCCGGGAATCAGCAAGGCGGGAATGACCCGGAAGAATGATTTTAACATTTCAGGAATCGGAGCTCTTTCCTGGGTCGGCCATTTTTGTTTCATGCCAATCAATGCGATCAAAATAACAATCGCCGCGGCAAACAAAATTCCCGGCAAAATTCCCGCCAGAAACATCGCCCCGATTGAAGTTCCCGATGTAACCCCATAGATGATAAACATCATGCTGGGGGGAATGATGGGACCCAAAAGCCCCGCCGTTGCCGTTGTGGAAGCGCTGAACTCGCGGGAGTACCCTTCCTTTTCCATGGAAGGAACCATAACGCGGCTCATCATGGCGATTTGCGCCGTCGCCGAACCGATAATCGAAGCCAGCATCATATTTGACAACACATTGACATAAGCGAGCCCCCCGCGAAAATGGCCGACCAATGTTTTTGAAAAATCAATGAGCCTCTTTGTGATTCCGCCTGAGTTCATTAATTCCCCTGCCATCATAAATAATGGGATGGCCAACAGTCCGTAGCTTTCAAGAGCTGAATACAGCCTTTGCGGGGCGCTCGCCAGGAGACCCATGTTATTGGAAAGAATGATGTAAACAATCGTGGTTATTCCCAATACAAAAGATATCGGCACCCGGAGAAGGAGCAGGACAATAAAAATGAGAAGAGCAACGAGCACATGTTACACCCCTTCCGTTTCTTGCCGGAAATGCCGCGCCAATAAATCAACGGCATGAATGGCGATAAACAAAAAGCTCACCGGCACACTGAGATAGGCATAAATCATCGGCATATTCATCGAATTGGAACGCTGCACAAGAATATTTGGCGAAGACAGCCATTGCAAGGATAAATAGAGCAGGTAAACGGCAAACACTAAGACGATCAAAACGCTGAGTCCCAACAAAAACTTTTTCACCTTGCCTGTAAACTTGTCCACAAAAATGGTGACCACTGCCGTCCTTCCTAATTTAACGCTCATGCTTCCGCCGATAAAAGTGAGCCAGATAAGGGAAAAAATGGCGACCTCGTCCGACCAGACAAGGGGCGATTTCAACACATAGCGGTAAACCACACCGGCTGCCAGTGAAAAAAGCATGACCAGCCCCAATATGATGACAATGAATTTTTCCAACTTAAAAATCATGTTGCTGAGCCAATGAATCATTGCCATATCATTCCCCTCTTTTACTCAATTTCCTGCAAAAATTCTTTGATAAGCGGAGACTTATTGGAAAAAGTTTCATTTACATATGTTTTCACTTCATCAAATGAAGACACATCCTTTAATTGATGGACTTTTACACCTGCTTTTTTCACCGTTTTCAGATTTTCTTTCTCCCGTTTCAGGCCCTCTTCAATGCCCCAGTCAACCGCCTTTTTCATCGCTTCTTTCACAATTTTTTGATCTTCCGGGGACAAATTGTCATAAGATTTTTTGCCCATCACAATGACAGCGGGGAATGTGGCATGATTTGTCAATGTCAAATACTTCGTCGTTTCATAATATTTCTCCGTCACCAAGGCATCCAGGTCGATGTCCATCCCGTCTATCACGCCTGTCTGCAAAGATGTATACACTTCACTCAATGGCATGGCCGTCGGTCCCGCTCCGGTTCGCTCCCAAAAAGTCTGAAACAACGGACTGCCGATAATACGGATTTTCTTGCCGGCCAAATCTTCCATCGAAGAAATATGTCCGTTTTTCATTAACAGATGACGGTTTCCGGCAAAAATAAAGTCAAGGCCGATTAATCCTTGGGATTCCAGTTCGGCCAGCATTTCTTTCACAGGTTTTGATTCCCTCATCGCCACGGCTTCTTCCAGACTGTCGAAAGCAAAAGGAAGAAACCACGCATTCAACGAATCTTGACGGGTGCTCATATAAGCATTTGTCAAGAACCCGAAATCAAGGGTTCCGGTTTCCAATTGCTGCACCATGTCTTTTTCCTGTCCGAGCTGCGACGCAGGATAAATGGTCAGCGTCATGCGGCCGTCAGACAATTTTTCCAATTCTTCACCGAACTTCAAAGCGGTTTGGTGCCAAATGTGATTTTCCTGCACGACGTGAGCCGCTTTAAAATTATAAGTCCCATTTCCGCCTCCTCCCGCCCCTGCGCTGCATCCCGCAACGATCGCCATGAACACAGCGGCCAATATTGCCAAAACAAGCGAAAGCGGTTTCCTCATTTTTTTACCCCCTTTGATTTCTGAAAAGCAAGCCGTGTTCTTTTAGTACAAAGACAATTGGCTCTTTCACCGCATTTTTTTCTGCATTATGTACTTAATTTTCTTAATAGTGAAAATAGTTATTTTTTATTATAAAAACACCATATTTTGAAAGTCAATACAATTTTTACCTTTTTAAGTAACTTTTTAAGTGATTTTGCGAAAAAACAGACCCTGCGACGGGTCTGTTTTTTGTTTTATTGTCCGCATGCGCAATTTTTTGTTGAATGACGGCGAAAAATCCGGTACGGTTTCGGCCATTTTCCCGGCACAAACAGTAGCTAACTGTTATTTTGCCACAACCGGTTCTTCATACCGCTTGGAATACAGCCAATCCACATGGGTAACATCATATTTGGAACGTCTGGCAAATATGTCGTTGCGCAGCATGATTGTAATCGGGTCCGTGGCATGGAGAATTTCTCCCCAGTTGCGGGCGTAAGTTTGAACTTGTGATGCGCGCGGAATTCTTTCTTTTTGATATTCGATGAACGCCGTTTTATAATCCTTTCCGTATTTATGAAGCATGTTTGTCAACTGGGCAACGTCTTCCAAAGCCTGGATGGCGCCTTGGGCCATGTATTGAAGCATCGGATGGGCGGCGTCTCCCAGCAAAGTGACATGTCCTTTCGTCCAATTGTCAATCGGATTTCTGTCCCACATCGCCCAGCGGAACTGGCGGGATACGAAGGATATGGCTCTTTGTACCGCTGCGCATGTGCCTTTAAAGCGTTCATCCATTTCCTCCGGGGTACCCCAGTCGTTTGCCTTCCAGGCATCTGAACCCGGCTTATACTTAAAGCTCTTGAACACAACTACTTGGTTGTAAAGTTCGCGGCGGCGGACCGGATATTGAACCACATGGAGGTTCGGTCCGATAAACATCAGCACATCGTCCGGATCTGTGCCCGCCGTTTCAATAATTTCTTCCATCGGAATCGTGCCCCGGTAAGCTACATATTGAGAGCAAACCGGCTGATCGTCGCATATGAGTTTGCGCGTTTTCGAATGAATGCCGTCCGCTCCGATGACAGCGTCTGCTTCATAGACGGTTCCTTCTGTCAAGTAAACTCTGGCGCCGTCCGGCAAATCTTCCACTTTTTCCACTTCACTGTTCGTCATGAGCCTGATGTTGCCCTTTTTCAAGCAAGCTTCATAGAGAACTTTGTGCATATCGGCGCGATGCATGACAATGTACGGATGGCCGTATCTTTTTTTGAATTCGGCTTGCAAATCAAGGGACGTCAGTTCTTTTCCGGTAAAAGCATCCAAGATTACGAGACGCTTCGGGAACACCGCATATTTGCTCATTTCTTCCATAACTCCCAGCCGTTTCAAAATGGCCGTTCCGTTTGGTGCGAGCTGTAAACCAGCGCCCACCTCGCCGAATTCCGGCGCGCGCTCCAGAACGATTGATGAACGTCCGGCTTCCGCAAGGCCCAAAGCTGCGGAAAGACCGCCGATTCCTCCTCCGACAATAATGACATCTTCATTTACCCTTGCCATCCTTTTACCCCCTCATTCTGATCTTTTTCAAAAATTAATTCTGAACATTCAGTTATTTCATCTGATAGAACTCCCCCTGTTTATGAGCAAGCAGCCGGTTACACGAGAACAGGTTCGAATTCGCCTTTCACTTCTTGTCTTCCGTTATTTGTTTCAAGTTCCTGTTTCTTCTCCAACTCAAAACGCTCCATGATCGGCAAGTCATTGACGGAGAACAGATAAGTATCTTTCGTAGCAGCATGTTCATGCCATGCCCAGTTCGGAATTACAAAGTAGTCTCCTTGTTTCCAATCAAAGCGGATTCCGTTGATGATGGAATATCCTTCGCCCCTGAAGACGTGATAAATCGATGAATGTGTGTGTCGATGCGCTTTCCCTTGGAATCCTTTCGGCATGAACTGCATCCATGCGGCGATTGTCGGATTGGCCGTCTTTCCGTTCGAAGGATTGATGTATTCGACCGCATAGCCGTCATAAGGATCCGGATCAAAATTTGTCAATCCTTTGATCGCTTCTTCTGTCCGCTTCCATTTAAAGTTCGCCAGAGGAGCAATCTGATAATTCCGGTCGCTGATCGGACGGACAATTCCCCCTTGGTAGCGGAGTTCGGAGAAATTATCGGGAACATTCGGCTCTTGAAGATAGCCGTCATACGGGTCAAAGAATGTGCCGCCGAGAGCGTAAACAGTCGGAATGTCGAGAGCGTCCATCCAAACCATCCGTTTGTCACCGAGATGTTCATGCCCGTGCCAAAGTGTTTTCGGGGTGATTAAGAAATCCCCCTCCTGCATGAACACTCTCTGTCCTTGTACAATGGTGTAGGCTCCTTCGCCTTCTGTAATAAAACGGATGGCATTTTGCGAATGGCGATGGGAAGGCGCCACTTCGCCCGGAAGAAGCATTTGCACGGCCGCATACAGAGTTTGCGTAGCCGAGGCCCATCCCCAAGGTTGGCGGTTCAACAAGCCCGGATTTTGGAAGTAAAGGGCTCTCCGCTCCCCGCCGCGCTCCGGCGTGAAAATTTGCGCGGCTTCCTGCAATTTCTTTTCAATTAATTCCGCTTTCCACAAATAAGCTTGCGCCTGCGGTTCCGGAGTGCGATGCATCAAATCGGGAAGCGCTTCCCAGAGAGGCCCCAAATAATATTGCTGAATATCCCTGGTAAAATCCTGAACCTCCTTGCTCTTCATGAAATCATTTTTTTCGGCCATTTGAACATCCCCTCTTTCTTTGTTCTAACTCTTGACTTTTTCATACTTCGTTAAATTCCGTTTAATTTGCTCAATATGTCCCGCAATATGCTCATCAATAAAATGGCTGATAATAAACGATACCGGCTTATACCCGAACTTGGCAAAGTTGCGGTGCGGCGATTCGATGGACAACTGTTCTTCTGTCAAACGTCCCAGCACTTCCGCCACTTTTTCCCGTTGCGCTTTTAAACCCGATAAAAGTTCTTTCACCGACAAACTGTCAGGATCGGCGACGGCGGCCAATCGGGCCGGATCCTGAAGGGTGCGTCCCCATTCGACGCCCGGATTCGCCACAACTCTTTCGACTTCTCCCAGCCAGTACGGAGTGGCTTCATTCACGTGGGACAACACTTGTACAATCGACCACTCTTCTTCTGACGGTTTAAAACGGAGAACTTCCTCCGACAGTCCTTCGCAAATTTCAACCATCTTGTCGATGGAATTTTGAATGGAAGCGATGTACCTTTGTATTTGATTTTGTTCAGTCATTTCCATACTCCTTTACAAGCGTAACTTTGTTTTCCAAGACGCCGATTTTATCGATTTCAATTCTGACCACATCCCCGTCCTTCAAAAACACCTGCGGATTGCGGGCAAAGCCGACCCCTCCCGGAGTTCCGGTGAGAACGACGTCTCCCGGTTCCAGCGTCATCAAATTGGACAAAAACTCGACAAGACGGGGCACATCAAAAACAAGGTTATCGGTATTGGCCCTTTGCCGTTCCTCACCGTTCACGGTGAGCACCATTTCCAGACCGCCCGGATTTCCCATTTCATCCGCAGTAACAATCCAGGGACCCATCGGTGCCGTGCCGTCCACGGTCTTTCCTTGCAGCCATTGCAGTGTGCGGCGCTGAATATCGCGATAAGTGACATCATTGGCTATCGTATAGCCTGCCACATAATCCAATGCCCGATCCCGTTTAACACCTCTTGCCCTTTTGCCGACAATAAATGCAAATTCCGCTTCATAATCGAGCTGTTCGGAAATTGGATAAAGCGGGATATCATCTTCCGGTCCGATGATCGTATTGGCAAATTTGGCAAAAATAACAGGATTTTCCGGAAGTTCGCGCCCCATTTCTAGAATATGATCACGATAGTTATGGCCGACGCAAATGATTTTCCCAGGATTCAAAAGGGGGGCTTCGATTTTGACATCTTCATAATCGTGAATGATTTTATCCGCAAAAACGTTTTCATGTTTTAAGGCGAAGCTGACAGCCTCTTTGGCATAAGAAAGACTCTCTTCTCCCCCTTGGAGAAATCCTATCATGTCCGCCGGAATATACGCTTCGGCAATTTCCTTATAACGGATTTTGCCTTGTTCTTTCAGCAATGCCTGAAATGCGTAATTCAAATCAACAATTTTATTCTCTTTAACGACTGCACCGATTCTTGTCTCGTCTTGGCGAGTAAATGTTACCAGTTTCATATCTGTCTCCTTCTTTATGTTTTTTGGTATTTCTTGATGTAAAAACGTCTCTGTTCTACCAGATCACCTTCCTTTAATTTCTTGTATTTCCATAAATAGTAAACTCAGTTCACTGCCATAATAACCCAATTTTCTGAATATTGTCAACGTTTTTTTGAATGGTATTTATTTTTTTACATAAACAAGCAATATTTTTCATTCGTTATATTTGTCGGTGCTTTTCACAAATGAATATTTGCTAAATTTGGAATATTATTACATAATTAAGGGAAAGTCTTTCAAATCCCGCACAAAATAACGGGGCGGTTTCGTTTTAAGCACAACCGCGGGAGACGAACAACCCGTGAAAAAAATATGTGATCAGGGGAAATGAAACGTGATGAAAATTGAAAAAAACAATGCGACCATTCAATCATTGCAAATTGGAATATCCATCCTTGATTTCATTTATCAAAAAGGGAGCCCGCAACGATTTACGGAAATCCAGGAGGCGACGGGAATTACAAAGAGCAATCTTTATAAATACTTAAATACGTTGACCCGGTTGGATCTTCTTTACCGGGACAAGACCACCAACATGTATCATTTGGGGAGCCGGCTTATCCAATACGGGATGGCGGCCATCGGCAACAATGACATATCTCTGAAAATTTCTCCTTTTATGCAGGAAATAAGCGTTTATACAAAATGCACCGTGATTTTTTCTGTCTGGACATATAAAGGGCCGGTTACAGCTAAAATATGGAATTCCAATCAAGCGATCAATATCGGCGCCCAATTGGGCAGTCTCCTTCCCCCGCAATCGTCGGCGGGGAAAGTATTTCTTGCCTTCTTGGACGAAAACTTGACGGAAAACTGGCGGAAAGAACACGGCTGGAAAAAAAGCACGGAGATTTCCAATGAATTGGAACAAATCAGGCGGGACAAAATCGCTTTTGCCCGGGAACCGCTTGTCCCTTCAATCTCGTCCGTCTCCATTCCCATTTTTGATTACCATAACGAACTGGCGGGCGTTTTGGGAGTGGTCGGTTTTAACGAAGACATCCCCAAAAATCCAGGCCACCCCATCAGCAAATATTTGATTGAATGCCACAAAGAAATATCAAATTTGTTGGGGTGCACCGAACCCGTATAAAAACGGCCGATCCCGTTTTACTGCCGGCTGCACCAGACGAAAAACGGGCAACATGAAAAAGGGAAATGCCGGAATCCGGCATTTCCCTTTTTATTCCATACGGCATTTCCATTTTCCCCGGCCTGACGGACGAAACAGAGCAGAAAAACAATGGTTCATCAAAAAAGTCTCCGGCTCATTTCCTGGAGAAGTTTATTATAAGCAAAGTGATAATGTAAAAGATTGCCGCAACATGATTCATGAACTGAATTTGGCTTTGCCAAGCTCCACCCCGTCGCCGTCTGTCACAGTCCGTTTCATCTCATGGAATTGAAGTTGAATCCGGCCCAGTTTTTCTTTGTAAAACAAGCCGACCGTGATCAGCAAACTGATTGTAGCCACTTGCGAGAGAGCCATATAACCGATGGCATAATGCCCCGTCAACTCGTACAAGAACGAAAGTACAACCGGCGGGAAAAAGCCGCCCAATCCGCCCATTGCCGCCACGAGTCCGTTTACAATTCCCGCTTGTTTTGTAAAATACAGCGGCACAAGTTTAAAAACCGTTCCGTTTCCAATGCCGGCACAGACAGCAATGGTCAGGCAACCGACCGTATAAACAGCCAGGGAAGGATTAAACGCCAGCAAAATCCCTGCCGCGGCTATGCCTGAAAAAACAGCCATCAAAATTTTGAAAGAGTTGAACCTGTCGCCGAGCCATCCTCCGACCGGACGAAGAAATGTTGCGATGGCAATAAATCCGGCTGTCCGGAGCCCGGCATCCACCTTCGACAAGCCGTAATATGAAACAAGGAAGTTCGGCAAATAAACGGTAAAGGCGACAAACGCCCCGAAAGTCAAGAAATAAAACAAACACAAAAACCACATTTTTTCATTTTTGTAGACGCTTAAAATCTGTTCTTTTAGCGAAACTGTCACTTTCGCCTCATTTTTGTCGCCGAACAAAAAGGCGGCCAAAAGAACGGCAAAAATCAAAATTAAAAACAATTGAACCGTTGCCTGCCAGCCAATTTTTCCGGCAATGAACGGCGCGGAAAAAGTCGTGATCGCCGTGCCGATATTTCCCATTCCGTAAATCCCGTTCACAAAACCGTGGCGTTCTTTCGGATAATATTTCGGAAGCGATGTCACGCCCGCCGAAAAAATCGCCCCGCTCAAACCGAGCAAAAATCCGCCAATAAGCAGATCAGCAAACGAATCGGCCACACTTATGTAAAAAACAGGGAACAATAGCAGCAAAAAGCTGATTAAAGTAACCTTCCTCGCCCCGTAACGGTTTGTCCAAAAACCGATCGGAATCCTGAGAAGGGAGCCCAAAATAACGGGGACAGCTGTAACAAGCGTCTGCTGACCGGCTGTTAAAAATATATCCTCCTTGATAAAGGACATTAAACTGGACAAAATCACCCACAACATAAATCCGGAAATCAATATAAACGTTTGCAGCGGCAGCTGGATTGCCTTCACTCTCATGTCACCAAGCACCTCGCGAAATTACTTTTAGTCCGATCTTAATCATAAAAAGGCGAGCAAGATGTGAAGTAGTTCACACTTTACATTTTCAACACAAAAAAACCACATTTTTTTCGTTCTTATGTTATGATATAAAAGTACTATTACCGTTAAAGGGATGGTAAAAAAGATGCTGGAAATGCCGAACAACATGAAACCCACTCACACGATCCAAATTAAAGAGTTGTTGAACATTGCCGACAGGACCATTTTTGTTGAAAAAGGAGAATATCTGTTCCGTGAAGGCGAAGAGGCAGACCGCTTATTTCTCGTTCTTTCCGGAAAAGTCCAAATCAGCAAAATCACTTTTGACGGACGCGAACTGAATTTAAGAATCTGCGGCGGAAACGATATATGCGGGGAGCTGACTTTGTTTACCGACACCCCGAGGTACCTGTTCAACGCTTTTGTCATAGAAGACAGTGAAGTGGCGATTATACAACAGTCGGTACTCGAAAAAGAAATGTTCAAAAACGGCACGCTTGCCTACGAATTTATGAAATGGATGAGCGACCATTTCCGGAGAACGATGACGAAATTCCGCGATTTGGTTCTGCATGGTAAGAAAGGCGCCCTTTATTCAACGCTGATACGGATGACAAACAGTTACGGCGTGCCGAAGGAAGACGGGATTCTCATCGATCTTGCTCTCACAAACCAAAAACTCGGCGATTTTTGCGGAACTTCCCGCGAAAGCACAAACAAAATCTTGAACGACTTGAAAAGAAAAGGGATCATTTCCCTTCACAAAGGAAAAATCATCATCCACGACTTGCAATACTTGCGAAACGAAATTGCTTGCGAAAACTGTCCGGTTGAATTTTGCAATATAGAATAATCCGCACCGGAACATGATTGCGTATAAAACATCATGATTTCCCCATTTCAGCCGCAAATTAAAACAGAATCAGTACAGAAAAAAACAAAACCGCATTCTTACATGTAGAACCGTTCATTTAACGATGAACGGCTTTTTTATTTTCTTCCCCCCAGGCATCGTCGTGCCAAAAGGCTCCCCGGCTATACTCACTCCCGCAATCCCCGCTCCCAAAATGAACTTTCAGCGAATAACCCATATTCAACATTTTTTGTGAACTAGTTCACAGTTTTTGAATAACGCTCTTGCTACATTAGGCGGTAGAAAAACGACATATGTGCAAACAG
Source organism: uncultured Bacillaceae bacterium (assembly GCA_937995745.1). Lineage (GTDB taxonomy): Bacteria > Bacillota > Bacilli > Bacillales > Cytobacillaceae > CALKIU01. The sequence continues at coordinate 32,427 of CALKIU010000080.1, read as the reverse complement.
TTGTTGAAATCTATGCCAATATCAAATGTTTTACCGAGACATGAAACCTACAAGGATATTGCCCGAAAGGAGACAATAAACATGGCAAAAAAAAGGTCACCGCTGACCAACCGGCTGAGATATTTGAAACCGGTTGAAAAACAAGCCAATAACCACAGTCAGACGACATTTGAAAACAGGAGCTGGGAACAAGCATACCGAAACCGCTGGCAGCACGACAAAGTGATCCGCTCTACACATGGCGTCAACTGCACCGGTTCCTGCTCCTGGAATATTTATGTCAAAGACGGGCTCGTGACATGGGAAGGACAAGCCCTCGATTATCCTTCCACCGGACCGGATATGCCTGATTTTGAACCGCGCGGCTGTCCCCGCGGGGCAAGCTTTTCGTGGTATATTTACAGTCCGCTCCGCGTGAAATATCCCTATGTCCGCGGCATTTTGCTGAAAATGTGGCAAGAAGCTTTGAAAAAACACGGCCATCCCCTCGAAGCGTGGAAAAGCATCGTTGAAGATCCGGAAAAAGCGAAGGCCTACAAACAGGCGCGGGGCAAAGGGGGACTCGTCCGTGCCGAATGGGACGAAGTCATCAAGCTCATTTGCGCTTCCCTACTTTACACGATTATGAAATACGGACCGGACCGCAACGTGGGATTCTCCCCCATTCCGGCGATGTCCATGCTCAGTTACGCCGGCGGCGCCCGTTTTATGTCCTTAATCGGCGGACCTCTGTTGAGCTTTTATGACTGGTATGCAGACCTCCCTCCGGCTTCTCCGCAGATTTGGGGAGACCAGACGGATGTTCCGGAAAGCAGCGACTGGTTCAATGCCGGCTATATCATCACTTGGGGGTCCAACGTTCCCCAGACCCGGACGCCTGACGCCCACTTTTTGGCAGAAGTCCGCTACCGGGGAACAAAAGTTGTTTCCGTCAGCCCCGATTATGCCGAATCAACTAAATTTTCCGACGACTGGCTCAAAGTGCGGCAAGGAACGGACGGAGCCCTGGCAATGGCAATGGGGCATGTGATTTTAAAAGAATTTTATGTTGACAAAGAATATGAATATTTCACGAACTATACGAAACGATATACCGACTTTCCTTTTATCGTCACCTTGAAAAAAGACGGGGAACATTATATTCCCGGCCGTTTCTTGAATGCCGCCGACCTTGGCAGAGCGGTGGACAACGGCAAATTTAAGCCGCTCGTTTTCAACGAAAACAACGGCAAATTTACCATCCCCCACGGTACGATGGGCGCCAGATGGGACAACAAGAAAAAGTGGAATTTGAAACTGCTCGATGAAGAGACCGGCGAGGCTCTGAATCCCAGACTTTCCTTGCTCGGCACGGAAGATGAAATCGGCACGGTAAAAATTCCGTACTTTTCCCAAGAAGGAAAGAAAGTCCTTTACCGGAACATTCCGGTCAAGAAAGTTGAGGAAAATGGCCGGGTCTTTTATGTGACCACCGTGTATGACTTGACCCTCGCCAACTACGGAGTGGACCGCGGCATCGGCGGGGAAGCTGCCCGCACGCTTGATGATGACGTGCCGTTCACACCGGCTTGGCAGGAAAAAATCACCGGCGTCAAACGGGAACTCGTCATCAAAATCGCCCGCGAATTCGCGCAAAATGCCCTTGATACAAAGGGCCGCTCGATGATCATTATGGGAGCCGGAATCAACCACTGGTTTAACTCGGACACCATCTACCGCTCCGTCATAAACCTGCTCCTGTTTGTCGGGGCACAAGGCGTGAACGGCGGCGGATGGGCCCATTATGTGGGACAGGAAAAACTCCGCCCGGTGGAAGGCTGGCAAACGCTCATGTCGGCCCGCGATTGGCAGGGACCGGCAAAACTGCAAAACGGGACATCGTTCTTCTATTTCGCCACCGACCAATGGCGGTACGAAGAACAACCAGTGAGCGAGCATATTTCGCCCCTGTATGAAAAAGCGCGCTACGACCACTATGCGGACTACAATGTGCTGGCGGCGCGGCTCGGTTGGCTGCCCTGTTATCCGACCTTTAACCAAAACGGGATTGATCTATACAAGGAAGCGGCCGCCGCGGGACATGAATCCGCAGCGGACATCGGCAAATACGTGGCGGAAAAATTAAAGAACCGCAAGCTGAAATTTGCGATTGAAGACCCGGACCATCCGGACAATTTTCCGAGAAACTTGTTCGTTTGGCGGGCCAATCTCATCTCCAGTTCGGGAAAAGGACACGAATATTTCTTAAAACATCTCCTCGGAACGAGCCACGGGCTCATGAACGATGACAAAGAAAGCCTCCGGCCGGAAGAGGTGACGTGGCGCGATGAGGCTCCGGAAGGAAAACTGGATCTTCTCATCAATCTTGAATTCCGCATGAGCGGGACAGCACTCTATTCCGATGTCATTTTGCCGACAGCCACTTGGTATGAAAAACACGATCTGAGCAGCACGGATATGCATCCGTTTATCCACCCCTTTAACCCGGCCATTTCCCCGCAGTGGGAAGCGCGCACCGATTGGGAAATTTTCAAACTCCTTGCCAAGGGGATCTCGGACATGGCTGCGGAAATCGGATTGGAACCGGTCAAAGAAGTGGTGGCCACGCCGCTCATGCATGATTCAACGCAAGAAATGGCCCAGCCTCTCGGGGAAATTAAAGACTGGAGCAAAGGGGAATGTGAACCGGTTCCCGGCAAGACGATGCCGCAAATCCATGTCATTGAAAGGGATTATAAACGGATTTACGAAAAATTCATCTCCTTGGGTCCAAATGTAACGAAATCATTCGGGGTTAAAGGAATTTCCTGGTCCGCTGAGGCCGAATACGAAAAATTGAAAAAAACTTTGGGGACTGTGAAAAGCGGCATCGGCAAAGGCTGTCCGGACATCGGCACGGCGAAAAAGGCCGCAGAGGCCATCTTAACTTTGTCCTCCACTTCGAACGGAAAAATGGCCGTCAAAGCTTGGAAGTCCCTCGAAGAGAGAACCGATCTCAACCTCGTTGACTTGGCGGCGGAACGGGAAGAAGAGTGTTTTACGTTCCAGCAAATTACGGCGCAACCGAAAACCGTCATCACTTCACCCGCTTTCAGCGGTTCGGAAAAAGGGGGACGCCGCTATTCGCCGTTTACAACGAATGTGGAACGGCTCATCCCTTGGCGGACGGTAACCGGACGGCAATCGTTCTATGTGGACCATGAGATGATGCAAGAGTTCGGCGAAACGATGGCCACTTTTAAGCCAATCTTGCAGCCGAAACCGTTCCGGAATAACACGCATCAAGTTGAAGGAAAAGAAATCGTCCTGAATTACTTGACTCCGCATAATAAATGGTCGATCCACAGCATGTTCTTCGATTCCCAGCCGATGCTCACACTCTTCCGCGGCGGACCGACCGTCTGGCTGAACAAAGATGACGCCGAGGAAGCGGGAATTAAGGACAACGATTGGATCGAGTGCTTCAACCGCAACGGAGTCGTCGTCGCCCGGGCCGTTGTTTCCCACCGCCTGCCAAGAGGAATGGCCTTCATGCACCATGCCCAGGACCGCCATATCAACGTTCCGGGATCCAAGTTGACAAACAACCGGGGCGGGACCCACAACAGTCCAACCCGTATCCATATGAAGCCGACCCATATGATCGGCGGCTACGGCCAATTAAGCTACGGGTTTAACTATTACGGGCCGACCGGAAACCAGCGGGATTTGAACGTCATCATCCGCAAACTTAAGGAGGTAGATTGGCTTGAAGATTAAAGCGCAAATCGGAATGGTCATGAACCTGGACAAATGCATCGGCTGCCATACGTGCAGCGTCACTTGCAAAAACACGTGGACGAACAGACCCGGTGCGGAATATATGTACTTCAACAATGTGGAAACAAAGCCCGGCATCGGTTATCCGAAACGCTGGGAGGATCAGGAAAAATACCGGGGCGGCTGGGAAGTGAAAAACGGAAAGCTTCAACTGAAATCAGGTTCTAAAGCAAGCCGTCTCCTCCAGCTTTTTTACAACCCGAACCTTCCGGAAATTGACGACTATTATGAGCCGTGGAACTATGACTATGAAACATTGACAAACAGCCCGGGACGGAAATACCAGCCTGTCGCCCGCCCCAAATCCGCTTTAACGGGAGAATACATGGAAATCCTTTGGGGGCCGAACTGGGAGGATGACCTGGCCGGCGCCCATGTGACGGGGTTGATGGATCCAAATGTGCAAAAAATGGAAGAACAAATCCGCACCGAATTCGAGGAAGTTTTCATGATGTACTTGCCCCGGATCTGCGAACATTGCATCAACCCTGCCTGTGTGAGCGCCTGCCCGTCGGGGGCGATGTACAAACGGGACGAAGACGGCATCGTCCTCGTCGACCAAAATGCGTGCCGGGCCTGGCGGCACTGTGTATCTTCTTGCCCGTACAAAAAGGTATATTTTAACTGGCAGACGAACAAAGCGGAAAAATGCACTCTCTGCTATCCAAGGCTGGAAGCGGGAATGCCGACCATCTGTGCGGAAACATGCGTCGGACGTCTCCGCTATCTCGGCGTCATGCTTTATGATGCGGACAAAGTGGAAGAAGCGGCGCTCGCTGATGAAAAGGACTTATATCATGCTCAATTAGACATCTTCCTTGACCCGAATGATCCGGAAGTCATCGAGGAAGCATTAAAAGAAGGCATTCCGATGGAATGGATTGAAGCGGCGCAAAAGTCGCCCATTTACAAAATGATTGTCGACTGGAAAATCGCCCTCCCCCTCCATCCGGAATACCGCACCCTGCCGATGGTCTGGTATATTCCGCCGTTAAGCCCAATCATGAACCAATTTGAAGGAATCGGCAGCGGCTTGGACGAGGATGATATTTTTCCGGCCATCGATGAAATGCGGATTCCGATCGCCTATCTCGCCAACCTTCTTACAGCCGGAGACGAGAGCCACATCCGCACCGTGCTGAAGAAGATGGCCGTCATGAGGACATATATGCGCAGCATCCAAACGAGCAAAAAACCGGATACGTCGCTTTTGGAAGAACTGGGTCTGAGGGTAGACGATATCCAAGATATGTACCGCATCTTGGCAATCGCCAAATATGAGGATCGCTTTGTGATCCCGCCTTCCCACCGCGAGGAAGTGGCCGACCTCTACAGCGAGCAAGGCAGCTGCGGCTTGTCTTTTGCCGGCGGTCCCGGTTCATGCGGCACCTTGTAAAAAACGTGAGACGGACATTTCTGTCAGGGGATGATTGAAAAAGCAGCCCCTTCTTCCGACAACAGAAAGGCTGATGAAAAGTGAAATCTAAAGAACATCAACATTTGTTCCTGCTTTGTTCTTACCTTTTAAGCTATCCAGACCTTGACTTTCTGGAAACTCTTCCTGAAATCGAAGAAGAAGCGGAAAAACTGCCATTGTCAGAAAGCAAAGTAGAACTCGGCCGCTTTTTGCAATTGCTTCAAGAGAAGTCAGAGACCGAACTTCTTTACACATATGTTTATACCTTTGATTTTGGCAAAAAGACCAATCTTTACGTCACCTATATGGCCAACGGGGAACAGCGGGAGCGGGGACAGGAACTTCTTTTTCTGAAAAACTATTACAAAACGAACGGGTTTCTTATAAGCGGCAACGAACTCCCCGACTATCTCCCGCTGATGCTCGAATTTGCCGGCCTGGTAGACTGGAAAACGGCTAAACCCGTCTTTGAACGGTACGCAAACCATATCAAAGAAATCGAAACACGCTTGGAGGAAGAAAACAATTTCTACCATCACCTTTTAAAAGCAGTCACCCTGGCCATAAAAGATCGGGGAATTGATATTTCCGCCAAAAGGAGTGAAACGATATGCTCGAACAATTTTTGTGGGCCGTTTTCCCATATATTGTCTTAACCATTTTTGTCGGCGGCCATATTTATCGCTATCAACATGACCAATTCGGGTGGACTTCCAAATCGAGCGAACTGTTGGAAAAAAAACAATTGCGCATCGGCAGCAATCTCTTTCACTTTGGGATTATTTTCGTCTTTTTCGGCCATGTGATGGGCCTCATCATCCCGGTTGAATTTTATGAAGCGTTGGGAATCACCGAAGAACAATATCATTGGATCGCGCTGGCGGGCGGAATCCCCGCCGGACTGGCGGCGACGATCGGCCTGTTCATCCTTTGTTACCGGCGCGTCACCGTGCGCAGAGTGTTCGCGACCAGCACAAAAGGAGACTGGGCTGCCCTTTTCTTCCTGGCAATCGTCATATTGTCCGGGATGTCAGCGACATTCCTAAATATCGATTCAAACGGCTTTGACTACCGGACGACGATCGGCCCGTGGCTGCGGGGCGTGTTGACGTTCCGCCCCGATCCCTCTTTGATGGAGGCCGTGCCGTTATGGTTCAAGATTCATATTCTGGCAGGATTCGGAATCTTCGCCGCCTGGCCGTTCACAAGACTTGTCCATGTGTTCAGCGCCCCGATCCGCTATTTGACGAGAAGTTATGTGGTATACCGGAAAAGACAGCCTGTGAAAAACAAAGTTTAAACCCTCTGCCTTTCCGGAAAAATCGGGTGCCGTTTTCAGAAGTTCCCGGTACATCCTGCATGTGCGAAAATCCTTTCGTTTCAGCAGAAAAGACTTGAAAATCACGACTGATTTTCAAGTCTTTCTGACACATTTTTAAGCATACAGCCGATCCTCTTCTTTCTTAAAGAAGTGCTTCATGGCATTATAGACGTCGGATTTTTTCTTGAGGATATAATATTTAAATTTCTCCGATTTAATATTCCGGTAAGCGGACATCAATGTGGAATGCCGGTTATATTGATTGACTTCCCCGTAGCAGAAAATGTTCGCTTTATCCATGATTTCTTCCACCAATTTCACACAGCGGGCATTGTCAGACGTCAAATTGTCACCGTCGGAAAAATGGAAGGGATAAATATTGTAGCGGCCCGGGTCATACTTTTTTTCTATCAGTTCCAACGCTTTCCGGTAAGCGGAAGAACAAATCGTGCCCCCGCTTTCCCCTTTGGAGAAAAACTCCTCTTCCGTGACGACTTTCGCTTCCGTGTGGTGGGCGACAAATTCGATATCCACTGTTTCGTATTTCGTGCGCAAGAACCTTGTCATCCAGAAGAAAAAGCTGCGGGCCATATACTTTTCCCAAAGCCCCATACTGCCGCTTGTATCCATCATCGCAATGACAACGGCTTTTGATTCCGGTCTCACAACCTCATTCCACGTCCGGAATTTCAAATCTTCCCTGTAAATCGGATAAAAAGATGCTTTGCCCGACAATGCATTGCGTTTAAACGCTGCCAGCATGGTTCGTTTTTTGTCAATGTTGCCCATTAATCCGGTTGAACGAATATCGTTAAATTCGATATCCTCGACAACAATGTTATCCTGTTCTTTCCTTTTCAAATTGGGAAGTTCCAATTCTTTAAAAAGGGCTTCCTCAATATTCATCAACGAAACTTCCACTTCAAAATAATCCTCTCCCGGCATATCGCCGGCGCCCTGTCCTTTTCCTGCCCCTTTTTGTCCTTCCGCTCCGCCGCGGGCCACGATGTCTCCGACTTTGCTGTCACCGTTCCCCTGGCCGACATGTTTATTTTTATCATAATTATAACGAATCTTATATTCTTCCAATGAACGAATCGGTATTTTCACAACTTTGCGGCCGTTTGACATGATGATGCTTTCTTCCGTGATTAAATCCGGCAGGTTGTTGCGGATCGCTTCCTGGACTTTTTCTTGATGACGCATTTGGTCTTCATGGCCTTTGCGATGGAGGGACCAATCTTCTTGGGAGATGACAAACTGGCGGTTATCTTCTCGATTCATCCTACCCCTCCTTTAATGTTTTCCCTGTAAAACTCTGAACGGCACAAACCCGTTAAACTTTCCTTCGCTTCTTGGACACGGGAATAACAACATTCATGCATCAACCATGCAAAAAGTGAAAAAGAGTCCCGAAATTGCCGGCCGGCAGCCAATGCTGCACATTTTCCGCCGGCAAAGCATAAAATATCCCGACTGTATCAATGAATGGAATAGATTGGTGATTACTTTATTTTATGCAAAGACACATCAATAATTTACAAATAAATGACAAACTGTCAATCTTCCTGTTTGATAAAAAAGACGGCCGGCACTTATTCTGCCGGCCGTCCGCGCCATCACCTGTTCAACAGGCTTCCTACATAACGGAGCAGTTCATTCGCCGAAGTAGAATTATATCCGTATTCATCAATCAAGCGGGCGATTACTTCATTAATCTTTTTCAGTTGCTGTTCATCCGGGGTTTTCGTGGAGGTCGTGATTTTGACGACATCTTTTAAATCGGCAAACAACTTCTTCTGAATGGCCTCGCGGAGGCGGGGATGGGAATTGTAATCAAACTTTTTCCCTTTCCGCGCATAGGCGGAAATGCGGATTAAAATTTCCTCCCGGAACGCTTTTTTGGCGTTTTCGGAAATGCCGATTTGCTCTTCAATGGAACGCATCAATTTTTCATCAGGGTTGATTTCTTCCCCGGTGAGCGGATCGCGCAACTTCACCCTGTTGCAATAAGCTTCCACATTGTCCAAATAGTTGTCCATCAAGGTTTTCGCCGACTCTTCGTAAGAATAGACGAACGCTTTTTGCACTTCTTTCTTGGCGATTTCATCGTATTCTTTCCGCGCCAAAGAAATAAATTTCAAATATTTCTCGCGCAATTCAGGCGTGATGGAAGGATGCTGGTCGAAGCCTTCTTTCAAGGAACGGAGCACATCCAAAGCATTGATCGATTTCATTCCTTTGCGGATGATCGTCGAAGATATCCGGTTGAAGACGTAGCGGGGGTCAATGCCGCTCATTCCTTCATCAGGATGCTCGCGCTTCAATTCTTCCACATCGGCCTGATTAAAACCTTCGACGCTCTTTCCGTCATATAAATACATTTTTGTGACAAGATCAACGTCAGACCGTTTCGATTCTTTCAAACGGGTCAAGATGGTAAACATGGCCGCCACTTTTAACGTGTGCGGAGCAATATGAACATCGGCCACATCGCTTTCACGAATCATTTTTTCGTAAATTTTTTCTTCCTGGCTGACCTTCAACGTGTACGGGATTGGCATAACGATGATTCTGGAATGGAGAGCTTCATTTTTCTTATTGGCAATGAACGAACGATATTCCGTTTCGTTTGTATGGGCGACAATCAATTCGTCGGCGCTGATGAGGGCAAACCGGCCGGCTTTAAAATTTCCTTCCTGGGTCAATGACAACAAATGCCACAAAAATTTTTCGTCGCATTTCAACATTTCCTGGAACTCCATAATTCCCCTGTTTGCTTTGTTCAATTCCCCGTCAAACCGGTACGCGCGCGGGTCTGATTCAGAACCGTATTTGGCAATTGTGGAAAAATCTATGCTTCCTGTTAAATCGGCAATATCCTGTGATTTCGGATCAGAAGGGCTGAACGTGCCGATTCCCACCCGGCGGTCTTCGGAAAAAAAGATTCTTTCCACCATCACATCTTCGATTCGGCCGCCGTATTCTTTTTCCAGCCTTAACATGTTCAAAGGCGACAAATTTCCCTCTATTCGAATCCCGTATTCTTTGTAAAAATCGTCCCTCAAATGGTGCGGAATCAAATGGAGGGGATCTTCATGCATCGGACATCCTTTGATGGCGTAAACCGCTCCCCTGTCAGTGCGGGTATAAGTCTCCAAACCTCTCTTCAATAACGATACCAATGTGGACTTCCCGCCGCCGACAGGTCCCATCAACAGGAGAATTCTTTTTCGGACATCCAGCCTTTTTGCTGCCGGATGGAAATATTCTTCCACCAATCTTTCCAGCGCTTCTTCCAGTCCGAACAGCTCGCCGCTGAAAAATTTATAATGATTAACCCCGTCAATCTTTTCAACGCCGGCATCTTTTATCATATTATAAACACGTGAATGTGCTGACTGGGCAACCCAAGGCTTTTCTTTGACTATCTCAAGGTATTCGGCAAACGTGCCTTCCCATTTGAGTTTCTCCTCTTCTTGCCTGTGTTCCTCAATCTTCTTTAAAATATCCATATTGCCCTCCTCCCGGAAAACATAATGAGAGACGATTTATATAACTCTATGCACCACCTTAAATGAACATGCAGAAACAAGCTTGAGTTTTCTTGTTTTTTCCTGATATCTCAGCGAAATGCATAGAATTTTTTAAAGAAATCTCTTTTGTACAAATTTTCCTTTTTATGGATTATAATGGGCGTAAGATTGGGAAATTCGGAAGAAAGGAGAGTGGATTTTTGAAGCTGGCTTTAATTATCGGAGTCATGCTCGTTTTTCTAGCAGCCATTTTTACAGCGGGATACAATGATAAACCGAGAAACATCGACCAATAAGAGCGGAACATCTCAACAGACGCGCCTTGATCCATAAGAAAAAGCTGCCCGGCAGTGCGGCAGCTTTTTCTGTGAAGCGGCAGACAATAAACAACACTCAGCGCAAATTCATTTTTTTGCTTTCCACGAATTCTTTCATGTACATACGGGATTTCTTGGCAAATGTATTGGCCATCTGCCCGGTCCATGTGTCGCTCCGTTTTCCTTTCGTTCTTTCAATATAATACTGGGAAACTTCTTCATTATAACTTTTCAGTTGGGCCACGTACTCATCTTTATCTTGCGGATATGTATTTTCATGATAAATGTGCTCCAGAGGCAGTCTCGGTCTTTTGGATGTAATGCGGGCCGGATAGCCGACGGCGAGACCGAACAACGGAATTACCCTGTCCGGTGTTTTCAACAGTTTGACGACCTCTTGCAAATTGTTGCGCAGTCCGCCGATGTAACAGATGCCAAGGCCCATCGATTCCGCGGCCAATGCGGCATTTTGAGCGGCAAGTGCGGCGTCAATAACGGCGACCATAAATTTTTCCGTGCTTTCGAGCGATTCAATCATTTCCTCCGTCTTCATTTCCATTTCTCCGGCAACAGCATGGCGGTGCAAATCGGCACAGAACACAAAGAAGTGGCCGTTATCCGCCACATAAGGCTGATCCCCGGAAAGCTCGGCAAGTTTTTTCTTCAATTCTTTGTCCGTTACCCCGATGATGGTGTACGCCTGAACATAGCTTGAAGTGGAAGCTGCTTGGGCGCAGCGGACAATCGTTTCGACTTGTTCCTTCGTCAACGGCCGATCCTCAAATTTCCGGATCGAACGGTGTTCAAGAATGGTTTCGATAACCTCGTTCATGTCCCAAACCCCCTTTAAATTTTCCATATCATTATTCAACCAAAAAGAAGGGGATTTTACAAATACATTTAATTTTCTCATATAAAAAAATATTCAATCAAAAAAATGACCGTCAGCAAAATGGCCCCGCCGATCATGAACACAAAAGAGAACGAAAAAACACGCCTGTGCAGGATTTTTCTTCCTGATGGTAGACACCTAGCGAAAATATACCGCCAAACAAAGGCATCGCGAAAAAACTATTTTAAATCCCGGAAATTTTGCTGGCGCAGCGCTTCATAGACCAAAATCGCCGCCGTGTTGGACAAGTTCAGCGAACGGACCTTATCCGTCATCGGAATCCGGAGACAGCGCTCTTCGTTTTTCTCCAGCACCTCTTTCGGCAATCCCGCTGTTTCCTTGCCGAAAACAAAATAATAATGTTTGTTCGGATCACTGCAATCAAAAGAAGTGTACAATTTCCTGCCATGTGTGGTCAGATAATAGATTTCGCCGCCGGGATTTTTTTCATAAAATTCATCCAAAGAATCATAGTAATGGATTTTCACATGCGGCCAATAATCAAGACCGGCCCGTTTCAGCATTTTATCATCGGTGGAAAAACCCAACGGTCGGATTAAATGCAATGTTGTATCGGTGGCGGCGCAGGTCCGGGCAATATTTCCCGTATTGGCCGGAATTTCCGGTTGGTGTAGAACAACGTGAATGGGCACTTTTTTCACCTCCGGCAGATCAATATTAGTAAGAAGGACAGTTGGTTTCTTCATTTGCGAACTTCCCGTTTTTTCTGCCGCTCAAGTCGAAAAGTCATCCATAATATGAAAAAACTTGTATTTTATATTGGGGGTATAGGCGCTCGAATCCCGGTAATCCCAGTACCTCATTCGCGAATGAAAAGTGTGCGCATTTACCAGGGGCATCCCGTTTGCGTCTTTGGCCGTAACGATCGTCGTATGGTCATAACGGCCATCCCCTTGAAAATCATAAAAAATAACGTCCCCCGGTTCAAGTTCAAAAGGCGAGGCAACTTCCCTGGCCCGGACACCTGTTTTGGCATTCGGCAAATACCAGCGCAGGGCATTCGCCACCGCCCAGCTGTAACTCCAGTTCCCGTTCCTCATCCACCAGCCGTTTTCCCGTTTCGGATAACCGACCATGGGGGCATTGCCGGCATGAAGACATTGTGAAATGTAATTCGTGCAATCATTTTCAAACTTCACATATTCCGGATTATATTCATTCCACCATCGTTCCGCATATTTGACGGCATTCAAGCGGTCATATTTAAACGGATTCCCGGCGCCGGCCCGGTCGCTTTCTGCCAAAATAACAGTCTCATTTACAATGACGTTTTTCGGCAATATTTCCCTGTCGTCAACGAGCCGGCCGTTTTCAAAATCGGCCACCCTTTCTTCCACTTCTTCCTCTATATAAAAAAGTTCTTTTTGGATGACCAGATAGCGCAAATGAACGGAATAAAAAAACCTGTCGACGCGGTCCAAGACGGTTTTCGATTTTATTTTTCCTGATGCTTCCACCTTTACAACCTCAGCGTTTCTCCTGGAGAATGATTCTCGTTTCGCTTCCATTTTCGGACACACTTTTTGCCGGTTCCGGCCGCAATGAACAAGCTGTTCAATCCGGTCGTTTAAAAGCTTCCGAAGCTGATTTCTTTCCATCGTTTGCACTCCCCCTCATCATATTCTTATGAGGGAGAGCGGAGATGAGAATTTTTTTCAAAAAAGCGCCGCCGTTAAACAAAATTGACAGCCGGAACAGGGAAGATGCCGTTCATCGGCCGGATTCATCAAACGGGAACTTCCAATCCAACATCTGCAGTTCACTTCCGCAACATAGCTAGCCCGTTTTCAATTTCACGGAGAACTTCCCAATCCGTTTCCTTTCCGGATGCCGCTTTCAACGCTTCTTCAGCCTCTTTCCCGCCAATTTTGCCGAGCGCCCAGGCAGCCGTTCCGCGTATCTCAGGACGGGGATCTTTCAAAAGTCCAATCAAATCATCCAAAGCGGTATCATCTTTGAAATGTGCCAATGCGATAATGGCGTTTCTTTGAATCGGCCTTTTTCCGCGCCATGCTCCAGCCATGTTTCCAAATTTCTTTTTAAATTCCCGGTTGCTTACATGAAGGAGCGGCTTGAGGAGCGGTTTGGCCAGTTCCGGTTCCGGCTCCATTTCAGGATGAAGATGAAAATCGATCCCTTTGTTTTTCGGACAGGCCGTCTGGCAGGAATCGCAGCCGTACAGGCGGTTGCCGATTTTCTCCCGGATTTCATCAGGAACAAATCCCTTTGTCTGGGTCCAATAACTGATGCATCGCTTGGCGTTAATTTGTCCACCTTGAACAAGCGCTCCGGTCGGACAAGCTTCGAGGCATTTCGTGCAGTCACCACACATATTTTCGATCGGTTCATCCGGTTCAAACGGCAGATTGGTAATCATTTCACCGAGATAGACGTATGAACCAAATTCGGGTGTAATAATGGCGCAGTTTTTCCCGCTCCAACCAATGCCCGCCCGTTCGGCAACAGCTCTGTCGGAAAGTTCGCCGGTATCGCACATCGATTTCACCTTAACGCCGGGAACTTTTGCGCGGATGAACTCTTCCAGCTTGGTGAGACGGTCTTTTAAAATTTCATGGTAATCCAATCCCCATGAAGCCCGGCAGAAAAAGCCCCTGCGCAGGCCCTTTTTGCTTTCCACCCGCTTCTTCATTTTAGCCGGGTAGGCAAGGGCAATGGCGATGATCGAAGCGGCACCGTCCAACAACAGGGCAGGATTTGTCCTTTTTTCAACATCCGGTTCTTCAAAACCGGATTGATAATGAAGCTGTTGTTGACGGATAAGGCGTTGTTTCAATGCCGTAAAAGGCTCTGCCGAGGCAAAACCGATTTTGTCAATGCCGATCGTCCGGCTGTATTCGATTATTTCCTGTTTTAAAACATTCAAATCGATCATAAAAGAATTCCTTCCTGTTTGATTTCCCGGTTGTTCGAGCATCGGATTGCGCAATTTGACAATGTTTCAGTCAAAAACCAAAGGTTTTCCGGCATTTAAAAATACAATAACAGGAATTTTGGAAGCAAGACGCTCTTCCGGCGTGTTCCCAAGATTTTCTCGCAAAAGCGGACGGACCCCTTTCCGGGGGTTTCGGAAAATAAATTCGGAGACAACCGGTTTTACTGCCGGGCGGACGCCTTCTTCTTCGGATCAAATAATTCCCAAAAATAAGAAAAAACGCAATATCCCGTTTCCTGACGAAACGAAACACTGCGTTGGCCTATGTATGGAGCGGGTGATGGGAATCGAACCCACGACTACAGCTTGGGAAGCTGTGGTTTTACCACTAAACTACACCCGCATGATGATATGCTCACCGGTTCCAGCCGGCACTTTTCTCGTTATTCATCACGGAAAACAAATACTTTCATTCCCAAGACAAAATAAAATTTATCATGTTTATAAAATTTCGTCAAGATTTCACGAAAAATTTTATTTTGCGACAAAAACCGATGCGGCATTAGCACTATTATTATGACGGAAATGTGAACTTCGATATAAAATTGTTACATTTGTCTTTTTAATCAGCCGTTTTTATCAATATCATGAACCTTCTCCTAGCTCTATTGATTCGTGTTTCCATAACTTGTATTCTATAAATAAGATACAAATTGTTTATATATTTATTACATAACCTTTTTACTTAATTTTCCTACAAAGGAAGATATGTATGCACAGAACTTTTTTCTCATTCGTTGGCAGCTTTTTTCTTATTTATATTGAATCTTATATCGTTCTCCTTGTAACAAATTGTACCACAATTGATTTCGGCGGAATTGAAACCTTTATTAACATTTGGGCCATGAATTTTTTCCTGTTATTCTCTATCTGCACCGATATAGAAATGTATTTGAAAGAAAAAGCAGATAAAAATAATACTTACAGCCATTAACACAACAACCTGGCAGAGAAGGATTCAGGTTGTTTCTTATTTTTATGACGAGAACTTCCGGATTTTGGCCCTCGATGCGGAAGTTTTTTTGTTTTGGCCATCGTGCCCGGGATACCAATGTTCTTTCCCCTTGAAACATATTGGCCCGCCGGGTGTCCAATTTTCGTCCAGTTTAAAAATATACAAAATGTTCCGCTTAGAAAAAATGCAAAACTGGATAAAAAAAGCTGGAAACTTCTGAATATATTCCTTTTCACACTTTACCTTCAAACTTTCGGCACAATAATTGTCACAAATTATTCAATAAATATTTTTTCCAAATAAGGTATTTTTAGTAATATTTTTTATATATAAACATGTGCTATAACAGATACAACCGCCATAAACAGTGTTATAACAACACTTCCACTTTATTACAAAATATACCCTCTTTTTAAAAAATTACAAAAATAAATTAAAAAAGAGTTTAAATCCTTGTAAAATTTCACATAATATTCACATATATGAATATTTCTTGAGACATTTATCACTGTTTTATCAAATTTTAAAGGCTATCATTATGTTTGTGATGGATAAAGAACATATTTTCTAGTTGAATTTTTCAGATATATTTACAAATTTTATAAATTAAAATTTATAGGAGGATGCCAATTGAAGTTAATCAGCAAGACACGAAAAATTAACACGCTTTTGCAACAGGCTGCTGAAAAACCGGTGGATTTTAAAGCCATGTCTGAAACGTTAAGCGAGGTTATCGGAGCAAATGTTATGATCATCGGCACCAACGGCGAATTGCTCGGTTATGCCGCTCATCAAATCATCGAGAATGAACACATGAACACAATCATGAAAGAACGGCAGGTAACGGAAGAATATGCCAATCGTTTGTTGGAAATTCAACAAACAACTCCGAACCTTGATATGAATAGCAAGTATTCGGCTTTTGGCGTTGAAGACAAAGACCTTTTTGCCACGGGACTGACAACTGTTGTGCCGATTAAATGCGGCGGCGAAAGACTGGCAACATTGGTGCTTGCCAGATTGGAAGGCGAATTCCAGGATGAGGATTTAATCCTCGCAGAATACGGAGCTACCGTAGTCGGCATGGAAATTCTCCGCAAAAACTCTGAATTAATTGCCCAAGAAACCCGCAGCAAAGCGATTGTGCAAATGGCGATTAATTCCTTGTCTTACAGCGAAACAGAAGCTCTGCAGTACATCTTTAAAGAACTGGACGGAACGGAAGGCCTGTTGGTTGCTTCCAGAATTGCGGACCACTACGGAATCACCCGTTCAGTCATCGTCAACGCACTGCGCAAATTGGAAAGTGCCGGCGTCATCGAGTCCCGTTCTTTGGGAATGAAAGGAACCTATATAAAAGTTCTTAATGACAAGTTGCTTCCTGAACTGGAAAAAGCATCTTCAGGTATCAAATTGTTTGCCTGACAGAAAAAAATGAACATAAACTCATTTGCTAATCTCTTAACCAATAAAATAGATTTCATTTTCAGCAACACCATACTCTCTCTCCTTTTTCATGCAAACCGCTAATCAATTTAGCGGTTTGTTTCTTTTCCATAATATTATATAGATCCGTTTCGCACGGGTTGCTTCCATTTAAAGTTCGTGGCTGTCCGTCTCCTGCGAGTGAGATGATTATTAGCGGCATAATCTGGTTCAAAATAAACACCCGCGTAGAAAAATGCATGCAAATTCCGCCGTTTATCCATTCAAAACTCATTTTCCTCCGGCCGTTCTTTATTCGTCTCTCTCTGGATAAACGAGTTTTCAACAATACTTTTTCAGAGAAAACAAAATCACCCGCCTTCCCAAAAAGACGGGTCAATGTTTTCGAATATTATTTTTTCTCTGAGCCGGCTGTGTCAGCAAGTGCTTTCCTCTCTTCTTTTTCATCGTCCATCAAGCCTTTTGTGCTGTTTTTAAACTCTCTAAAGGTTTGTCCTACAGCACGTCCGATCTCAGGAAGCTTTTTGGGACCGAAAATGACAAGGGCGATGATCAAAATTAAAATCAACCCCGGAATGCCAATATTCGACAGCATGCAAAATCTCCCCCCTTGTTATGTCAGTTCACGAAAATATACCGCTGTTTTGCAATAAAACACCAATAATCAACAAATCTATCACCGCAATCATGACTAAAACAGCTTTGTTGAAAGCGCTTAACGGGGCTCTCTTTATTTTATCCCTACTTTGCCCTGTCTGGCAAGAGCCGCAAGTTGATTTTGCACATGGCTGAACATTTTTTTGAACTCCCGGGGTTTCCTGCATCCGGTGTTTGCGCAAAAAGCGATGAAACCGCCTCTTCATGTGAGACATAACGTTCAAAAGAGCACCAACCGGACAAAAGCAGCGGCACCAAAATCGCAAAATAAAAATAGACATAAACAAAATCAGACCCATGATGAGCCACTGGCTGACCGGACCCTCACCGCCGAAAAAGACGGCAAAAGGTTCGAAACTTGCAATGCCCGGATTATTAAAAAACAATGCGAACAGCGCTGCCAGCCAGATGAAAAACCATTTGGATTTGCCCGCAAATTCCTCCAATCTGCGATCCAACCCAACCTTTTTCAAGTTGAGAGCTTTGAAAATTCCCTCTTGGGCCGCACCAAAGGGACAGAGCCATCCGCAATAAAAATTTTTTCCTAAAAGAAGCGTAAAAACTAAAATGCCAAAAATGAATACATACCAAACCGGCCGGTCAATAAACGCAGGCATTTTGTCCGAAATAACGCTCACAAAGTGCCCCAGCGTGAGCGAAAATTTTGCCGCAAATCCAATGACAATGATTGAAGCAACCAGCAAGACAGGCCGAATTTTCCTAAACTTAAAGGCTGCCGCCAAAACGGCAATGAACAGCAAAAGAACGACTGCGCCCTCTTCCCATTGAAACTGATAGAATTCAACAGGTGGAACATCCACTCCGAGTTGATTTTCTCCGACAAAAGCCATTCCTTTTTCAACCGCAGCCAAAATCCCTTCCGTTGTCCTGGTTGCGCCGCCGACTGCATCCAATTTTGCATATTCCCGCGCGGAGTCAGTCACTTCAATCCCGCGCAGATTTTCCGGATAGCCGGCTTCAAGAACCCTTTCCATATAGGCCGGTGTTTCCGCATGGTCAAGAATCATTGCTTTCTCTACTATTCCATTCTTATTAATGGTTGTGAGAACCGTAATCGGACCGCCATATCCGGAAGCACTGGATATAACGGCATAACCGAGCAGTCTCCCGTTTTTATCCAATAGCTGATATACGGGAAAAGTCCCGCCGATTTCTTCAAAATCAACCGCAGCCGGTTCCGCTTTCTGCAGCGTGGCTAACACATCCTGTTTGTGTGTTATTTTCTGATAGACAGCAACCGTGATTAACAAGCAGCAGGCAATGAAAATTGCGATATGTTTTTTCCTCATTGGCATTTCCTTGTCGAAATTAAAGTTTTCAATTGGTCCTGTGTTTTAATAACCGTTTTCCAATTGCATGAAAGTTTTCCCCAGAGAAGCAATTGCTTGATATGCTTCATGCTCAGTTTTTTCTTCCATTTTTGCAAAAAACCGTTCTCCCCACTGTTTTAAGTGATGGACGGCAAATTCCCGTTCTTCGCGTCGCCAAAATTTCGCTTTCGGAATGCGCCCTTCTTGCCAAGCTTCGCTCTCTTTACTGCAAAGATATTTAAGAAACTCAAATTGATTGGTTATATGATCAATAGGAAACATTTTGTTCCATGAGGCAAACTCGTTTTTTACAAATGCTTTTTCAATGGATGCAACGACCTCTTCTTCTGTCACCGACTGCATATAATCAGTCTCGCAAAAAGAAAGTTTGCAGCCATCCCCGTCCAAAAACAATCTCCTATATTCTTCTTGCAAGCCGGCAAGCAGAATTTCAGGGTCCGTTTGATGATGTTTCTCGATAAAATTCTTAAAAAAGGCCAGCGGTTGATGAAAAATTCCGCTCCGGCTGTTAATCCAGTGAACATACTCTTCCGCCCGGGAATACAGCTTCCCGTTCAACAAACTTTCAGCCAACGCCAAATCAGGAAACAAAACAACTTTCCCCAGCAATTCGTACATGCAAGAACGTTGAATGGCCGCCTTCCCCAAATTCATTTGCCATTCTGTTTCGGCAGGCAACGATTGTTGTTTCATCACGATCCCCTTTTCCCTGGTTGATTGAAGTTTTATAACCCCATCAATAATTGATTTTTAACATCGGCAATCATATCTTCTTCTTTGGCTTCATGTTTGCACCAATAGCAAAGCTGCTCCTTATTCTTGACCGTTTGATGCCCGCATTTCCGGCAACGTTTCACTTTAGTTTCATATATCATTTCTGTTTGAAAAGGTCGGGGATTTGGTCCCCGGCCGCGGACAATGCTGTTCGCCGGGCAAAAAAGTTCGCAAATCCTGCAGTCTAGGCAGCGCCCGCTGTTAAACGTGTGATACACGGTTCCTTCTCTCTCTTGATACCCCAAGGCCCCGCTTGGACAATTTTTCGTACATAACCCGCAATTGACGCAAGTAAGTTTTTTTAGAATGGAAGGCCACCAGGCGGGGTTTTCCCCTCCACGGTCATTGTCGGTGTAAACTTTTTCTAAACGCAGCTGCCATCCGGGAAGGAGCGGTTTTTCAGTATCTTTCCCGTTGCGATGACCCGCGCTGCCTGTTTCCCGAACCTTTCTGATCATTTCTTTCCCTTGATTAAACAAAGATAAAAACAAATCCCGGCGGGAGGTAACTTTCATTCCTGATGAAACGGCTTTTAATTTTTTTCTCCTTTGGATTTCTTCCGGCACATGTATCAAAGAAAACTTCGGGGTATGACCCGTTGCCATCAGCCACTCCGAAGCCGTGTCCAAACTATATTTCAACCTTTCTGTACACTTTTGCATCGGACATTCATTACATTTTTCCAGACGAAGCTCCACTTCAGTCAACAAACCGATTTCATACCAAGCCCCTTTGGAAACGGCGGCAAGGCACGCGGTGATCTGAATGGCTCCTTTGTCTTTGTCGTTTTTGGAAAGATAAGGCTCATCATGATAGGCGCAGAAAAATTGCGTTGTCTTTGCCGATTGTTGTTTGACTTCAGAAATGATGGCCGTTTCCTCCCATTGCGCAGACGCAAACACTTCAGTGGGACAATTGGAAAAACAAACTCCGCAGCCCAAGCATTGCTCGCGTTCCAAAAAGATTTTATCCTCAATGACAGTCAGCGCCCCGCCCGGGCAAAGAGACGTGCAATGCAGGCAACCGACTCCGTTGTGCAAGTAATTTAAACATCTCGCCTCATCAACCTTTATAAACGCTCCCCCGCTAAACAGCATACTGTCACCTCTCAGCTTTTAAATGAAAGCTTCTTTAACAATCAGGGGCCAACACTTCCCTCAAACCGGTTTTCGCGACTTTGGCAACCACCTTGTAAGCCAATATTTCAGATTCTTCGCCCAACAGGGAAAAGAACGGCACGGCCCATTTTGAAAAATGAAGCTTCTCAAACTCGTCAATATTTTCCTCAATCTGGCTCAACTTTTCCCTGTTTTGTTCTTTTAAAGCAAGGCCTTTATTCGCATATAAATACATCATAAATTCCAGTTCTGCCGCCATATGGTCTGCCGGTTCTTTGGAAGCGTTTTGCAAATAAACGCCGGCCTCTTTATAACACCGCTCGACGTCGAGGGCAACCGGATTAATAAACATAGCAACATTCTTGTCGGATTCATGAAAAAACATAGATTCGTATATATTGATAACGGGTTTTTCCGGATGATTGAACAGTCTCGTATATTCTCTGGCCAGCTCTATTAAAAACTTCTTTTTGTCCGCAACCGAGTTTTTTAACGCTTTCAACATATCCTCTATTTCTAGAATTTCACTCTGTTCACATCCCAGTTCTTTCAAAATATCAGTGGCATCATTCTGATAACTTCCATCAAGAAGAGCTTCCCCAAATTCCCGGCCGGGCCATTGAACCGATAATGACAGCAGCTGGTAGAAATCCGATGTTGCAAACGCCTGGTTGGCTTGTTGTTCGCCGATCCGTTCATGTATTTTTTCCATGCTGTTTCCCTCCGTGCAGCTAATCTGAGAAATTGCCGCTTTTATTAAAATCGATTCTTCTACGGGCTGAAAAACAGATTTACAACAGATGGAGAAGCCCCATCTGTTGTAAATCCCGCTTGATTGCCGGTTTAACGTTTGGATTAACGAGCTATTCACCGAGTTTCAATGCACGCAACCCGATCACCAGCAAAAAGGCTCCCAACGAAACAATGCCAACGGAAACTCCGATTTCAATGAGTGACGGAATATAATAAAATGCACCGTCTCCATACATAACCGGCCCCGCATAGTTTAGAAGCGGGTGGAATAATTCCGCCTGGAGAAAGTTGGATTTTATGAGATAAACCGCTGCAAAAGCGAATATGGCGCCAAATAGGATTGTGCCGCCTTTTTCGCTTGCTTGACGGGTTAAAAGAATAAGAGCTCCAACGACGGCTGCCATTTCAAGCCAAAATCTAATCGCTCCGCCGCCGGCTACGAGCCACGAAACAGCCTCATATTCTCCTCCGGCGCCGGGGTACAATCCCACCAATACTTCCCCGATGATGATAAGAAGTTCAGCGGCAAGCAGCAACGCACAGAGTTTGGCCATTTTCGAAATGAGGGGGACAGGCATATGGATATACCCAATTTTATTTAAAATAAACGCCAAGATAATCAGCACAGCCAAGGCAACGGCAAAGGCAGCCAGCAAGAAAGAAAGGGGCTGTGCCGGCGTATTCCACATCGGTCTTGCCGTTTGGAAACTGAATACAAACGAGGTGACAAAAACGAGAATACCGGCTGCAAAAGCCAATACGGCAATCGGTTTAACCGATTTTTCATCCTTTTTCCCTTCATGTACCAAGATTAATTGGCGGGTAAAGATAACAGAAATCACCATGTAAGAAAGCAGGATGATAAAATCCCAAAACATGGGAGATGTAAAGTTCCCGCTTGTGATAAAAAGCCAGACGCGCTCCGGATTGCCGATATCAACAATGATGAACAAAGAAGCGGCCACAATGCTGGAAACAGCCCCCACATAAGCGGAAATTCTGCAGTATGGCTTGAATTCGTCCAAACGGAACAAATATGGAACGGAAGCAAAAAACAAGCTTCCGGCAGCAACCCCCGTAAAAATCATAAATCCGGTTATATAAAGCCCCCACATATTGGTGGTGCCCAAGTTCGTCATTTGCAGTCCCTTCGTCAACTGCAAAATCCAGCACACAACACCAATGACGGCAAGGACGGAAAAGACAGCCAATGATATATTAATAGACTTGCGTGTTTGAGCTGACATCGTTCATCCCTCCTCAAGTTAAATAATAGATTGAAGGTTTTGTGCCCTTTTCTTCGAGCAATTTAAAGTAGGTGCGGCCCTGAATAGCTTTTGAAACTTCGCTTTCCGGGTCATCTATATCACCAAAATGCCTTGCCCGGTTTGGACACGTTTCGATGCAGGCAGGTTTTTCTCCCCTTGCTAAACGATGTACGCAAAATGTGCATTTTTCCACCGTGTTATACTGATGCTTAGTCACATCTTTATCTCCCATGGCTATGTCTATGGCGTATTCAGGTTTTTTCCAATTGAATTGACGGACTCCGCTGTAAGGACAAGCCACCATGCAATAACGGCAACCGATGCATTTATCGTAATCTTGTACGACAATCCCGTCCTCTTTTCTTTTATAGGTGGCGCCGACCGGACAAGCTTTGACGCAGGCAGGATTTTCGCAGTGTTGGCAATTGATCGGGAGATATTCCATTTTCACATTCGGGAATTTTCCCATCGGAGTATCCATATTTTCTCCTCCGACCGTCAGCACCCGATTCCACCAAATATCATCAGGCAGATTGTTTTCCACTTTACATGCCACAGAACAAGAGTGGCATCCCGTACACTTTTTTATATCTATTGCCATTGCATAACGCATATCATCGCCCTCCTATCTACTTCTTTCTGACGTCCACGAGACAATCAAAGAATGCAAAATTCACGGCCATCGGATCGGATTCGCTGGAAGTCAGCTCCTGGAAGCACCCTTCAATAAATTGTTCTCTTTGCCATCCTTTTGGAATCAAAATGACGCCGGGCATGATCCCATCATTCACTTCCGCTTTTAACACGGCCTTTCCGCGATCATTAAATACTTCAACAATATCCCCTGTCTTTATGCCTCTTTCTTCTGCATCCTCGCGGCTGATTTTTGCCAACGGTTCCGGATCAATCTCCCGCAGCATCGGAACGTTAAACCACTGCGTGTGGGTGCGGAATCTGGAATGTTCTTGAATAAAGACAAGCGGGTACTTTTTATATAACGGATTTTCACGCCAGGCTTCACCCGGTGGTTTAAAATAGGGCAGTCTTTCTTTTTTCAAAATATCCTCGCTAATTTCTTGCCCGTAATCAACTCTCGGTTCCGGATTCTCACAATACAATTGTGCCCTTCCTGTTGGTGTAAAGAATCCATTTTCCCCGC
Organism: uncultured Bacillaceae bacterium; assembly: GCA_937995745.1. Lineage (GTDB taxonomy): Bacteria > Bacillota > Bacilli > Bacillales > Cytobacillaceae > CALKIU01. The sequence continues at coordinate 8,669 of CALKIU010000080.1, read as the reverse complement.
GGATAAAAGGTTTTTCCGCACTGCCTTCACCGCGAATCACTTTTTCTTTTTGCAATCGTTCATATGTGATATTCATTTGCCGCAATACGTCGGAATCTAATAATTGCTTAATCCAAAAGATGTCATCACAGTCTTCAGGGAAAAACTCTTCCAAGCCCATTTTTCTGGCAATAAGGGTAACAATTTCTAAGTCAGACTTACTTTCATACAGCGGTTCAATAGCTTTTTCCTGCATGAGTATATAAGGATTGTTGTAACAAACACGGAGATCATTCACTTCAAACCAAAATGCCGCCGGCAACACGATATCCGCATATCTGGCTGTATCTGTGAATTCCGTATCAATTACTACATGAAAATCTATATTTGGGTAAATATCGTTAAACCAGACGTTCTGCTCTGTAAAATTGCTGATGGGATTCGAGCAATGTGTCAGTATCGCTTTAATGGGATAATCTTCATCAAATAGCTTTTGCTCCTTAACCACTTTATGGAAAATATGTTGCGGAATCCTGTTGTCCGCAAAATTGCCGTTCGTAACATACATATTGGTATAGTTAATAGGAATAGCCATTACGTAAAGTCCGGTAAAACCCGCACCGGGTCTGGCAATGTTCCCTGTTATCGATGCCATGATAAACGCGGCAAATGACCATAAATGTCCGTTTTGATAATGGTCGATTCCATAATTTGTATAGATCGTCGTGGGACCGTCGCAATAGACTTTTGTCAAATACTCGATTTTCTCAACCGGAATTTTTGTCATTTCACTTGCTTTCTCAAGCGTATACTCTTGAACACGTTCTTTCAGTAGCGTGAATACCGTGTCCACCTCTACCCCGTTTACTGTAAAGCTTCCCTCAATGGCAACGTCGGCAGGAGCTTCACTTAACAGAGCAGGCCTGTTGTTTACGTTATCCCAAACATAATAATCGTCATCTTCTTCATTAATTTCCGGTTGAAAATCACTTCTTCGCAACATCATGCCATTATCTTTGCGGACAAGGAATGGCGCTGTCGTTCTGGTTTTCATGAACTCTGCGTCAATCATGTTGTTGTCAATAATGTATTTAATCATTGCCAACACAAGCATTAAGTCTGTACCGGGGACAATGGGAATATATTCATCGGATTTGTTGGCTGTTGTGGAAAAAATCGGGTCAATCGTAATGACTTTTGCACCGGAGTTTTTTGCTTCCATCAGTATGCGCCAGTTTTGGGGCTGCGACTGCACGGGATTGGAACCCCATACAAAAATGTTCTTTGCGTCAAGCATCGTTCTGGGCTCATTTCCCCACAACCACACCCCGCCGCCGATGACCCGGTTGGACCCATATCCCACGGCTTGGTCATAACAAACATTAATTTTTGTACAGCCGATTGAATTGGCAAACCGGTTAATAACCCCCTGTATTCCATGGACTAAACCATAGTTTCCGGAAGCCGTATCAAGAGCTATTGCCCTCGGTCCATACTTCTCTTGAATTTCCTTAAATTTTTCAGCAATTTCACTGATGGCTTCATCCCATGAAATACGTTCCCATTTATCCTCGCCCCGTTTTCCTTTCCGTCTCATTGGATATTTAATACGCGTTGGACTGTAAGTTCTCTGGACCAAAGATAAACCTTTGAGACAACTTCCCGTATAAATGTCATCAAGATAAGGGGCGGGACTGGTTTTAACTACCTTCCCGTCACGAACATGGGCATACAAACGGCATGATTGGAAACAATTGGAACGGCAAACACTGGGCACCAATTTTACGGATTCAGTTTTTTTTGATGTTTCATCCTCCACGGCCAGCAATTTCATTGCCGATTCCATCGGATTTGATGCGACAACACCGGCACCTATTGCCGTTGCCGCAGATGCTTTCACAAATGAACGCCGTGACATTTTAAGGTTTAAAATTCCTTTTTCCTTTTCTGCCATATCGCTTGCCTCCTCTTTCACGATGTGAATTATCAAAAACTGCCATTATTTTTCTTTCCCCGGCCTTAATTGTTTTTTCAAAAAAATATTGGCAGTTACTTTCATTTTATTTTCTGAGATTATTTCTAGCGATATCACTTGTTATCTTTAAAAACTCAAGTGATACAACCATTTGTATCATTTGATACAATGACTTTTTCGTAATGCTGGTAATATAAATGTAAAGTTCGTTTTTATGCGCAAAGATTGGTACTTAGATCCATCAGAAAATATTTCCCCTTAAAACAAACTATATAAAAATAATTTCCGACATTTCTGTGTCAGGTTTTCTATTTATAAAAATAAGATTTTTTACATGGTAAAATTGAACTACAACCATGTATATCACACAAAATCGGGTGATTTTAATGATTAACGGGTGCACCAAAAACTCTTTTTGTGAATTGTTGGACGAGGAAACGAAAAAGTTTCTGTGCCAACACGTCACAATTACCTATCAAACGCCAAAGCAAATTACAAATTACTTGTCACAAGGAAATTTTCAAATTGTTTCCGAAGGGGTTTTGTTAAAATACACACTGTTGGAAGACGGGACACAAAAAAGCATCGACATCATTAAGGCAGGGGAACTTCTTGGAGAACATTTGTTGTTTGATAATATTGAATACCCTGAATATTCAACAATGGCACTGACAGAAGTAAAAATATGTAATTATCCGATACAAATGATCAGACAATTGTTTAACGAAAACAGACAATTTGCCTATGCCTTGACACAAAGCCTCACAAAACGGGTAACCAAAAATCAAACCTTTTGGGTAAAACTCCATTCATTGCCCGGGGCAGAAAAAGTACAACTTATTTATGACACACTAAAAGAATTGGATGTAGACCTCCAATTAATCACCCAGGAAGATTTAGCCCTTATGGCGGGTGTCAGCCGCATAACCGTGGCAAGAGCAATGAAAAACATTCAGATATGAATCATGAAATCCTCAACTATGAACACCCATCCAACGAGAACGTTATGAGAAAGATGCATTCTGGTTAAGTCGGGATAAAAAGCATGAACCGTTTTATGTTGCCCTTCATGCTTTTTTTGTGATTTAAAAGCAGACATCCTCCCATTTGCAACGTGTACATTTTTTAACATCCATCCTTGCCGCCTGACGACGCCCCAGACCATCCTCTCATTCCACACTCCAACGAAAGCCAAAAAAAAACCCCCTAAGGAAGGGGATACAAAAAGAGGGGGAAATACGCACAAAAAATCATTATAAAAATTCAATACAAGCCGTTTGCAAAAAACTCGGCAATCAAGAGGTAAGAAGCGGCTGCGAGAATTCCGCAAGCCAAACAAATGGCAACCAAACTGCGGGTCATTGTTTTCCATCCATTTACATCCTTTAATCCGAGGAGGCCAAGAAAAAGGGTGACTGCAGATATACCAAGCATGATGCCAAAAGGGTTGATTCCTGTAAGAAGAAAAACCCTGTCCATCACTTGTTCAAAAAACAACAGGACTAAAAAGAAAACGATAGCAACCAAAGAACAAACGAACGACCAAAAGTTTAAATTTCCCCTCATTTGCTCACGTCCCTTTTAGCAGATTCACAGGATTTTGTTGTTCGAAATCCCTTTGACTAAATAGACGATTGCAAAAATGATTTGTTACGAGCGGGATTTTGATAAAAAAGAGGTGGCCCATGCCGCCTCTTTTTGCTTGCAAGACAACGGAAAAACTATTCGCCGCCGTTTCCGGACGGATCATAACCGACCACTGTCCAAATTCCGCTTGAATCTTGCCTTACCAATTTTTTCAGATAGACTTTCTCAACCGGACTGTTTTTCGCACGGACCTGAATAACCGCAGTGGTTCCATCATTTTGCAAAATTTTTAATTCAGTTAGCTTGACCGGATACACTCCTTCAATTCCTCCCGGAGATATTTTTAAACTGACAAAAACTTGCGCCGAATAGAGCGGATCGAGCCTCCACGGAGAACTGCCCGCATCAACATTTTTCTGGGCATTTTCCTCTGCCTCCATATCAACCGGGACTTCAATCTCAGGAACAAAAAACATAGAAGGGATCTCAATTTTTTTGTTCGTCAACCTTTCCGTAAAGAAAATCAATTCCTCCAGTGAAACATCCCCTATCACGGCAAATTCAAAATCACCTTCTTGCCAGCGGATCGAGCCAAACGCCGTTTCGCCGGCATAAGGGCCTCCGCCGCTCAAAATTCCGGTATCCATTTCCAGCGGCATTTGCAATTCGATTTCCAATCCGGCCATTTTTCCTTTCAAAGCAGTGTTGGCTATCTTAAAATCATCTTTCGCTTTTCCTTGAATAAAAACCAATTTTCCCCTGTTCAAAAGGCCTTTGTAGTAAATTTTGATAATTTCATTCTTTACAACGGTGATCTTCTCTTGCTCATACATCCCGCGCAAATCTCCCTGCCGGATGATCGGAAAACCGGCAATATCCTCTGCTTCTTTCAAAGAAGTGACCGCCTGCTCGGGATGCAGATTGCTTTCTTTATACCCCGGAGGAACATGAAAGGCTAACAGATTTTCCGGGATACCGCCCTCGGCAATTTCCAGTTCCGTGTAAGTGATCGTATAACGGATAGCATTCCGGAACGGGGTTTCCTTTTGCAAAGGCAGTTTTGTTTCTTTATCAACCCAAATTTTGTAAGCTTCTCCTCCTTCCGGTACGACTTCAAGCACGATCGCTTCCCTTCCGGCCACCCTTTCTTCTCCTTTTTCCTTAACGGTCAATGCGTTTTTTACTTGATTAATTTCCGTTCCTATTTCAAAAACAAACCGATGGGTATCGGGAAAGACATCCAATATATGGATTTCTTTTTGATCAGGGTGAATCTGCCATTTCCGCTCGCCGTTATGGACTGTCACGATCCCCTTATAAGCGCCTTCCAGTCCCTTCGTGTAATAATGTCCATCTTTGTCGGCCCATACCTCCAGCCTCGCTTGGGTGACTGAATCGCCTTGTTCATTCGTTTCAACAATATTTAATATCCCATGGTAAGCCTGCACTTCTTTAAAGGCCTTTTCCATCGCCTGGACAATTCCATTTGACTGCATCGGCCCAAGAATGTTGACGGCGATAGCGAGGAGGGCGGCCGCAGCTGCGATAACCGCAGCCTTTGCCCAGCGCCGGTTTCTCTTCACTGTCCCGCCATGTATTTCCCTTTTCGCCAACTTAGCCAGTTTTTCGGGAAAATCCTTGTCGGGCATGGCCGGTTCTTTCAATGTGCGGACTTTTTTGACCGTTTGATATAACACTTTCAATTCCGGCGAGTCCGTTGAATATTCATCTTCGGCAGGTTTCCTTTCCTCATTAAGGCTGTCAATAAATTGCGATACCTTTTCTTCATGACAACTCATGCGTTTGCCCCTCCTGTACGGATTTTAAAAGTTTGGCCAGGCGTTTTAAAGCGCGGTGCTGCATAATCCGGACGGCTCCTTCATTTTTTCCCATCACCTTGGCCGTGTCTGCCACTGAATAACCTTTTAAAATTCTCAGTTCAATCACTGTGCGCTGCTCTTGTGTCAACTGGCCGAGGGCTTTTTCGATAATCATTCTGTCCGCGGACGAGTCTGTCTCGGCCTCAATGGCCCAGTTTGCCGGGTCAACGGCTTCAATATTGACTTTTGTTCCCCTTCTCTTCTCCTTCCGCCACAGGTCGCGCAAAATATTGAGCGCCACCGTGCGCAGGAATGCCAACCGTTTTTCCGGCTGAATGGTGTTATTCTTCATAAAGCGAATCGCTTTCACATACGTTTCCTGGGTAATATCTTCAGCCTGTTCGCGATTTTGCACTCTGTAATAGACAAATTGATAAACTTCTTTCCAAGTGCTTTTGCAAAGTTCATCGATTGCCCGGTCTATATCCACCTCTGTTTGTTTGTTTTTCATATTAGAAGACATTCGTTCGCACCTTCTATTCAGCAAGTTTTTCGCAAAAACATCTCTCGTTAGACAGTTATTTTCTCCATGTACTAAGTCATAAATGAAACGACGGATGGCGCTTTAACGGCTGTTATGAATTCCGGATAATTTCCCAAGAAGTCAAAACCAAAACAACATGGCATTGGAATCTTTTTGAACAAAATCTTTAAAAATAAAAACCGCCTGTAAAAACAAAAACGTCCTCACGGCAATTAATGTTACGGGCAATAAAAGGCAAAATGCGCTTCCCTTTTTGCCGGAACAAAAATTTTGCGCAAAAAAAAATAAACCGACCAAACCTGTATTCGGTTCAATCGGTTTACCGTTCTGTGGTACTTGGCTATTTAAGCCCGTCTCTTTCGGACTCCTTAATCCCCATAGCCAAATAAGACGGAGCAGCACATTTGCCACACTTAAATCATCGGGGATTTTACTTTTTCAAGTTCGTCGAGCAATCTGTCATTCAAAATCTTAATATACGTACCTTTCATACCTAAAGAACGGGTTTCGATCACGCCGGCGCTTTCCAGTTTCCTGAGGGCATTGACAATTACGGAACGGGTAATTCCATAACGGTCCGCGATTCTCGATGCGACCAACAGGCCCTCTGTCCCCTCGAGGTCGTCGAAAATGTGTTCAATAGCTTCCAATTCACTGAAAGACAATGAGTTGATGGCCATTTGCACCACTGTCTTGCTGCGGGCTTCTTCCGCTGCCTCTTCCGCTTTTTGGCGCAAAATCCCCATTCCGACGACAGTGGCTGCATATTCAGCCAGAATCAAATCCTCGTCTTCGAACGGAACATCAAGTCTGGCCAAAATTAACGTACCGAGCCGCTCTCCCCCGCCGATTATCGGAACAATCGTCGTCAAACCGTTCTCAAAAAGTTCCTTGTCTTCAACCGGAAAAACGGTCAAAGGGCTGTCGATGCCAATATTGGAACGGGTCTCTGTAACGGTAAGCAGATTTTGAATATATTCTTCAGGGAACTGGCGGTTCTCCAGCATATTTTTAACCCGTTCACTCTCTATCCTTTGAAAAACGGTATACCCGAGCAGTTTGCCGCTCCGATTAACGATGAATATATTGGCTTCGATGATGTCGCTTAAAGTAGCGCCTATTCTCATAAAATCAATCGGCTTTCCTGCAGATTCCTGAAGCAGCGTGTTAATCGTTCTTGTTTTCTCCAGTAAGTTCATTCGTAAAAGTTCCTCCCCAATATTTTAAATTAATATGAAGCTATAAAAGTTTGCCCGCCATAAGAATCCCCTCAAAATTTAAAAATTTTGAGGGAATTCAAATTCCTTAAAAAATATTTTTTCATTCATACTCTACTTTATGTGAAATAAAAGACAAAAATCAGTGATAAATATCACTTTTTTGTGAAAAAAGTGTGAAATTTTTATTAATCCTCTAAAAATTGGGGAGAAAAGGAATATTTTTTCTTTAATTAGTCAATTTATTGATACTTTATCCAGTTGTGTTCAGCATGCCGGAAAGGATTCGTGACCAATATATATCCGGCACAACAAGAATTGATGCAGAAACGACAATAAAACTAAAACTGGACATTTCGGACAATGTTTGAGGTTTCATTGAATAAAACGCTCAAGGATGATGCCATGCCCCGTTCCATCGATTTTACTTATAATTCCGTATAAGCACCTCATAAATTTTTCCCCGTTTTGCGGCATCCGAGTTTATGTGGCGCGCCGCAGCCACTTTTTCAATGATAAATCCTTTTTCGCTGTAAATATTCATGATAAAATCCGTTGCCGAGTTGCTTAATAAAAACTTCACGCCCCGTTCATCCAGTTCCGTACAAAGGTTCCGGAGGCGAATTTGATCATCTTTTGTAAAGCCGTCTAAGCTGTAACTCGTAAAAGAAGACGTTTCCGACACAGGGTCATAGGGAGGATCAAAATAAACGAAATCCCCTTTCTTCGCTGTCGCAACAGCAGAGACAAAATCTTCATTTTTCATGACTATTTGCGCTGAATTGAAATAGGCGTGAACAGCCCTCAACACCGTTTCATTCACGAACTGGGGATTCTTATATCTTCCAAATGGTACGTTAAATTCCCCGCGCTTATTCACACGATAGAGGCCGTTATAACATGTTTTATTTAAATAAATGATTCTGGATGCTTTTTTTACAGGGGACAGTTCCGCATACTGCGGCGTCCGGTCCAAATTGCGGAGAGCATAAAAATATTCTTTCTCATTTTTATGCCGTTTTAAATCTTCAATCAACTCATCCACGTGATCGCGGATTACCATATAAACGTTTATCAATTCTTTATTGATATCATTAATGACCGCCTTCTTGGGACGCAAATCAAAAAGGACGGCCCCCGCGCCGACAAACGGCTCATAATACGTATCAAACATTTGCGGAATATATTTTCTGATTTCCGGAAGCAATTGTCTTTTTCCCCCTGCCCATTTTAAAAACGGCTGCGGGGCGGTTTGGCTTAGTATTTTTTCCAAGTTCGCACACCCTTTGCTAACACAATCACAATATATTATTATATCATTCCGCCTGTTGTTGTGTATGGAAACCGTATGAAATCGACGTTTCCGGAGCAAACCGTCCAACAGTTGCACCGTGCAACCACAGGTGAAAAATATGATTTAGAGAAAAAATTCAACGGTGTTACATTTTTTCACTATAACCGACATTCCTTATTTACGGAAGCGATAAGAACAAAAAAAATCCGCCCTCTGCAGCAATGGAAGACGGATGGTTAAATATATTGAATTT
>CALKIU010000079.1 GCA_937995745.1 uncultured Bacillaceae bacterium | reverse complement strand
TTATTCAAATAATTGTTTGATTGTTTATATGATCTTATTATAAAATATGAATATACAAACAAACTTTTGAATGTCAGGTGAATCAAATGGCTGACGATATTTGCGAAATTACGTGTATAGATGAGGAAAAAGTTGGGCGGGTAAAGAAGAAATTGGCCGGAGAGAATCCGGAAGAGGTGGCCAAAATTTTTAAAGCGCTATCCGACAGCACAAGGGTCAAAATTGCCTATGCTTTGTCCGTGGAAGACGAATTATGCGTCTGCGATGTGGCCAACATTGTCGGAGCGACGACCGCGACGGCTTCCCACCATTTGCGCATGTTGCGCAATATGGGGCTGGCCAAGTACCGCAAAGAGGGGAAGCTTGTCTATTACTCGTTGGATGACGAGCATGTGAAAGTGCTTGTCCAAATGGCATTTGAACATCAGAAAGAGGGAATCGGTGATGAGGGAAGCAGTTAAGCGCGTATACCGTGTGGAGGGTTTTTCCTGCGCTAATTGTGCCGGGAAATTTGAGCGCAATGTAAAAAACCTCCCCGGCGTCGTGGATGCAAAAGTCAATTTCGGAGCCTCCAAGATCACGGTATACGGCGAAACCACCATAGAAGAATTGGAGAAGGCCGGAGCGTTCGAGAATTTGAAAATATTTCCGGAAAAAGGAAGCCGGACGAGCCGGGAGCCCGTGAGGCAGACCGGTCTTATTGGCGGGGGATCATCGTTCTACCCGTCGGCCGCTGACCGGGCGGCTGTCGGAGGTCATGCAGCAGCGCTGACCGGAGCGGCTGTGAATGGGGCGGACGCCGCGTGCCATTCGCAAGCCGCGGGCCATATGGCGGTCATAAATCCGGCGTTTGGCGGGCAAGTCCCTGTAGGTGAACCGAGCATCTACCGCGTTGAAGGGTTGTCCTGCGCCAATTGCGCCGGAAAATTCGAGCGCAATGTGAAGGAACTTCCCGGCGTGCAAGATGCCAAGGTCAATTTTGCCGCTTCCAAAATTGCCGTCTACGGCGAGACAACGGTGGAAGAACTGGAAAAAGCGGGCGCTTTTGAAAATTTGAAAATCATTCCGGAAAAATTGGCCGGACAAACCGGGCGGCCTGCGCAGGAAAGAAGCGCCGCCCCCGAACCGAAAGAATCGTTTTTGCAAAAACAAAGTAAGCTGCTGTACTCCGCGCTGCTGATTGTGATTGCTTACATCTCGCAGTTTGTCAACGGCGAGGAAAACGTGGTCACGGTTCTGCTCTTTATGGCGGCAATTGTCATCGGCGGGTACTCTCTGTTTAAAGTCGGCTTTCAAAATCTTCTCCGGCTCGACTTTGACATGAAAACGCTCATGACGGTGGCCATCATCGGCGCCGCGCTTATCGGGGAATGGGCGGAAGGAGCGGTCGTTGTCATTCTTTTCGCCATCAGCGAAGCGCTCGAACGTTACTCGATGGACCGGGCCCGGCAATCGATCCGCTCCTTGATGGAGATTGCCCCGAATGAGGCCCTTGTGAGACGAAATGGGCATGAGATGGTGGTGCCTGTCGAAGATGTTCAAGTGGGCGACATCATGATCGTCAAGCCCGGGCAAAAAATCGCCATGGACGGTGTTGTCGTCCGCGGAACCTCGGCTGTCAACCAAGCCGCCATTACCGGCGAGTCGGTTCCCGTCGCCAAAACGGCGGGCGACGAAGTGTTTGCCGGCACGTTGAATGAAGAAGGCCTCCTCGAAGTCCGGGTGACGAAACGGGCGGAAGATACAACAATAGCCAAAATCATTCATCTCGTGGAAGAAGCACAGGCCGAACGGGCGCCGGCCCAGGCTTTTGTCGATCGGTTCGCCAAATATTACACGCCGGTCATCATGGTCATCGCCGCCCTTGTGGCCATTGTCCCGCCGATGTTTTTCGGCGCTGATTGGGGAACATGGGTGTATCAGGGATTGGCCGTTTTGGTTGTCGGCTGCCCGTGCGCCTTGGTGGTTTCTACACCCATTTCCATCGTGTCGGCGATTGGCAGTGCGGCACGGAAAGGCGTCTTGATCAAAGGCGGAATCTACTTGGAAGAAATGGGCACGTTGAAAGCCATCGCCTTTGATAAAACGGGCACGTTGACGAAGGGCGTCCCGGTTGTAACGGATTTTAAGCTGTTGGCCCGGGATTTGTCTGAAGAAGAAGCGCTGGCCATGATTGCTGCTTTGGAGCTCCGTTCCGAGCATCCTCTTGCTTCGGCGATTGTGAGAAAAGCGGAAGAGAGAGGCGTGCCGTTTGAGCGGATGGCCGTTGAGGATTTTGTTTCGCTCACCGGAAAAGGAATTCAAGGGGTTATCGCCGGAACGGCTTATTATGTCGGCAATCCGAAGTTGTTTGAGGAACTTTCCGGCGCTTTGGACGGACCGCTCGCAGCGGAAGTGGCTGCGCTGCAACAAGAAGGTAAAACGGTCATGCTGTTTGGAACGGAACGGGAAGTGTTGGCCGTTTTGGCTGTTGCCGATGAAGTCCGGGAAACAGGCAAAGAGGTGATTCAAAAGTTGCACGATCTTGGCATCGAAAAGACGATCATGCTCACCGGCGACAACGAAGCGACAGCCCGGGCCATCGCCGCGCAAGTCGGTGTAACGGAGGTCAGGTCGGAGTTAATGCCGCAAGATAAACTGGCGGTGATTAAGGAACTTCGGGCCAAGTACGGCAAAGTGGGCATGGTCGGCGATGGTGTCAATGACGCTCCCGCTTTGGCCGCTTCCACGGTCGGGATTGCCATGGGCGGCGCCGGCACGGACACGGCCATCGAAACCGCAGATATTGCGTTGATGGGCGACGATTTAAGTAAACTCCCGTTTACGGTAAGATTGAGCCGCAAAGCACTCAATATTATTAAAGCGAACATTGCTTTTGCCATCGGCATTAAAGTGGCGGCTTTGCTGCTCGTGGTGCCCGGCTGGCTGACTTTGTGGATTGCCATCATGTCGGATATGGGAGCGACGTTGCTGGTCAGCTTGAACAGCATGCGTCTGCTGCGGGTGAAGGAATAAATTTAGATGCGGTTGAATTGGCTGCCCGGGTTTGTGTTAGATTGAATGGGGAAAAGAGCTGTCGAAAGCCAGGCGACTGCCTTTCGACAGCTCTTTTTCATTGGCGTCCGGTGTCTTTTACAAGTTTTTGCACGTGAACCTCATTGTTTTTGACATTCTTGTGCGTGAACCTCATTGATTCCGGCATTCTGGTTAGCTGGCAAGGTCGGGTCGCCGTTCCTCTCTTGGCGGTGCGAATTCGGATGTCGCCTGTCAAACAAGTTTTTCGCGGGTAATGTCCATTTCGCCGGTATCTCACCCAAAATCGTCGATATGCTAATTTTAGTCACTGATGTTTAGCTCAATTTTAAGAGTTTTCCGTTTGTTTGATGGGGATTTCCTGCTTAGAAACCGAGCGCGTTTTCGTCCAAGAGCGGAATTCGCCAATATATTTTTATTTTCGCCAACAAATTTAAAAATTCGCCAATATAATTGAAATTTCGCCAATAAAATTAAAAAATCGCCAATAAAA
>CALKIU010000078.1 GCA_937995745.1 uncultured Bacillaceae bacterium | reverse complement strand
GTTTTCATCTTACCTATGAGGAATTGAAACTAGGTCAGTCCTTCATACTCTATTTCTTTGCCGCCGCCGTTTTCATCTTACCTATGAGAGATTGAAACATATGTTTGCGGCCAGATTCAAGGCAGCTCCGGTTGGTTGGGGTCTTGCCTCTGAGTGATTAGAACCTTGCTTATTATGGGTGCAACATTTTATCCCCTTCACTAGAAGAAATTGAAACTGATTAGCAAAGCGAAAGAACGCATGCGGAGCACAACGAGATTTTGATTTTAACCGGACTGAAACGGGACAGTCACAAATGTGCGTTGCAGTAGTTGTTTTTATCTAACCCGCAGGGAGTAAACCCCTAAACAGCAAGACATAATTTTCAAAATGTGGTTCACATTTGCTCTTATCTGCGGGGATTTCAAACTTTGAAAAAGGATAACCCGTATCGCCTTCTTTTACCTTGCGATATCCTTTTGATAAATTGGAAAACATTTTGATGAGAGTCTGTAATCTCCCGGTTTCTTCAAATTTTTTCTTAATATGGGGATAAACTTCTGATGCAATGTGTGTTTTGCATCAATATCCTTCATTTCTTTTCCTTCAATGCAACAAGCATCTTTTTGGAAACTGCCGTTTATGTTTCTTCCTCTTTTCTTCTCAACGTCATTCCAAACAGACCGGAAAGCCTTCCGCATTACAATTGTTGCCAAGTATATTCGCAACTCTCCCGGTTTAAATTTTTGTCGGTACACCTCCCCCATCTGATATAATAGAATCAAAAGGAAAAAAGAACTATTTCGTAAGGCCGAGAATAATTTTTCCTCCAAATGGAAAAATTAACGTAAGCCGCTGGGAGGAGGTTTGCACCATGCCCTTGCCGCCGTATAACGAATCCGTTTGGGAACACGGAAGAACAAGCAGGTTGCTGGACAGGTTTTTTTCAGGATATCCGTTTCCTGCCCGGCGTGATTTCCGCATTTATGAGCCAAAATTGAAAGTCAATGAAACCGAACAGGAATTGATTCTAACCTGTGAAATTCCAGATTTGAAAAAGGCGGACGATTTGGAAGTTGAATTAAGGGATCATGTTCTCTATATAGACGGCAGAAATGTAATCAAAGTCAATAATCCAGCTTTGCCATATATGGTCAAACGCTACAAGGCCTCTTTTGCCCTCCCCCCTTCTGCTTTATGTGAAGGCATCCAATCGACATATAGGCAAGAAGAGGGAATTTTGCAAATTGTTATTCCTAAATTTGCCGGTAAAAGAGATATTAAAGTAGAGTTTTGTTAAAAATCCCCGGGGAAACCAAGTCAAACGGTTTCCCCGGTTTTTTGTGAGAGAACAGTTCCAGGTTTCTGCGCGCCGCTTATGCAACCGGGGATTATCTGCTTGATAAACAAGCTCTTCTTGCCACCTTTAAAGTGTTTCAATATTTTTATAAATACCGGCATGACGGCGCTTTCCATGTTTTTGGCAATTGGAAAATATATGGTTTGGCAAGCGGATTTTTACAGACGTATGTAAAAATATTCCACACCCTGTCTTTTGATATGAAGCCTTCTGCCGGCTTGATTTCTTGCAAAGAGTTCAGCCATCCCTGCATTTATGACTTTGCAGGGCATCCAAGCCTGTCCTGCCTGCGTCTCCATGTAAAGCGTTGAATAAACCGCAAATGAAGCATGGACAAAATTGCCAAACAATACAAAACAAATGGCCGCCAACACTTTCCGCCAAATGATAAAAACAGCACAGTCCCTCTTTTGTTTCGCAGATATTTTCAACGACCATTTTGCTCCGCTTGTTCAAGCCGCCTGCAACCCCCTTCCCCCCGCAATGGATAAGCCGAATGTCATTTCCCGGACATGTGACCGTATCTGTTTTACCGCCATCGTTCCCCGCCGGCCGATTTCCCGCCGTCTTTACAGAAGGTGCAGCGCCAACGCTTCTTCCGGCACCTTTTCCGCTCATACTCATCCGGGGCGGCTTGAACCATCTTCCGCACCCCGTCTAAACCCCAACAAATAATCGGCAAAAGTGGAAACGGGTTGCCGCGCGACAATCCGCAACGGTTTTTTTACGAAATAAGCCAAAGCCCTGCAAAGCGCCAATCTATTGACAAATATCCCGTATGGTAGTATAGTTATATACACAACTATATAACAAACTAACCAACCAAAAAACCTGCATAACCCAAAACAGCAACCACCCAAGCCTGCACAATCTTGAGCCGAAGCAGAAGACGACCCAACCCTGAAACCGGACAAAGAAGATTCAAAAAACAAGGTGGTGAATCCCACTGTGAAGCGAAAACTGGATGACAGTAAACCGCTTTTTCTGCAAATCAAAGATCGCATAGAAGACCAAATCGTCAACCGCCAACTGAAAGAACACGAGCAAATTCCATCCACCACTCAACTTGTCAATTTTTACAAAGTCAACCACTTGACGGTTGCCAAAGGAGTCAATCTCCTCGTCGAAGAAGGCATCGTTTACAAGAAGAGGGGAGTGGGGATGTTCGTCGCCGAAGGGGCGAGGGAAAAATTGCTCAAACAAAGGCGGGAACGGTTTGTCGATGAATACGTTGTCCCGTTGGTGGAAGAAGCCGGGAAGCTCGGAATCAGCGACGAGGAAATTTTTCAGTTGATAAAAGAGATCAAAGGAAGTGAAAAGGATGTTTGATATACAGTTTGAAAACGTCTGCGTCACATTCGGCGAAACGGAAGCGCTGAAAAATATCAACCTCCATCTGGAAGGCGGAAAAATTTACGGGCTGATCGGCCGCAACGGTGCCGGAAAGACGACCCTTTTGTCTCTGCTCGCTTCCTACAGGGAACCGGATTCCGGAAAAATTACCGTCAACGGCCAAAAACCGTTTGAAAACCCTGAAATCATGCCGGAAATCACTTTCATTTACGAAAAAGATTACAGCGACGAATCGGAAAAAGTGAAAGGATTGCTGGATGCCGCGGAGCGCTACCGGCCGCGCTTTGACCGGAAATACGCCGAAGAACTTTTGACGCGGTTCGGCATTCCGTTGGACAAGCCGGCAAAATCCCTTTCCAAAGGAAAAAAAGCGGCTTTGAATGTGACGCTCGGTTTGGCGAACCGCACGGAAGTCACCATATTTGACGAAGCTTACCTGGGCATGGACGCGCCGACGCGGGAAATTTTCTATAGAGCGCTGATGGAGGATTACACCGATCATCCGCGGACGTTCATCCTTTCCACCCATCTTGTCTCGGAAATGGACTACTTGTTCGAAGAAGTCGTCATCCTTCACAAAGGGCAAATTTTATTGAAAGAACCGGTGGAGGAACTTCTTGAACAGGCGCGGGCCGTAACGGGAACCAGGGAAAAAGTCAACGAGTTTATCAGCGACATGAAGGTGCTCGAAACCCAGGAGCTCGGCGGTGTCAAACGGGCCGTCATGTACGGAAAATTATCCGAAGAAAAGATGAAAAAAGCGGAACAGCTGGAACTGGAGTTTGAAACCATTTCCTTGCAGGATTTGTTCATACACTTGACAAGCGAGGCGAATCCGGATGCTTAAAAAGGGCGTGTTAAGAAAAGTTGCCGTTGATATGACTTTGATTCAAGCGAAATGGGCCGCTTGGTTTATCGGGATCGTTTTTGCAATATATGTTCTCTTTCGGATTTTCACCCCGAATGTGGAAGTGCACAGCGTCAGCATGGAAACACACAGTTTCCTGACCATGGCTTATTCGCCGTCAAAAGTGTTTATGCTCGTGCTTGGCATACTGTCCGTGTCGAGCTTTCTCCCCTTTTATGTCCAGCACGGGGTGACGCGCAGGGATTATTTTTACGGGGCTTCTTTTTCATCAACCGTTCTCACTGCCGGTTTGATGGCGATCGCCTGGCTGGTCACGATCATCGAACAGGTCATCCGGCCGGACATGATCAACCCTTCTTTTCTCGGCCCTGATGCTTCGTGGCTTTTGACGGCTTTTATATTCACCCTTGTCATTCTTGCATATTTCGCCGGCGGCTGGCTGATCGGCGCCGGGTTTTACCGCTATGGTGCGGGCGGCCTGCTCTTTATTCTCTTGGCCATTTTGTTCATATCTTTTGTGGAATCGCTGTGGGAATTCAAACAAACTCATTTTCTGCTCCTCTATTTCAATTTTTCCGATGAACAAATTCCCATGTCCGTCTCCCTGCTGGGAACGATAGCGACAATCATTGTCTCATTCCTGATTGTCCGGCTCATGACAAAGAGAGTTCGGATTAAGATAAAATAAACGGCTGTCGCCGCCAATATGCCGAAGTGCCGGACTGTCCCGCCGAATAACGCAAACCCCGCCGGCGGGGCATTTTTTTAAAAGAAAAGCCAAAAAACATTGACATAGTGTTAATAGTTTTTGTACAATACCTTTAAAGGTATATGAGCCAACCAAGCCAAACCTATTAAACCAAGCCAACCTGGTCATGCAGACCGAAACCCAAAAGGGTGAAGCCATTGTCTGAAAAACATGAAAGAGAGAAGGAAAAAGAGGTTCTGAATCATTGCGGAACCGGGGGATGAAAAATAGGCCCAAACGATCCGCATCAGAAAAAATACGTTCCTCCAACCTGACCATTGATGTGGATCTGGCTCCTGGCAGGAGTCATTTTAATCGTTAAAAACCTGCTATTTGGATGAGGCGGAAACAGCCTCTCTTTTTTTGCCATTTTTTCAGGGAAAATGGATGGGGCAGAACCGAATCTGTAGTTTTTGGAGAAAAATGGCGCCGTTTGTGTTATGGCAGACGTATCTGGCGGACAATGTTTTTTTGGAAAAAATAAGAGAGATTCCCTTTGCGGAAAGGAAACTTTCCATTACATTGATGCTGGGTCAGTGGATTGTTTTAAATCGGCTGTTTGGGGATAAACGGGCTTATAATGACGGGTAATTTGATTTAAAGTGTGCGTTTACAGACAAAATGGCATTTCAAACTGGTCGATTTGCCTTCAAAGCGGTTGTTGGCGGAGAAAAAGGAGAGAATTTCCATCGCTTATGTCTTCAGAATGGGACTCTGAGGACAAAACTAGATGTTTTATCAAGTGTTTTGTCTTTAGACGGCCGAACTGAGGACAAACGAAGTGTATTTCCATCGCTTTTTGTCTTCAGATTG
>CALKIU010000077.1 GCA_937995745.1 uncultured Bacillaceae bacterium | reverse complement strand
AAGCGGTTTGGATCATCATCGCGCTAATTATCATAGGTTCTTTGATCTTTCGGGAAAACTTGTTTGCTGAACTTTCATTGTCGGCCCAAATTCTATTAATCACACTGGTACTAGTGGTAATTGTTGCCGGCGGGGAGGAAAGGGTTCCATCTCCATTTGAAATTTGGTTTTTTGATGATTACCTCGTTATCTATCGTGAAAAACGCTATTATGATAGAAAAGTTACTAGAAAAGAGTACAACAAATATTATTACAAGGATATATCCAAGGTTGAATATAGAAAGTTAACCAATCGGATTCAATTTGAAGGGATCATAGAAAGCGTTTGGTATAACTACAACAAAGATGGAACATTGCCGGAAAAACCGACCTACCATCGGACAACTGATGGCGGTATTTGCTACTTTTACACAACCGCTTCGCCCGAAATCGATTTTGTGGCAGAAATAGAAAAACATTCTCCTTTAAAAGTTCAAATTGTTCAATAAATTCGTAAGACAAAATCACTAACGCGCAGGGTCCGGCTTCCTTGCTCCAATAAAAAGCAAGAGCCCGGACCCTTTCCTCTGTCCAAATTTACAAACACTTTTTTGTAAAAAAAGGCCAAATCCCCCTTTTTCCCTTCCCAAAATAAAAAAGACAGCCTTTGCCCAAGCAAAGGCCATCCTCAACAAAAACCGAATCCTTTTTCAATCCGGTAACTAAACAATAACCTCATTCCTCCCATTATGCCCGCTGGCAATACAAAACCGTCACTCCTTCAATTTGAGCACGCCGGCAATACAAAAACCCCACTCCTTCAATTCAGCACACCGGCAAACCAAAACCCCAATCCTTCAATTGAGCACGCCGGCAAACCAAAAAGCTTACTCTTCAATCAAGCCTGTTTCCAACAAAAAGTTCCGCGCCACTTTTTCAGGGGCTTGATTCAATCCGTCAGCCCGGTAATTCAGGTCGCGCATGACTTCATCATTCAATACCCCGGCAAGTTTTTCCATCAGTTCAGCAATTTCAGGGTATTCTTCCGCCACTTCCTCCCTGATAATCGGAACGGCATGGTACGGCGGGAAGAAATATTTGTCATCTTCCAAAACGACCAAATCAAATTCGGCCAGCAAACCGTCGGTGGCAAACGCATTGATCACCTGAACTTCATCTTTTTTCAAGGCCGTATACCTAAGTCCGCCATCGACCGATTCGGAACCGGCAAAATTCATCTGATACGTTTTGATTAAGCCTTTCAACCCGTCATCCCGGTTCATGAACTCCAGAGTGGCCCCGATTCTCAACTGATCGCTCACGCGGGCCAGATCGGAGAACGTCTCCAAACCGTATTTTTCCGCCGTATCCGGCCGGACGGCCAATGTATACGTATTGTTAAAGCCCAAATTGGCCAGTGTCTTAATATTAAATTTTTCCAGCAATTGATCGTGAACGACTTTATACACCTCATCCGGATCTGTCATGAATTCATTTTTTAGGACGTCAATCAATAACGTTCCCGTATAGTCGACATACATATCAATTTCCCCGGCTTTTAACGCCTCAAAAGCGACCTGCGTTCCGCCGAGATTCAACTCTCTTTTTACTTGGATATCCGTATTGGATTCAATCAGTTCCGCGACCATATTGGCGATAATCAATTGTTCCGTGAAATTCTTGGAACCGATTGAAATCGTGTCTTTCTTTTCGCCAAAAGCGCTGTACATGCCGTATCCGGCAACGGCGATGACAAAAACGGCCGCAAAGGACAGCCAAACTCTTCTTCTCTTTTTGCGGCGCTCGATACCCGCTGCACTCATGTCGAGATTTTTCTTATTGGTATAAGACAGCTTTTTTTCCACGATCCCAACGGCATAATCGATGAAGAGGGCGAGAACACAGGCGGGAATGGCACCGGCCAAAATCATGTAATTATCCACAGTCGCAACTCCGGAAAAGACGAGGAACCCGAGACCGCCGGCGCCGACAAAAGCGGCAATCGTCATGAGCCCGACAGCTGTCACCGCAGCAATGCGCACACCGGTCATCATCACGGGCATGGCTAGAGGCAACTGGATTTTTCTCATAATCTGGCCTTTCGTGAGACCAATTCCCCGGGCCGCTTCCATAATGTCCCGGTCAATGTTTGTTAACCCCGTATAAGTATTTTTCACAATCGGAAGGAGCGAGTACAAAACGACCATCACAATGGCCGGCTTGCTCCCGATCCCGATAAACGGAATCAAAAAACCGAGCATCGCCAAACTCGGAATGGCCTGCACCACATTGGCAAAACCGATCACCGGTTTGGACAGATGTTTCGTGCGCGAAATCAAAATACCGAACGGAACACCGATCAATGCGGCAATGGCCACGGCAAAGACCGTTAAATAGATATGCTGCCACAGCAAAGAAAGGATACGGTCCGAGTTCACCGCCACATAATCCAAAAATCCACCCATTAAAATTCCACCTCCACATCGATCAGTTGGTTGCTCAAAGCCGCGAGAATGCTGCTGCGCGTAATCAATCCCGCCAGCTTTCCGGAGGCATTCACAACCGGCATATAGCCGACTTTATGCCGGTTCATCAATTCCAACACTTTAATGAGATTGTCCCCTTCCTGCACCGTCAACACATTCCGTTCCATAATCTCTTCAATTAACCGGTTCCGGTCTTCGAGCTGGATTCGTTTCAACGTGATAAGACCAATCAACTCGTTTTCCCTCGTGGTCACGAGCAAACTGTCGACTTTGTTTTCCGCCATGATTTCAACGGCTTGCAACACATTGCGTTTGGGAGATACTTTTACCGGATCCGCAATCATAATATCTTCGGCTTTTAATACTTCCGGATTATTCCAAACACGCTTTTTGCCGATAAAATTGGCCACAAATTCATTGGCGGGGTTTTTCAAAATATTTTCCGGCGTGTCGTACTGGACCATTTTTCCTTCTTTAATGATGCAAATTTTATCCGCAATCTTGTACGCTTCGTCCATGTCGTGAGTCACGAAAATGATCGTTTTGCGAAGCTCCTGCTGCATGTTGAACAATTCTTCCTGAAGAGAGCTTCTCGTAATGGGATCCAATGCACTGAAGGGTTCGTCCATTAAAATAATGTCTGAATCCGTGGAAAAAGCCCTGGCCACGCCTACCCTTTGCTGCTGCCCCCCGCTCAATTCGCTTGGAAAACGGTACATATACTCGTCCGGGTCCAATCCAACCAACTTGAGCAGGCGGACTGTTTTTTCCTCAATGGCTTCAGGTTCTTCTCCCTTCACTCTCGGGATGATTTCCAGATTTTCTTTAATGGACATATGGGGAAAAAGGCCGACGTTTTGTATGACATAGCCAATGTTTCTGCGGAGTTGAATCGGATCTTCCTTCTTGATATCTTTTCCGTTGACATAAACGGTACCGCTCGTTGGTTCTATAAGCCGGTTCACCATTTTTAAGAGGGTGGTTTTTCCGCATCCGCTCGGTCCGATAAAAACAACCAATTCCCCCGGTTGAATTTCAAGCGAAAAATCATCGATTACCGTTTTATCGCCATATTTTTTGACGATATTTTCAAACTTGATCATCCGGTTCCTCCCCTCCTGGTATAAGTAACAACTTTATACTAACATAGAGGTTGTTACTTTCTCAACAAAATATTTTTTACAATTATTCAACCGTTCATCAAATGGCCGTCTTTATTCAATCGCCGAATATGTTAAAATACGTTAAAGAAGCATTACGCATAAAAGGATGAACGTGAATGAAACCGGAAAGTCAAATGCCAATCTATCAAATTATCGCCCTTGATCTGGCAAACCGGATTTATGCCGGCGAGTTCAAAGAAGGGGAAAAAATTTACGGACGTTCGACACTGGCGAGCGAATACAACGTGTCGCCGGAGACGATCCGCAAATCCATCAAAATTTTGGAAGATGTGAACATTGTCAAATCGGAAAAAGGAAGCGGAGTCACCATTTCTTCAAGGGAAAACGCGTTGATATTTATCCGGCGGTTTACCCATATGAAAAGCTTAAAGGAATTGGAACAAGATGCGCGGGCGCTCATCGAAGAACGGGCAAAGTTGGACAGAGAATTAACCGATATCATTACAAAAATCCTTCACTATGTGCGCACTCTGAGAAATACCAATCCCTTGTCGCCGGTGGAAGTGGAAATCACTAAAAATTGCCGCTTTATCGGAAAAACAGTTGGAGAAGTGAAGTTTTGGGAGAATACAGGGGGAACGATTGTCGGCATTAAAAGAAGAGGAAAACTGATTCTCTCACCCGGGCCCCACGCCGACTTTCAATTGGGGGACATTTTATTAATCATCGGAGACGAAAACATTTTGGACCGGGTCAATATTTTTCTTGAAAAAAATTAAAGCACACCAAGCATATGGGTGTGTCTTTTTTTAGAGTCTGGGCGGGCATGTACCCGCCGGGAGATTTTTTGTACTCCAAGACTATTACAAAAACATCCCGGCGCTTTATTCAATCTTTCTTCTCAGAATTTTTCCTGCGTGTCAAAGACAGGCTGCCGAAACCGCTGATGATGGCAATGTAAAAGCCCAAGTCGTACCACCAGCCTGTATTCACAACCTCATAAACCCGGATATTTTCATTAAAAAATCCCACAATCAATGAAATCGGAGCAATCCAGCCGTGCCAAATTCCCCAGAAAAAACCGGCCGGATCATCCGGGGTGTGCGTTCCGTCTCCGGGTACGCATCCTGTCAATACCAGTAAAATAAGGACGACAATGAATCCCAATAAAAGTGCTTTCTTTTTCAACAAAAATCGTCCTTTCTTAAAAAAATAATAGCCTTTGCAATTTCAAAATCAGGTTTATTGTTTCCTGGCGCAAGCGAACAAAGACAAAAAATTCCAAGAGCCAAAAAACTACCTAACAACCATTATACAGTCGGGACGTCTGTGCGGCTTGAAAATGAAATTTTTGGTCCGGAATTGCTACTGCTGAAAAAAGGCAGGAACATCCTCCCATCGCACCCTTAACTTTATCCCAGTTCATGTAAATTATGCCTTAATTATGGAATAATAAAGGCGGGAATCTTCTTAATTCCAACAATTTGGATGTTATAGCCTCTTTTAAAAAGAAAAATTGGTGACAAAAATCAACATATTGGCGATTTTCAACAATATATTGGCGATTTTTCGATTTTATTGGCGAATTCCAAAAAATATTGGCGAAAATTTCATTTTATTGGCGAATTCTAAAATATATTGGCGAATCCCTTTTTACCGGAAAATTCATTCGGAAAAGGGCGGCCTAAAAGGCCGCCCTTCACCGATCCAACTAAAAAATCCGGCACTTCGCCCCATACTGCCAATTTGAAACAACTGACCAGCCACAGGAAAAATCGCTTCAGAATAATTTTAAAAAACTTGGATCATATCAGATGCATCGAGTTTCCTGTTTTTTATTTTTATGTTATTATTTTGGAGTTGATGTAGCCTATCATTTGTATTTACTTTAATTCATCGGTTTCATTTCACTTTTAATTTTCTCCTTTGGCCTCCGGTTGCTTCAAAATTGCAAATAAATGGTGGGACAACGAAATTGTCCCCATATCCCATCCCCATAACCCAAAGACCATAGAGATACAGAGGTTTGTGGTCATGGAAAAGAGGCAAAGAATTATGCTTTATTTGTTGCTACTCAACTTGTTTATTGCTTTTTTGGGGATTGGCCTTGTTATCCCCGTTCTGCCTTCGATCATGAATGATCTGTCG
Organism: uncultured Bacillaceae bacterium; assembly: GCA_937995745.1. Classification (GTDB taxonomy): domain Bacteria; phylum Bacillota; class Bacilli; order Bacillales; family Cytobacillaceae; genus CALKIU01. The sequence goes on along the minus strand of CALKIU010000077.1, from coordinate 9,562 downwards.
ATTAGCGGTACCGTCGTCGGCTATTTAACAGCCGCTTTCGCGTTAACTCAATTAATCGTATCCCCGTTTGCCGGCAGGGCCGTTGATCGGTTCGGCCGAAAAATCATGATTGTGCTTAGCTTAATTTTATTCGGCCTTTCGGAATTTTTATTCGGCTTGGGTAAAACGGTTGAAGTACTATTTTTTTCACGGGTTTTGGGCGGAATGAGCGCCGCGTTCAACATGCCGGCTGTGACCGCTTTTATTGTCGATATTACCAATTTGGACCAGCGTCCGAAAGCTCTGGGCTACATGTCGGCGGCGATTAATACAGGTTTCATCGTCGGACCGGGGATTGGCGGATTTTTGGCAAACTTCGGAATCAGCGTCCCGTTTTTTGCAGCCGGAATCCTCGGCGGCATCGCGGCCCTATTATCACAACTGCTCTTAAAAGAGCCGGACCGCACGGTAGAAACGGGGCAAACAACGGAAACATCCTTTAAAAACAGCATCAAAAAGATGTTTATGCCGAAATTTTTTAACGCCTTTCTCGTGATATTGATTTCATCCCTGGCTCTCGCAGCATTCGAGTCATTTTTCTCGCTCTTTGCAGACCATAAATTTGCTTTCACCCCCAATGACATCGCCATTGCCGTTACCGGCGGAGCGTTGATAGGCGCGATTTCCCAAGTCCTCATTTTTGACCGTCTCATGAAATGGCTCGGGGAAATTAAGCTGGTGCAAATCAGTTTCATTTTCTCTGCGGTGCTTGTGATGGCGGTGACGGTTGTCCAATCATATTGGCTTGTGATGCTTGTCATGTTTACCGTATTCATCGGCTTTGATTTAATCCGTCCGGCCGTGACCCACTACCTCACCCGCGTCGCCGGAAACGAACAAGGATTTGTTGCCGGCATCAACTCATTTTTCACCTCGCTGGCAAACGTCCTCGGCCCCATTGTCGGCGGAATCCTGTTCGATATCGATATCCATTACCCGTTCTACTTTAGCACGGTTGTCATTATCGCCGGATTAGTAATCGGGTCCATGTGGAAAGAACCGGCAGGAAAAAAGTTTACCAATCCTTTGTAAGATGATACCTGCGGTGAAAACACTCACTTATCCGGCGCTTTTTAGCCGGATATATTTTTTGCACCCATGCATCGAAAGTGCAAGTATCTTGGCCATTACGCGGACAATCACAGAGTGGGAATATTGAACGAAGACTTAGAGGAGCCTTGAAAAAATGGACAACAGCCCCAGCGTCCGTTGTTCAATCAGGGTTGGAGCATATACGTCAAACAGCCCCTTGCCTAAAATCAGGGGCTGTTTGCTGTTATGAGGAACTGAATGGGACACAATGTCCGACCCCTCCGTTCCAATGAACCCTCCATCCCATTAATTAAAGTATTGCTTCATCTTTTCAGGCATATTGTCCGCAATAAATTGGGCCAACAATTTGGGTTCCGTTGACATATTTTCACCAATCCAATTGTAAATAAATCCGGCGGCGCCATAACTGTTAAACTCAATGGATGCAAGGAATTCTTGGCTTAAATCTTCTGTATTGAGACGTTTTCTGAGCTCCCGTGCGTAAGCTGTACGGGTATATTCCAGGATTACATGTTTTAGGTTGTTTTGTCCCCTGTAACTAACAGCGTTTACATAAAATGTCTGTTCTTCTTTCATATAACGAAGCATTTCCTCCAATACTTTACACCACGATTGTTCCCCGGAGCTCGATTCTAAAATCCGGTCAATATTCGTTGAAAAAACCCATCCCAGCAAATCATATTTATCTTGAAAATATTTGTAAAAAGTTTGCCGTGTAACATGGCAATTATCAACAATCATTTTCACTGTAATCTTTTCAAAACTTCGCTTTTTCATAAGCTCTTTCAATGATTCAGCAATCAGCTGCTTCGTACAAGGTCTTCCAATCATTAAGAATTCCTCCTAGAAATTTTACAATTAATCCTCTATGTAAAATTCCTTTACATTGGCACCGGAATGTAAATTTTCCCACGGGAAAAATATTGATACTCTGGACATGGAGATATTTCCATATCGCTTACATTATAGCAAAATCTGCACTTGCATGCTCAATTGTTCACAAAATTATTTCATCTCATTCGAGGAGGCATTTTTATGAGAAAATATCCCAAAATCCTGGAAGAAATTAAGATTGGCAATCTCAGAGTTAAAAACCGCATTAATATGGCACCCATGACCACGCTTTATGCAGGAAGCAACGGAGAAGTCACCGAACAACTTGTACAATATTATGCGGCACGGGCCAGAGGCGGTACCGGCATGATCACCGTTGAAGGTGCCTATATTAATGAAACTGGTATTCAAATTCCTTGTTCCATCAATGTCAGCGATGAAAAATATGTTCCCGGTCTTTCAAAGCTTGCGACAGCAATTAAGGATAATGGCTCTGTTGCCGTTCTGCAGCTAATTCATTCCGGTATTCAAGCTTGGGTTGAACAATCTCTCGGACCAAGTGCAATCGGCCGGATTGACGGCAAACCAATTTCCACAGAACAGACCCCGCGTCCGTTGACAACGAAAGAAGTTCTTCAATTTGTCCAAGATTTCGCGCAAGCGGCAAGACGCGCAAAAATGGCGGGATTCGACGCTGTACAAGTACATGGCACGCACGGCTATTTGATTATGCAATTCTTATCCCCCAAGACAAATCATCGTAACGACAATTATGGGGTTGATCGGAATTTATTCCCGGTCGAGATTGTAGAAGCGATTAAGAAAACATGCGGAGAAGATTATCCGGTCATTTACCGGCTTTGTGCGGATGAAATCTTGGGAGACAAACTGCTTGAACCGGGAATCACAATTGATGATGCCATCGAAACGGCAAAAAGACTGGAAAAAGCCGGTGTCGACGCCTTTGACGTAACCGGCGGAACGGATGACGTCATTCATCTCTATGTTCCATCTGCCTATATACTGGAAAATATCGAAGGACTCTTTCTCGACTATGCCGAACAAATTAAGAAAGTCGTTTCTGTGCCTGTCATGTCCGGCGGGGGAGTCGAAACACCGGAAGAAGCGGAGAAAATATTGGAATCCGGCAAAGTCGACATGCTATTTGTAGGAAGACAATTAATCGCCGACCCGGATTGGGTTCGCAAAATTGAGACCAACAAAGTTGAAGAAATTCGTCCTTGCGTAAAATGTGTAGAATGCGGCGAACGAATCGTTTTTGAAAAGGAAATCCGCTGCTCCATCAATCCATTTAGCGCCAAAGAATGGAGATATATGAACGAATCTGAAATTCCTCCCGCTAAAAATCCGAAGAAAGTTGTGGTCATCGGCGGCGGAATTGCCGGAATGGAAGCGGCAAAAACATGCAAACTCAGAGGTCATGAAGTAATCCTCTTTGAAAAGAGCGGCGAACTCGGCGGCACCCTTAACACGGCCGCGAAACCTTGTTTCAAATACCGTTTCGAAAGACTGATTAACTACTACAAAAATGAAATGAAGAGACTGGATATTGACGTAAGATTGAATACAACGATTACAGAAGAAAACATTGACTCCTACAATCCGGATGCCGTCATCCTGGCAACAGGATCACAAGAAATGGAGAACCCGATACCCGGTGCTGAGAACGTTGTTTATTCAGATGATGTTCTGAATAACAGGGTTGAAACAGGAGACAATGTCATCGTGATTGGCTGCGGAATGGTAGGATCTGAAACAGCTTACCATCTGGCCCGTCAAGGCAAAAAAGTGACAGTATTTGAAGCATTAGAACCCGCTATGAGTGTTCAAGGCATTGCACTATTTAGACCGACCGGCCTTTTTGATCAATACAACATCGAAGTAAAAAGCCATACGCCAATCGTAGAAATTTATGAGGACGGCGTTCTGACGGTGGACAAAATGGGCAGAAAAATTATCACAAAAGCAGATACCATCGTTTCAGCAATCGGGCGCAAACCTGTCTACAACTCAGAGTTTGTCAACAAGCTGCGCGATAAAGGATTATGGGTCATTCCGATTGGAGACGCCGTAGAAGCCAGAAAAGCCGAGCATGCCGTCCATGAAGGATTCCAAGCAGCCATGAACATATAATCATTTTCTAAATACAAGTTGCAGGAGGCCTATGCTATAAATATGGGCCTCTTTTTTTCAGGGCTCAAAATACAACTTGGCCGCTCAATACTCCGGAACTTATTAAAAAACACGCTGCCACCTACCAATACGGTCATCATTCACGAATACAGCAACAGGATTTCAGCCCCGTCGGTAAAGCGGATAGCGGTGAATCATGGTTTCAAACATCATCCGCATGTCCGCTATATGAAACTCACGTAATGGTTTAGCAAAATTTTGCAAATACTAAAATTCTTTTTTATGATAGATATTAACTGCAACAAAATAAGAAAGAATGAATATGATAAAACCGAGTAATATAAATATAATTGATAAAAATATATATGGATTGAATTGTATTGATAATTGCTCAACAAAGTCTTTCATTAATGACCGGAGTCCAAAAAATATGATAAGACCGACAATTCCTCCACTAAGTACAATAGCATCAGATTTTTCTGCACCAAAAATGTACAGGAGCGGGTATATCAGTGCGCCAGCAAAAAGCACGATGAAAATTCCGGCAGCAATAATATTAAAAATACCCATGACAGATGAATCTGATAGCAAGTGATAAACAAAAACGAAACCAAACGATAATAAAGCTCCCAAAATTGCAACTATGAGATAGAAGTATAATGGCTTTGTACAATTTTTTTCCTGCTTACCGGTAATGTATGCACATACTTATCATAACCAGATTTACTCTCTATTTTCATAATCTCAAGCGGAGGCAGCGTCATTAACAACATTATTAATAAGGCGGCTATTCCGCTGACCAAGGAGCCTGCAAAAAAAAAGAAGTATTCCCGAGATCAATAATGCAAGCCCCATATACGCAAAAATACTTCTATAAAACTTTAACACTACCGGTATTTGGGAAAACTAAGCCGAGTATTATTTTAAATGTAGTAGACTTGCCTGCCCCATTATCCCCGATAAATCCAACAATTTCTCCCTCAGGAACACTAAATGTAACGTTTTTTAAGACATTTTTATTTCCATATCGTTTAGAAATTTCATGAACATCTAACATACCCGACATTTCCTCACTCCGCTCTAAATGAAAAAATTAGAATTATATCTTTTTCCTCTTAAACAGACAACCAAGCAGTATGTTAAATTTTATTAAAAATAATTTAAGATTCTTACGGAACTTAATGTTTATATTTTATTTTTATAAGGTGCGGTTTAACAACTAAGCCATTTTGGCTGGATAATTTTCGGCAATTTCCACAAAAATAAAAAAGGATATCCAAAAAGCCTTAGCCTACTTTCTGGATACCCTCTAACCAAAACATATTCAGTTTCCAATATTTGCGAAACACCTCACACACTCACCCACCGCACTTTCTCACCGGTCCCCTCCGGCTCAATCACCAAATTCCCGGGAGACTTCCTCGCCGTAAAATCCCCGGAGAGCCTCCCCGCCGCCGGCACCGCATCCGTAAACAACATCCCTTCAACGGCAACGTCCGGAAAATCCTCCAGAAACCGTCCCGAATCATCTCTCACCAACTTCATATAATCCATTAATTCACGCAAGCCGGTTATGGCGTAATCCACCCGTTCGGTGTATTTCACTTCTCCGATGACCACTTTTTTCAGCTTGTCGGACCTACCGTCAACAATTTCCACTATTATATCCGGCCGCCCGCTCCAGAACGTTTTTGCATCAAAACCGAATCCAAACCATTCGCGGGCGCTTTTCTCCGCGGCATTCATCGCCTGAAGCTTGCGCCTGACAAACGGATGCTCAACGGCCGCAACTTCCTCCGACGACAAATAAAACTTGATCCGCTCCGACCCGGCGGAATCATGATAAATCTTGTACACATATGTCCCGTCCGTCCACTGCGCCGCCAGATTGTGAGGATTTTTCCCGTCCAAAATCTGCAGCTCGGCATCCGCCGCATTGGCCTGGATGATTTTCACCACCCAATACAACTCAAACAACACTTCCGTATTTTGCGGAAAAATAAACGTCTCAGCGAGCAGCTCCCGGACTTCACGGTCACTCAACTTTCCCGTCATAATCTGCCGGTACAGGGACAAAATCTCAGCCGCCCGCCGGTACAGCGGACTGCGGTGCTTCATCGTATCCATAATCATCCGGTCCGTCACAATTCCACTCTTTTGCTTCACCCTCGACAAATACACATTTTTATGAACCATGTAATTCACAATATCTTTTAACGTATTCCACTCCCGGAACCACTCGTATCTCCCGCAAGCCTCACTGTCGATTTTTTCAAAAAGAATCTCATAAAGAACCCGGACCGTTTCCCAAAGGACCAGATTTTCCTTGATAGCAAACTCACGCTGCCTTCCGCTGTAGGAAAAAATGGACAGGTCCCGCAAGTTCCGCCGCAACCGTTCTTTCAGCGTTTCTTGCCATTGGATTTCTCCGCGCACCTTTCCATGGGAGGTTTCCTGCTTTAAAATCGTTGACGTTTTCATCCTGCGGATCAAGGCAGGCAAATCCCGAACGAACTCTTTCACTTCTTGTTTCAACAAAAAATGCAAATTCAAAAGCCGCTCCAGCTGGGCAATGTTTAAATCCGTTTTCCCGACAAATGAATTGAATCCAATCTTCCCGGACTTCAAATAAACAACCAAAAAATCGCTGATTTCCTCAATCAGTTGTTCCGGTTTTCGTTTCACGAGCTATCCCTGCATTTGGAAAAAATCTTCGACAAAAGCGGTCAGAAGTCCGGTGTCGATTTCATCGAGCGGCTCCAGTTGGGCGATGAAACTGCGGATGAGGTCTTCCCTCAATCCTTCAAATTCCGGCAGGACATATAAAATCAAAGCAGAAGTAAAATCACCGTCAACTGCGGTAAATCTTGCCAAATCTTCGGCAATCGCCGGACCGATCGCCCGGTATTGATTGATCTGTTTCCATATATAAGCCAACGTTTCCGTATATGGATACTCATTGATTCCCCATGTTTCCAAAAACTTGTCCACCAAGCCGCTGTCTATCCTCTTCGGCACGCCGACAGAGATGAATGCAAACCGCCTCATAAAAGCGTAGCTCATCTCGTACAAGGACGCCTTGTCAATCGTGTTCATGGTGCCGATGAGACGCCAATCGCCTGGGATGATATATTCATAGTCATTCCGTTCAGCCCGTTCTGAACCTTTTTGCGGACGAAGGACAATCGGATGCCCGCTCTCGGAATGGAAATTCAAGGTCACTTCATCTCCGGTCAGCGCGGAAAAAAGAGCGCCAAATGCCTTGTCAATATCGGCCCGGTTCATTTCATCAATAATCAGCCATTTATTCAGCGGCATCATCGTCTCCGCATCTTTAAAACATTCGAGAAAAATGCCCGGCCGGAACTTCAAAGTGCCGTCTTTTTTCGGCTGATAGCCGCCAATCGTTTATAGGTGGACCAATCAGATGTCGCGGTGGCCATTTTAAAATCGGCGCCAAAAGAGCGGCAGATTTCTTTGGCCAGTTTGGACTTTCCGGTGCCCGGCGGTCCAACCAAAATGATATGCTTGCCATTTTGCAAAGCCGTTTTCACCCGTCGGATAATCAACTCTTTGTCTTCAAAATAAAGCCCCTCTATTTGAATTTCTTTGTCAAAAGATATTGCGGGAATTTCAAGGCCTTCCTGCTGTTCGGCTTCTGCCTGCTGTTCAGCTTCTGCCGGAAACCCTTCTTTGAAAAGTCTGCGGCGGGCTTTCATGTCAAAAACAGCTTTTTCCAACACATCTACATTATAGACTCGATAGGGCGATCTGAAATATCCCCTAAATCTTTCTTTTATGATGGAAAGTGTTTTTTCAAACAAGGACACCAATTGCGAATTTGAACGAAACTCTTCATAGGGAATTTCCGCCAATGCGACTTGAATTTCTTCGCCCCTTTGGGTGAAAAATGATCTTTTGTACGGCTTGCCCTCCAGTTCTTCAGCGATTAAAGCAACAGTCATCATTTTCTCGTCTTTTTCACGATAATAACCGAGAATCAGCCAGTTGCAAAAGTCGATATGAATTTTCCGTCTTGAACGAAATGTCACCGCAACCCGCTCATCCCCGGACTCGGCAATCCCCAATTTTGCCAATGTTTGCCGGGCAAAATCAAAAGCCCAATCCGCCTGCTCGACAGTGTCAAAAATGACGGCTAAATCCGGATGCAATTTTTCAGGCGTTTCTTGCTCTTTTTCTTCACCGGAGTCATCACTTTCTAAATGATTCTCCGCTATAAACTCCGGAAGAACCTGTATGAATTTCTCTTTCATACGTTCATAAGAAAAATGTTCCGCGTCCGATACGGTTTCAATATCCGATTTACCGGCCTTTGGATGTTCCGAACCGCAATAGAGCCCGTATTCAATCCCTGTTTCTTGAATGGCAAGGAACAATTGCGCCGCCTTTTTATGGTTTTGAGCCTCTTTGGGATACACCGCCATCCAGCATCTGGAACCACCCAGGTTTCTCATCCCGTCATAATCCAAAATGGCCATGCTCTCAACAATTTCCATCTTTTTATACTGAGGAATCTCCTTGATTGTTTCATAAATTTCAGATAAGAGGAAAGATACTTTATCCTTCATTTTTTCATAATAAATATGAAAGAGGATGTTAAAATTGTTCCAACCTCGCAAAATGTTCGTGTCGTACTGACGGCTTACTTCTGATTTTATGTTTTCCAAATCTACCAGATTCAATTGTCCGGTTTCCAAAAGCTGATTTAGCAGCAGAAACCTTATCTCATTGATTTTCTCGCCATTGCGATAAGCTTCCCTTATCTCCTCAAGATATTCCCTATCCATCCTTTTGATGGCTTCAAGAAATTGTGCGTCATCGTTGGCAAAACTGGCTAATTTCTTAGCCTGGTCATAAATAAAGGCGATGACAGTCTCTACCTTCAGGTCTTCATATTGCGTCAAACAATAGAAGAAATCTTGCACTTCCAACATCGTTAACCGGCGGCCGTTCCTGGCAAAATAGTCTTGAACCTCCCGACAAAGCTCATAGAAGAGTGCGTAGTTTTCACTGACAGTGCCCAATTTGCGTTTAATGCCAAGCATCCTCTTCATGCCGGTAAAAACGTCTTCTTTGTACAATGGAAAGCGCTTACAATTATAAGCCGCCAAAAGATAACCGAATAACGGAGCGCCAAACTTTATATCCTTTCGATACGACTTGCCTTCTTTGTGGAATTCATTTATCCGTTCTTCTAATTCCCGGTCATGGTCCTTATACAAACTATTCAGCAGCCGGGCCGTTTTGTCAGGATGTTTCTCGACAAAATCAGTAAAATCATTAATATATCTCCAATCAGCAAACGTTCCCTTCTGGGGTTGCTTTTCTCAATTTTTCTGGCTATTTCCACGACATTTTTCTCATCAATCGTCCGTTCGGCAAAGTACTCATTCAATTTGGATAATATGTCAAATTTGTATTGTTCACCATAATTATCAGTCAACTTAAATTTCTCATACCG
>CALKIU010000076.1 GCA_937995745.1 uncultured Bacillaceae bacterium | reverse complement strand
GTGGAAATCCACGCCGTTCACGAAGGATATTTGCTTGACCAGTTTGCCATTGCTTTTTACAACAAGCGCACGGATGAATATGGAGGCAGTCTGGAAAACCGCTTGCGGGTGGCCACGGATATCGTCCGCGGGATTAAACAAGCTTGCGGCAAGGATTTTCCTGTTTCATTGCGATACAGCATGAAGAGCATGATGAAAGGCCTGCGCCAAGGAATATTGCCCGGGGAAGATTCCAAAGAGGCCGGACGGGATATTGAAGAGGGAATTGAAGCGGCGAAAATATTGGTGGAAGCCGGTTATGACGCCTTGAATGTGGATGCGGGAACTTATGATTCCTGGTATTGGAATCATCCGCCGATGTATTTTGAGTATGACGGCATGTACAGGGAATTTGGCGAAATTTTAATGAAGGAAGTGGACGTTCCGATTATATTGGCGGGACGGATGGAAGATCCCGACATTGCCGTCGAAGCGATCGGGAAATCTTGTGATATCGTCAGTTACGGAAGGCAGCTTTTAACCGATCCGGATTATCCGGAAAAATTGCGCACCGGCCGTCTTGACGAGATTCGTCCTTGTTTGGGTTGTCATGAAGGATGTTTGGGCCGTATCGGGGCCGGACCTGTCAGCTGCGCAGTGAATCCTGCCTGCGGACGGGAGACCATTTACGGTTTGTCGCCCGCCGTCCGCAAGAAAAAAGTGCTCGTTGTCGGCGGAGGCGTTGCCGGCATGGAAGCGGCCAGAGTGGCGGCGACGCGGGGACATGATGTGATTTTGGCTGAAAAGTCTGACCGGCTTGGAGGAAACATGATTCCGGGTTCCGTGCCTTCTTTTAAGCGCCATCACCGCAAGTTGATTAAATGGTATGAACGTCAATTGGAATTGCTGGATGTGGATGTGCGGATGGAAACAGCTGTTACGAAAGAGAATGTGAAGGAATTTGCAGCCGATGAAGTCGTTCTTGCGACCGGATCCAAGCCGATTAAGTTGGAGGGTGACGAGTTTAAAGAAGTTGTCGTCGTCGATGATGTTTTGATGGGCCGGAAACCGGTCGGTGATAAGGTCGTGATTATCGGCGGCGGATTGGTCGGTTGTGAGACGGCGTTGTGGCTTGCTCAGCAAGGCAAGAACGTAACGGTTGTCGAAATTCTCGGCGAAATTTTGGGCGGACCGCACGGCATGCCGTTTATGAACTATCAGATGCTGACGGAACTTCTCCGGTATCACAAGGTGGATATCCATACAAATACAAAGGTGAAAGAAGTCCGTCCGAATGAAGCGGTGCTGGAAAAAGGGACAGAAGTCTTCACGGTACCGGCGGACACCGTCATCGGGGCAACAGGATATAAAGAAAATAATGCGCTTTACGATGAGTTGTGCGATTTGGAAGTTCCGGTGCACAACATCGGGGATTCCAACGAAGTCCGGAACATCATGTATGCCATTTGGGACGCTTATGAAGTGGCGAGAAACATTTAAGGCAGACACTAAATATCTAAAAATTTGCTCCTTTAATTCTTATGTCAAATGTTGTAGAATTATGGTAAATTGAATACGCTCGCAGAGATTGGGTGCTGTTTTGCAGCTTAATAGGGAATTCGGTGAAAATCCGAAGCTGTTTCCGCAACTGTGAGTGCTGATGAAATAAGGAATGCCACTGTTTGGAACGGTGGCGGCAATGCCGCTTGCTGTTTCAGATGGGAAGGCCTTAGAGTAAGATGAAGCACGAGCCAGGAGACCTGCCTAATCTTGATCATATAAGACTCTTCGGAATTTAAGAGGCTTGTATGGCTGCCATCTATTCATATGAGAATATTGACAGTTGGTCCAAGCCGTCCTGGATTCCGGGGCGGCTTTTTTGTATGCGGAAAATTTTCCCATATATTTCTGCGAGCGGCGATTCAGTTTGGTTCCGGCAAAGGACAGGGAACCGGCGGCCATAAAAACCGGAAATATTTTTAAAAAAGGAAATGGAAAGGAGGTTTAAAATGAGCCAAAAAAATCAGCGGTATCTTTGTTATACCTTCATCGGCGAATCGGCCTCGACGGTCGATTATGAACTTATGGCCGATGCATTGGCGGTGCAAATCGGCTATGCCGCTTCCTTGACGGGTGATTTGCCTGAAGTACATAACGATTTATTGTCCTTATTGGAAATGGTCTATCATTTAAACGGCTCCGTCCGGGGAAAATTGGCCATTCATGAGGAGGATTTGCACCGGTTGAATGAAATGTATGATTTATACACGGATTCGGTCAAGGATGTGAGGGAGAAAACCGGTCTGTTTGCGCTTCCCCAAGGATCGACGGCAGCGTGCGCCCTTCATGACTGCCGGAACAGGGCCCTGCAGACAGTCCGCGCCCTTCATAAGCTCAGCCTGGAAAAAGAAATCCCGAAGATTTTGTTTGATTATGCCAATTTGCTGGGCAATTTGTTTTTCCCGATGGCCCTTTACGTCAATAAAAAATTGAATGTGGATGAGATTCCGTATATAAGCAAGTCTTACAAAATCAAAGGCATGACGAAATAGGGGGAACGGCAAATGAGGAATCATCTTTTTCCAAAACTAATTTCTTTTTTCCTGATGCTTTTACTTTTGGCAGCCTGCGGAGCGAAAGAAGAGACGGCCGCCGAAAAGGACAACGGGGGAAAGAGTGAAACACAGCCGTACTCGGTCACTGATGATGCCGGAACGGAATATACTTTTGACAAAGCCCCGGAACGGGTCATCTCTTTGTCACCGGCGGTCACGGAAATCTTGTTTGAACTCGGCGTCGGCGACAAGGTGGTCGGTGTGACGAATTATGACACGTACCCGGATGAAGTAAAGGAGATTGAAGCGGTCTCGGATTTGATCAATATTAATGTGGAAAAAATTGTTTCTTTAAAACCGGATGTAGTTTTTATTTATTTGACGAAAGATGAAAACGGAATTCAAGCACTCAACGACGCGGGCATCAAAGTATTTGTCATTTCGGACGCCGCTTCTTTTGAGGAAGCCTATGCAAATTATGAAAAAGTGGCCAAAGTGATGGGGGTTGAAGAAAAAGGCAAGGAATTGGCTGCCAAAGTGAAAAAAGAAGTCGAAGAAATTAGCGAAAAATTGGCCGGTGTGAAGGAAAAAAAGCGGGTATATTTGGAGATTAGTCCCGCGCCATCCATGTTTACAACCGGAAAGAACTCGTTCCAGAATGAAATCCTCGAAAAAGCCGGATTGGAAAATATTTTTTCGGAACAAGAGGGTTGGTTTGCTCCTTCTGAAGAAGAAATAATCAAACAGAATCCGGACGTGATTTTAACTACCGTCAGCTATAATGGCGATTCGGTTGAAGAAATCAAAAACCGCAGAGGCTGGAACAAAATCACGGCCGTCCAAAACAACCAAGTCTACTTCCTGGATTCCGACATCATGTCAAGACCGGGACCAAGAATCGCCCAAGCCGTCGAACTCACAGCCAAAACCGTCTACCCCGAACTGTTTGAATAAGGCGGAAAGTGCTTGGGGGGGTGCCTGGCACCGCGGGACAAAAATTGTCCCAATAGCGGAAAGGTGCCTGGCACCACGGGACAAATATTGTCCCGGTGTATGGTTTGGGACATAAAAAAATATAGCAGAGGGCACGGTTGGGTGGAGAGGGTTGGGCTGCTTGGCTGCAGCTGAGAGTAGGATTTAGGAGTTGTGTGCCTCTGCTTTTTATAAAGGGTGTCTGACATTTTGGTTATGTACTGTTGTGATTGAATCAACAGTGTTTATATTACTATCTGCTGCTAAATGGGTTTTAATGAAAGATTGGAGCAACTATTTATTTATCATAAATGAGAAAAGCGGCGGCTCAGGCCCGGTGCTGCTAAATTTATATTGTAGTTCGGTGGATCACCTGATAGATGAGCGAAGGGAGATTATATGAAATCCAAACCACAGCTATAGGGCAGCATCAAGCAAACCCCGCCGCTTCCCCATTACTCCCGATCTGTCGGATTGCTTGTTTTCTCTGGATTTACTCCCGGCCCGTCACATGGCCGGCTTCTTGATAGTCCATTTCAAAGCCAAGATCCTCCAGCATTTGGAAATCATATGAAGCTTCTTGGCCGTCCGTTGTCAAATAATCCCCGACAAAGATGGAATTGGCCGGGTACAATCCGAGCGGCTGCAAGCTTCGCAAGTTTACTTCCCTGCCGCCGGAAATGCGGATTTCTTTTGCCGGATTGACAAACCGCATCATTGCCAGAACCTTCAGACAATATCGCGGGTTAAGTTCCCGAGTTCCCGCCAACGGCGTTCCCTCGATCGGATTCAAAAAGTTGACTGGAATTGAGTCGGCATCAAGGGCTTTTAAGCTGAACGCCAAGTCGACGACGTCTTCCATCGATTCTTTCATGCCGACAATCACGCCGGAACACGGGGAAATTCCCGCGTCTTTGGCTGTATTGACGGTTTGGACACGATCCTGATATGTATGGGTCGTGGCGATAAATTTATAATGATTTTCCGAAGTATTCAAATTATGATTATAGCGGTCGACTCCCGCTTCCTTCAATTTGGCCGCCTGTTCCGGTTTCAACAAGCCCAGGCTGGTGCAGATTTTGAGCGGATATTTTTCTTTGATTTCTTTCACTGCGCTGGCAATCGTTTCGATTTCCCGGTCGCTTGGCCTCCGTCCGCTGGCAACAATGCAGTAAGTGCCGATTTTCATTTCATAGGCCCTTTTTGCCCCGGCGACGATGGATTCTTTTTCCATGAGGGGATATTTTTCAATCGGCGCCTCAGAAACCGATGACTGGGAACAATATCCGCAATTTTCGGGGCACAATCCGGATTTCACATTCATAATTTGATTCAACCGCACTTTATTGCCAAAGTAACGGCGGCGGATTTGATACGAAGCGTGAAGAATTTCCAGCAAGTCTTCGTCAGGGCTTTGGAGAATTTGCAAAGCCTCTTCTTTTGTTATTTCGTATCCTTGTAAAATTTCATTTGCCAGCGCCTGCCAGTTTTTCATCCCCATCCTCCTCTAAACGTCCAAATTCAACTGCTTAAATTGCCCCTTTGACAGAACCGTTGTTTTTAATCTGTATGCAAACAAACCGCCGAGAACGGCCAGGATGATATCTTTCGGCAGCGGAGGCAGCATCCACAGCCAGGCCAGCCCGTAAGTAAATCCATCCGGCGCGTCGGCCCAGAATCTATAAGCGAAATATAACCAATTGGTGCCAAACAGGTAGTTGATCGCCGTGGCGGTGAGTGCAGCGGCGATAAACATCGGAACGGTCTTCTTTTTGGCGACCATTTTGCCGGCAACCCAAGCGGCAATGATAAATGAAATGATGAACCCGAAAGTCGGTTTCAGGATCATTCCCGGCCCGCCGCTGAACTGGGCAAAAACCGGCACTCCGACAAGGCCGATGAATGCATAGGCGCTTGTTGAGATGGCTCCCAGTCTGCTTCCGAGCAAAAGACCGGCCAGCATGGCGAAAAATGTTTGCAACGTGATCGGCACGCCGCCGACGACGAAAAACGGGACAATGCTCGTGATATTGGCACCAATTGCGATTAATACAACAAACATGCTGCAGAGAGTGATTTCAATGGCTCTCATTTTGCCCTTCACAAAAGTACACTCCTTTCCGGTTTCGTAATTTAAAGAATATTAAAAAATCTTACATATGTCAACCTTTTTTTCATCAGGTTAACAAATATTTTGTTTGTTTCTGTCAAAAAAGAGACAAAATATTACGATAAACAAAGCAGAGGGAGGATCACATGTAAAGAACCCGCCCTTGCAACAAGGCAGGGGCGCTTTTTGAAAAAAGTTTTGCCTCGAGATGACGATAAAACCGCTGAAAGAACGGAAAGAACAAGGCCCTTGAGCTTGCGGCGACCTTTGTCAAAATAGATGAAAAATTGTCAGAAGCCGGCTCAAAAAAACTGTAAAAACGTGTTATCTTAATATTAAGGAAATTATTTTAGAATAATAATGTTTACCCTTTTGGAGCGGGACAGTTATTGGGATACGGGGAAACTAACCGGGCAGGGAAAAGACCGGCGGGTACTGGCCGGTTTTTTCACAACATTCGTCTTGCAGGGGGAATGGAACCGTCCGGAAAAAGTGTGCAAAGGTGGGATAGTATGCAAGCGACGGCAAGGGCAAACACGAATTTGGCTTTAATCAAATATTGGGGCAAACGCAATGAAAAATTGAACTTGCCGATGAACAGCAGTTTATTCGTTACTTTGGACCGCTTTTTCACAAAAGTAACGGTAAAATTTTGCAAGAGGCTTACAGAGGACACCTTTACGGTAAATCAGCATGAGGCCGGCAAAGAAAAGACGATGAAAATATCCCGGTTTCTTGATATCGTGCGGAACAAGGCCGGGGAAGAGGCATTTGCGGAAGTAACTTGTGAAAATATGGTTCCCGCGGCGGCCGGTTTTTCGTCATCGGCTTCCTTGTATGCGGCGCTGGCGGCAGCAGCTTCGAGGGCATTGGGAATGGAGTTGGACAGTATTGAGTTGTCAAAGTTGGCAAGGCGGGGTTCGGGCCCGGCCTGCTGCCCGGTGTATGGCGGGTTTGTTGAATGGCAAAAGGGCGGCCGGGCGGACGGCGGGGATTCTTATGCGCGCCAGCTTCTTTCCGATCAGGATTGGAAGTTGAGTATCTTTTCGGTGATTGTGTCTACGAAGGGAAAGAGGATTTCATGCAAGGAAGCCATGAAACGGGTTGTTCAGACCTCGCCGTTTTATCAAGGGTGGCTTCAGTCGGTTGAAAAAGATTTGCGGACGGCGAAAGAAGCGCTTGAAGAACGTGATTTTAATAAATTGGGGCGGGCGTTTGAAGCGAATGCTTTGAAAATGCACGCGACCACTTTGGGGGCTTCCCCTCCGTTCACTTATTGGGAAAGCGGCACTTTGGATGTGATCAGACAAGTTCATGATTTGCGGGTGAAAGGGATTCCCGTATATTTTACAATCGACACCGGTCCGAATGTTAAAGTGCTGTGCCTTCCGGAAGATGAACATTACGTCCAAAATCGGTTGTCTTCTTTGCCGGCTGTTCATGATATCTATACTTGCTATCCCGGTTCGGGAATTTCTTACGGATCATGAGGTTGCCGGGCACTTGTAGGGGGTGCCGGCGTTTTTTGTTTGGGCGGCATTTTAATGTGGCGGCGTTTTTTGAACGTGGGTTTTTTGTGTGCAGCGGTATTTTGGGTGTGCGCGCTTTTCGTTGGGTCGTAACGGGCACGGTTTTCGGTGCAGCAGTTTCCTGCTGAAGAGGCGGGCGAAAGGGTTTTAGGTGCGGTGGTGAGCCTTTTTCCTTCCGGTTTTTGCGGGTTTTGTCGCAAACGGGGCGGCATTTTGAAGGCGGTCCTTTCCCGGCGCTGGCGGGCAGACGGGGCCTGTGGGTCCGGGTGCGGGCATTTTGCCAGGACGCCAAGCTGTTTTCGGGTGCTGTGCCGGGCAATATGAATTTTTTTGCTTTTGAGGAGGATTTTTGCGGTTTTGGTCGAATATTATGGGTTATCTGCTGTATTTTGGTGCCGTGCACCCCTCCTTTCCACTTTTCGATCTCCCCGCTTTTGTTTTTTGTGTATATTCCCCGATTTTGCCATGTTTTTTCACAAAAAAATGGCCTGTGTTTCCTTGAAAGATTGTCGCAGATGGGCATTGTTTTGTTTTTGCCCGAATGGTCAATGAAACGGTGATCCTGGATGATAAGGAGGAGATGGAATGGCTCGACGTAAGCGGACATGGCTGCCCGGGGTTTTCTATCATATTGTGAGCCGGGGCAACCGGCGCGGACTGATTTTTCTTTTCAAAGATGATTTCTTAACATTTTTTGAAATCCTCGGCGAAGTCTCCAAGAAAGCCCCTTTTGAACTCGCTGCCTTCTGTTTGATGGATAACCACTATCATCTGTTGTTATCTTCCCATGATGTTCATATTTCCAAAATTATGGCAATGGTTAATAAGAAGTATGCCGATCATTTTAACAAACGGTATGGTTTGTGCGGGCATGTGTTTGAAAAAAGGTTCTTTGATGAACCGATCATCGGAAGAAAAAGTTTGCTCGAAGTCAGCCGTTACATTCATATGAATCCGGTTGAAGCGGGAATGGTCAAACATCCTGAAGAATACTTGTGGAGCAGCTACCGTTTGTATAAAAATGTTCCCGGGGATCCCCTGCCTTATGTAAACACAAAACCGATACTGGATTTCTATGAAGGCGAAACCCTCGAGGAAAAAAGCAAACGCTACTGCAACTTCGTGGTAAACGGCTGGGGAATGTAAGGCGGAAAGCGCCAGGGAGGGGTGCCGGCCGCATCCCCGGGGAGCGGGGGAGCGGGTGCCTGGCACCGCGGGACGAAATGCGTCCCGGAGAGGAGGGGTGGTGCCTGGCACCGCGGGACGAAAAGTGTCCCGCATTTAGTATTCTTTCAGTTGCCGGGCGATGTCTTCCAAGTTGTCCGGGATTTGGTGAATGCCGTAGCCGAGCAGGAGGATCGTGGACGGCTGGCGGGGGATTACTTTTACTTTGAGCGATTTTTCTTTTATATAAAAAGCGAGGTTGTAGCTTTTGTATTTTGGATTTAAAACTTCCAAAGTGTAGTTGACGGTTTTCTGCAAACAGCCGGCGAAAACGTCGAGACGTTCTTTGTCATGCAAAATGATATTGATTTCATAAAACTCGCTTCTCGGTTTCGTTGACACATTCCATTCAACTGTTTGATCAGACAAAATCGGAATTCCTTCAAAATCAGATTTTTGCAGGTTGTCGTGAAATGTTTTGTTTTTAAAGCCCATGATTTGCATATGGGGATGTTTGATGCTTCCTGCAGCCATCAGGCCGTGGTTTTTGAAGAAGACAATGGAAGTGTATTGGCCGCTGTATTGCAGTTCGTCATAATAATTGAGAGAATACTCCAACAGCTTTGTGAGGTAATCGATGCTGTAAGTACCGATGTGTTCCCCGCAGGTTGGATGCTCGACAATAATGGTGGAAAAAGTATTGTCCAAAACCGGGAATTTATTTTTGACAATCATAAAATGTTCTGTCTCATCAATAATGCGTCCTTCTTTTCGCAACGTCTCCCTGTCGCAAAAAGGACACTGTTCTTCTTTATTGATATAAGTATTGGGTTTGCCTTCGGACATATTTGCCAACCATTTCATATAGGTCATTTTCATTGACCCTCCTTTTCGGGATTTGCAGATGTTTGCGGATGTGCCGTCAACGGGCACTCTGGGCAAAACTATAAGCCTTTGTTTAAAAGATATATAAATGCGCGCTTTTTACTTGCCGTGAAGGGCGGAAAAGCAGCAGCGCTTCCAAAAAAACAAAATATATAGCAAAAAGTACAATCAGCGCTGCTTAAATTATTATACCACGCCGGGCCCGATGGCATGGCAACGGAGCCTGGGGAAAGGTGCCTGGCACCGCGGGACAAAAATCGTCCCGATCTGCTGCGGTTGTTTATTCGTCTTTAATTTGTTGTATTTTTCCCGTGGTCAAGCAGGTATAATTTTTGTAAGGGGATATTGAGAAAGGGAAGGTGTTGTCGTCAGGCGCCGCGGTCCGGGATAAAGAGTTCGTCTTAAATTTGCCGGGAAGAGCGCGTGGCCAAGCTTTATCCCAAAACACGGGAACGGACCATGCCGCACAAATTGCCAATAATGAATACATAATATTTTTTCTAAAAAATACATAAAATCTCGAAAAGAATAAGGAGGAAAAAAGATGAATTGGGTAAAAAGATTTCAAGGAAGATTGGCCGGGCTGACCAATGCCATTGCCCGTTATCCTTTAACAACGCTGTTCCTTGTGGCGGCGGCCATCGTCAATGCTTACGGAATCAGCCGGGATGAGAATGTGACCGTATGGCTGCTCACATTTGTGGTCGGCGCCTTTCTTGGTGCGGTTTCTCAAGCGGTTTATGAGCGTTATTTTTCAAAAACTTCCGCCCGCCTTGCGTTTTTGGCTGCCGTCCTTGTCCTGACAGCAGGATACTACCTTGTCATCAAACAAGCACCCGAACTCAGCATGGAACTTGTAATCAGAACGTCTGTCGCACTGTTTGCCCTTTTGATTGCTTTCATATGGATTCCTGCCATAAAAAGCAAAATTACCTTCAACCAAAGTTTTATGATTACATTTAAATCATTATTTAACTCCTTATTCTTTTCGGGGGTTATTTTTGCCGGGATAGCGATTATCCTTGGAACGTTCAGCATTCTCATTTCTGAAGTCGATTTCGAAGCTTATTGGCATACAGCCAATATCGTTTTTGTTCTGTTTGCGCCGATGTATTATTTGTCGCTGATTCCGGTCTTTCCGGGAAAAGCGGCCGGCACTGCCTCCGATGAACGATACGAACAAGTGAACAAGGCGGCCCAATGTCCGAAATTTTTGGAGATTTTAATTTCTTATATACTCATTCCGTTAATTGCCGCGTACACTTTCATATTGGTCATTTATATTTTGAAAAATATCACCGGTGAGTTTTGGACGGACAACCTATTGGAGCCGATGCTCGTTTCTTATGCCATCACTGTGATTATCGTATACATTTTGGCCAGTGACATCGAAAATCAATTCGCCATATGGTTCAGAAAAATTTTCCCGAAAGTGCTCATTCCCATCGTCCTGTTCCAGATTGCGGCATCGGCATTAAACATCGCGGATATGGGAGTCACGCACACACGCTATTTTGTCATCCTGTTTGGAATTTTTGCCGCCATTTCCGGCGGGCTGCTCAGCTTTTTGCCGGTCCGGAAAAACGGGATCGTCGCCGCGCTGCTCATTCTCTTTTCGCTGGTGGCGATCATTCCGCCCGTTGACGCTTTTACCGTCAGCCGGGCAAGCCAAGTCGGCCTCATTGAGGATGTGCTTGAAAGAAACAACATGCTTCAGGACGGCCAAATTCAAGCCAATCCATCGATTTCAAAAGACGACAAGCAAACGATCATTCATGCCTTGCAATACTTGGATTTCATGGGTTATACGGAAAAAATCGCCTGGCTGCCGGAAGATTTTCGGCTTTACCAAGATTTTGAACGCGTTTTCGGTTTCAGCCTCGATCTGCACGATTCGGGCGATTATAAAGAGCCAATCCACCTTTGGCTTAATGCGGCCGAGCCGCTTCATATCGGAGGTTACGATTATTTGCTGGAAACTTATGTTTTTACGGGAGATGACAGTGAAGAAAGCTTTGCCATCCGGGACGGCGGGAAAACATACCAATTGAAAAAGGAGCCCCGCGACGGAGAGATTTTATTAAAATTGGCCGATGAAAACGGCAAAGAACTTATCCGTTTGGAGACGGGGAAAATTTTTGAAAAATATGCCGGCTACAGCGGAAAAGACATGCTTTCTTTTGAAGAAGCGGTCTTTGCGGTGGAAAATGATGAGGCGAAATTGTCTGTGATCGTAAAAGATGCGACCGTCGACATCATGGACTCCGCATACAATCGCGCAGATATATATGTGCTGATAAAAATAAAGCGGCTTTAATGAACTGAAAAGCGCCGCTTGCCAAGCAGGCTTGAAAACAGAGTCAGGAAAAAATCCGGCGGGTTGGACGTATCCCCCGCCGGATTTTCCATCATCAGGCAAATGTCCGTTTTTTGCTCAGCGCAAAATTGCACAAAAAAAAGACCACCATTTTCAAAATCGTCCTGCGCAGGACTTCAGTGAAAAGGAGTGAAAACGGTGGTTCTACTATTATTTAACCATATTTTTTAGAAAAATGAAAGGGTTTTCAATCAAAAAAACGACATGCAGATTAGCGGGTTAAAACTTTCTTTTTGGGCATTTTACTCGCATGAAAAGAGCCGGTGTGAGGAGAATACAGCCAGGGGAAAACAGCCGGATTTTCATTTTCCTTTCAACTGTATCCGGCAGATGATTAACAGGTTTAACGTTTTGCCGGTTTCAATGACCATCCTTTTTGGTCAACAAAGGAACAGAACAATGGCGATGATGGCACCGAGAAGCGAAAAGGAGAGGTACATCCATCTTTTTTTCTCTTTCAAATGGGTGATAAAACCGTGCAGCATTAAAACGGCCAAAACGATGAAAACAACGGCTGTAATGATTTTTAGCATGTTTCATCATCCTTTCAAGTGGCGCCGGTCGCCTGCCGGAACGATGAACGACAGGCGCCGGCACTTTTCGTTTTTATTTCAGCACTTCGCTTAAAGTGACGATTTGGTAGCCTCTCTTTTTCAACTCGGGAATGACTTGGTCGACCCCGTCAGGAGTGTTGATTCCCCCGATATGCATGAGAACGATGGCGCCGTTTTGAGCTTTGTCCAAAATCCGTTGCGCAATTACATCCGCTGCCGGTTGCTGCCAATCAAGAGTATCGATCGTCCAATGGATGCTGTACGGATAACCGGCTTTTCCGACAGTCTCCAGTGCGTCTTTGTTGTAAGAACCGTACGGGAAACGGAAATACGGCCGCGGAGAAACTCCGGTCGTTTCCTCAATGATTCTTTCCGCTTTTTTAATATCTTCGTAAAATACCGAACTGTCCGTTTTCACCGCATCAGGATGGGAATGGGAATGATTGGCGATTTCATGGCCTTCAGCCGCAATTCTTTTCGCGTAGCTCGGGAATTTTTCCACCCATTTTCCGGTCAGGAAGAAGGTCGCTTTGACGTTGTGTTCCTTTAATACGTCAAGGATTCTGATTCCGGCAATGTCACTGCCCGCATCGAACGTCAGGGCAATTTTCTTGGCGTTCGGATTGCCGCGGACAATGATTTTGGAAGGACCGTAGTTGCCCGGCTCTTCGGGCTTTGGCTGCTGCGGTGCAGGCTCTTTGTTTTTTCCGTAAAGTATTAAGACTTGTCCGATATAAATGGTGTCGCCGGACAATTGATTCCATTGTTTAATTTTTTCGGCGGGAATGCCGGACCTTTGGGAAATGTTGAAAAGGGTGTCCCCTTTTTCGACTACATAATAGACAACTTCATCATCCGGTACGATGATTTCTTTGAGCTTTGGTTTTTCCGGTTCTTTCGGTTCAGGCTTTTCCACTTCATCATTATCCCCCGGTTCTTCATTGTCTTCCGGGTCCTTTCCCGTTCCGTTTTGCGGCTCTTCACCGCCCGAATGGATGGGAGGATTGTCGGCTACGTCATCATTTTTTTCCGAAAGATGCCAATTGTAAAAAGCAAAGATCAGTATTCCGGCCAACAAGCTCACAGCGGCAAAGGTAAGGTAAATCACTTTCTTCTTCGCAGAAATGAATGAACGGACTAAAAATAGAATGGTTAATAAAAAGAATAATAGTCCGAGAAAATATTCCGGCATGGCCGATTCCCCCTTTTTATGTCTGTTTAGGGCAGGGGGAAGGGGCGGTGCAAACCCACAGCCTCCCCCTTAACCTGATGAATGAAAATCAAATGCAGAATGTGCCGAAATTGACAGTAACTTTTTTAAGTATCATTTCCCGTTGACAGAAGGGGAGGCTGCAAACCCTTTCGGAATTGTTTGGAAAATAGGACTATTGGAACATATGACAATCCTTGGATTAGTTTCATTATACCATCAAATAGACAAAATTCGACAAAAACATCCAAAAAATCAAGCGGGATACAACCTCCCATGTATCACTTCCTTTCAGGCGCCAGACATCCATATTTATCCATCAAATCTTTGAAGACGAAGTGCAGTTTTTCAGGGAGCTTGTCTTGTTTGAAAAAGCGCACTTCGGTTGACTCGATTCCGTCGGGTTTCAATGTGCCGCCGGCAATATCGTCAGACAGGTAGACGATGGTAACGGGATAAAATTGATCGCCATTGGGCAATTTTACGAAATATTTTTCGCCGGAGAAAATGTCGAGAAGTTTCATTTCACCGATTATCAGGCCGGTTTCTTCAAAAACTTCCCTCCGTCCCGTTTCTTCCGTCGATTCCCCGGGTTCCATCAGTCCGCCCGGCAGCCCCCAACTTCCATCCCATCTCTTTTGAAGGAGAATTTCACCCCGTTCATTTAATACCGCAATCGCCACGCCCACCAAAATCACAGGACGGTGGCCAACCAGCTTCCGCAATTCCTCAATATATCCCATGAACACACTCCTAACCGGATGCCGGGCACTCAAACCGTGCTCCTGGCATCTCACTTTATTTATAGCAATAAATTATGTGATTTTATGAAATTTTATATATCGATTTAGCTAATGTTATCACACCGTTTCGGAAATATCTTGCTTCTGCATAAAAAAAAAGCCGCCCCACCAAGGAACGGCATCTCCCCGAAACAAGGTTCCTTGTCCCCGGGACAAGGGGACAG
>CALKIU010000075.1 GCA_937995745.1 uncultured Bacillaceae bacterium | reverse complement strand
CATGGATTATCCACGTCCCGTTGAAAAATTGCCACGACATCGCCGACAAAGAGCACGTCCTGCTGATTGACGCAGCGACATGGTTCCTCCCGCCTCTTTGCTGATTAACCCTGGGACACGGTGCCTGTCCCCCTGTCCCGATTTTCCAAATTTAGGAGATGGTTTTTTAGTTCTTTAATATATTTTTCTGATAGGAATCCGTTTGCGCCGCGGAGGATTTCTTGGGCATACCAGTCGGGCGGGGGTGTTTCTTTCGTCTTGTTTCTGACTGTAAATGTCAATGTTTCGACTTTTCTGCCGTTTAATTCCACCGTTACGAAGGTGGGCCGGTACGCAAACGGAACGCCTTCGCGGAGGTATAAATACTCTTTCAACACCCGGACCGGGATTTCGTACACTTTTCCTTCGACCAGCCCGCCTTCCTCGACAATATCCGCCCGTCCCATTCCATCCCCACGGGCTCTGTGCGTAAAACGGAGCGTGTAGTTTCTCAAAATTCCGACACCTTTTACGTTTTGAAAAAAGTGATTGGCTCCGTCCTCAATAAACCGCTTGTCATCCATACAGCTGCCGTAAGCAAAATAAAGAACCGCATCCGTTTGGCCTTTCCTTAACAAGCGATATTCCTTCCAATCGCCGCCCGGAATTTCTGCTTCCAGCAAATCTTTGCGTCCGGCCACATACACATAAGCTTCCGTTTCTCCCCGGTCCGTGAACACCGGCATCTTGATTCTTTCATATAAATTGTTCTCGCCGCCCGGGACGTATCCTTCCAGCTGATCGAGCCTCTCCAGTTCCTGTTCCGTCACTTTATACAATTCGCCGAATACCCGGCCGTTGGCTGACTTTTTCACAGCCGGATAACCGAACCCGGTGTCATACAAAATCCCGTTCGTCCATGCCTGCTCGGCGATGCATTGGGCATTTTTTAAAAGGGAAGCATTTGATTCGCCTTTCCTTAAAGTTCCGTATACAAACACATTGGCCATTCGATCACCTTTTCTTTATTGTTCGGAAACATGTTCTACCAATGATTATATGAAAAATAACGAACATTGGATAAACTCAGACAACTAAAGTGTTGCCCATTCTCCCCGGCGCTGTTCCCTCCGAATTTCATTCATGGAAAACACGCCGCAGTTCCCTGTCTTTTGAAAAAACGGCCGTTGCCAGTTTGAAAGTTTGATAGCACGCTTCGCATCAAGCTGCTCCCGTTCAGTATGTTCGTTAAGGCAACATGCAGGCAAGATGACACTTTGGAGCCTGTGACCGGCCAACTTTTTGTATCAACGTTGCCGCCGGACGTCACTTTCCAACCGTCAATCCCGCCTACTCCGCCAGTTTCTCAAAAAATCTACCTAAACCCGGATGCAAAATAGCACATCCCTTCGCAGGAAGCCGCAATGTCCCGGGTTCCTCGCCGGCCGACGACCTTCGTCTCTTCTTCCCAAAGCTATCGTCCTAGATGACCAAAAAAGGCATGCGGCTATTGTAGCGTATGCAAAGATAGAATCACATATCTTTATGGAAGCGATTTAGGAATTGATTGCCAGAACTTGGATTCATAATATATAAAAAACAAGAGATCTCCGCGATGAAATCTCTTGTCTTTTGAACTATAGTTTAGTTGGGCTGGTTCTTTAACTTAGGCAATGAACAAAGGCACGTATGCGAATATGATAGGCATTACAATTAACAAGACCGATATGGCTGTCAACGAAATGGTTGTTGTTTTAGACAGTTTTTTGTTGTTTTTCGACTCATACCATCCTTTAAATTGTAATTTGTTTCTATAAAGTACGAGAAAAAGAAAAAAGTATGCAATAAAGCCTAACCATTCTAAGGTGCTGAAAAAATGAGAAGTATAGATCATCATTTTTCTTCCTGTCTTTGCCTGAAAATACTCAATGAAATGCTCTACCCATTCAAGCATGGTATCTGTACTCAAAACAGGATTAATTTTGCTTCCGTTTTCAAAGTCAATAATTAAAGGAAGAAAGTCCGATTTTAAATGAACTTTTTCACTAATTTTCCTTTGATTTTTTAGTATTTTATGATGAAAGTGGCATGATTAAAACGGCTTAGCCAAAGCAATTTCTTTTTCTGTTTTAAAATCCCTCCAGCAAAATGTCATCGCTATCCATTACAAGCCTAAAAACTGTATTGCGCAAATATTTGGCCGTTGTTAACAAAAGGCATAAGGGAACCGGTTTTAAAAATTATGTGTTTCAATGACGTTAAATGCTAAACTTAATAAAGAGAACGATTCGCCCTGCCGGCACAATCGCAACAAGCCGGCGCAAAATCAACGCGCAAAAACGCGGAAAATTAACAAGCGACAAGGATGAAGCCAATGAAGAAAAAAATAAAAGTCGTGGCGGCCATTATTGAAAATAATAAAGGAGAAGTCTTATGCGCCTTGCGTTCCCCTGAGATGTCCCTGCCAAACCATTGGGAATTCCCGGGCGGAAAAGTCGAAGATGGCGAAGATTTGTTTTCCGCACTGAAAAGAGAAATAAACGAAGAACTTCAATGTCATATTGAAACAATTGACATCTTCAACGAACACGTACATGAATATGAGTCGAGCATCATTCATCTAATAACCATTAAAGCAAAGATTGTAAACGGCAAACCCAAAGCAAAAGAACATGCTAAATTAATCTGGTTAAAAAAAGAGAACCTAAATTCATTGGTTTGGGCACCGGCAGACAGACCTGCCGTTCGCTTGCTGTTAAATGAATCATAACACTGCAGAAAATACCCGGAAGAAAAGAGAATGCACTAATTTTACTCGCATCTTTTTGGTGGAACTCATGCCTTCACAAGACTTGTAAACTTGTCAAAAAAATCGCCGAGAACCTTTTCACATATTTAAAGTTTGACTGCGATTTGCTTTCAAATATTTGGGAAGTTTCTCCTTTTTTTTCGCCGCCTCTAAAAACCTACATTTTCCCGTGCCGCCTTCGCCTTTCGAAAACAGTGCAGCCACAAAAATTTGCCAACTTCCGATGCCCCTCGCCTGTCAACCTTGAATCAACGGCAACTCCTCTCACCAGGCAATTCCCAAGAACTCGACGGCATCCCCTCCGTGTTCCGCCCTTCCCGGCCAAACCTCTTTCCCGAAAAAACGCCTTCCCGGTTTCCCGGCAAAACCACCCTTCCCCATCCGGACAATCCTCTTTCCCGGCAAAACATCGGCAAAAAAGGGCTTCCCCTATCCGGACAAAACTTATTCCTGCGACTAACACACCTTCCCGACAAAATCCCGCTCCATCATCCAATCCCCACCACGGCCCCCGCAAAACCCGCGCCCCCGCACACCGGCATCCCTTTTTGCCGAAAACCGTCGCCGCAGCCGGCTATTTTTCCAAAATATGTAAACCGCCGTTTCTCCGTTAAAATTATTTCCATATATTATCCATAGACCTCATTTTAGAAAGGAGTGTTATAATGTCTGACAAAAAAGAAGAAAAAAAGAAAAAGAAAAAAGACAAAGATGATGAGCCAAGAACGGTCACCATCTCCTCAGGGCCGATTCTAAGAAACCCTAATTCCGACGCCCTGATCGTCCTCGTTCAAAACCCGACCAATGAAACCCAGGAAGCCAGGGTCTCCGTAGTCGACGCCGGCAGCACCGCACAAACGGAACTTCCAAAAAGAGCCTTTATCGGCAACGAAAGAGTCTCCGACGATTTCAGAACACAATTCGACGAAACAGGCGAAGCCATTCTGCAGCCGCCGCCCAGACCGCTGGTTGTCAGAATTCCACCCCAGCAAACCCTGAGAGTGCGCACAACCCCCGTCCCGGTAGGAACGATCCGGCCCATCGAAATATTTTTCGTCAGAGTAACCGGTTCCCCCGGCCTCAGAGTCAGCATATGGGGAGTCAACCAGGACGGCGTCATTCAAGTGGGCAACGCATTCATACTCCCGCCGGCAAACGACTGACAACCCCGGCCCAAAACGCGGCATCTCTGTAGCCATCGCCTTCCGCCCATCATCCGCACCCGTTCCGCCCCAACCACTTGACTTCTTCCTGGATGCAAAAACTTTTAGGGCAGCTTCCCCACCCAACAACCCGGCTGCCCTTTTTTTAATTGAAAAAAGGGCCAATCCGCCCAAGCAGCCGCCGGGAATGAATTTCCCCGCCCGGCTCGGGACAAAGCATCCCAATCCAGCGCCCGCTTTCCGGATAAAAGCACGCGGTTTACATAACTGTCTCCACCTGAAAACATTTTCCTACATCCCATCTTCCGCTGGTGAGGAAAACATTCACCGCACACAATTCATCGAAGGCGAAGAAATGCACCGCACACGAACCATCGAAAACGGACAAATCCACCGCACACAATCCATCCAAGGCGAATATATCCACCTCGCAAGAACCGTTGGAAACGAATAAATCCACCGTACATGATCCATTCGAGGACAATAAATCCATCTCACATGATCCCGTCGGTGGCGGAAAAAATCACCGCTGCGCAACTTTTCCCAAAAAACATTTTTATATGTGAAACCATTTATTTTTTTGAAAATCCATTTTCATACCCGGCGACCGACACTCTTTTTTTCAGAAAAACGGTTCGTTATGAATTTTTCATGAATATTCATGTTTTCCTCGATCTTTCCAGTTGAATCTATTATATTATAAAAGTATATTATTTAGTGCTTAAAAGCGTTTAAGCGTTAAAATATGATGTTAAAAAAACAATATAGGAGTAGATCAAAATGGGCTCGGAAAAAGCCGTATTGCAAGTAAAACCTGTTGAAGCGCTGATCGTGGTTGTCCTGTTGATAGCCTGGATTAGTACCACGATGATCGCGCTCGAGGTCATTCCACACGTCTCGATTATTACCGCCATCTTCGGCCTGTTGGCTTACGGAATTTTTAAAAAAGTATCCATAAAAGATTTGGAAGCGGGAATGGTGAAGGGCGCCCAGTCCGGTTTGGGGGCGATTTTCATATTCTTTTTTATCGGTATGATGATCAGCAGCTGGATTGCAAGCGGGACGATTCCCACTTTTATATATGTGGCGTTGAATGCGTTCAGCGGGCAGTATTTTTATGCCATTGTTTTTGTGGCGACGTCGCTTGTCGGCCTGTTTATCGGCAGTTCGCTGACAACGGCGGCCACCGTCGGGGTGATTTTCATCAGCGTCGCTTCGGCGTTTGATATGTCGCTCGCGATCACAGCGGGGGCGATCGTGTCGGGGGCGTTTTTCGGGGATAAGCTGTCGCCTTTGTCCGATACGACGAACTTGGCTTCGATGGTGGTCGGCGTCGATTTGTTCGACCATATTAAAAACATGCTCTGGACGACGGTTCCGGCGTACATTCTTTCGTTCATCATCTTTATGTTTCTGTCGCCGGGGAGCAATTTGCAGTCGATTGCCAAAATGGATGAACTGAAAAGCGTCCTGGTGGAGATGAGTCTTGTCCACTGGTATTCGGCGATTCCGCTGGTGATTCTGGTGATTTTGGCGCTGAAAAAAGTGACGGCCATCGTCACCCTGTCCGTCAGCACGCTGTCCGCGTTAATCATTGCCCCGTTTGTTCAAGCCGATTTTCCGTTGAACAGCCTTTTGTCCCTTCTATATTCGGGGTACGTTTCGGAAACGGGAAATGCGGAAATTGACGCGCTTTTGACAAGGGGCGGAATCGAGAGCATGATGTTTTCCATTTCTTTGGTTCTGCTTGCCCTGGCGATGGGGGGGTTGTTGTTTAAGCTCGGCATCGTTCCGGCGCTGCTGGAAGGGGTCAAAAAGCATTTGGTGAAGCCCGGCGTATTGATAACGTCGACCGCATTGACGGCAATTGGCGTCAATTTGACCATCGGCGAGCAATATTTGTCGGTTCTCCTGCCGGGGAATACGTATGCACCGTTTTACGAGAAAGCCAATCTTCATTTAAAAAATTTGTCAAGGACCTTGGAAGATGCGGGAACCGTTGTGAATCCCCTCGTGCCGTGGAGCGTGTGCGGGATCTTTTTGACCGGGGTGTTGGGCGTGCCGACGATTGAATATGCGCCGTTTGCGTTTTTCTGCCTGTTTTCGCCCATCTTGACGATTTTCTTCGGCCTCACCGGGCTGACAATCACGAAACTGGAAACGGCGGTGCAGGCGAATCCGGGCATCAGTCGGGAACGTTAGGTTTGGATGGCGGTGGTCTTCCGCGGATTGCGCGGAAGCCGTTTTGGAAGCGCTGGCATGATGTGAATGCGACGTTCGGAGGGGAAAGCAGTCATTTGACTGGAGTGTTTTGCGGTATGCGGTAGGAGTTGTCCGGAAAATTACAATGATTTTTCGGGCGGCTCCTTTTTTGTTGGGAGTTTTCATGCATGGTTGCGCACAGTTGGTTCATGGATGTTTTTTTTGAGATTTTCAATTTGGGATTTTTGGTGAGATTGTATTTTTTAAGCGGGAAATATTTGGAAAAGTCGGATGTTGTTTGTGCGAACGCTACTTTTTGTCCGCACCGAATGCTTTTTTGAGGACAAAGCCTTTGAAAAATTCGGCGGTTTGTTCTCAGGCGGTGTTCTAAAGACAAAACCTTTGAATAGGTATGTGGTTTTGTCCTCAGAGCGCCTGGCTGAAGACAAATCCGATGGAAAACCGATTCGCTTTGTCCTCAGTGTGCCTGGCTAAAGACAAAACCGAGGGAAAACCGGTACGCTTTGTCCCCAGAGTGGCTGGCTGAAGACAAATCCGAGGGAAAACCGATTCGCTTTGTCCTCAGAGCGCCTGACTGAAGACAAAAGTGATGAAAAGCCGGTCTGTTTTGTCCTCAGACTGCCTGGCTGAAGACAAATCCGAGGGAAAACCGGTACGCTTTGTCCCCAGAGTGGCTGTCTGAAGACAAATCCGAGGGAAAACCGATTCGCTTTGTCCTCAGAGCGCCTGACTG
>CALKIU010000074.1 GCA_937995745.1 uncultured Bacillaceae bacterium | reverse complement strand
AGGAGCTTCCAAACCAGCATATCAATGTGGGAATTGCGGAACAAAACGGAGCGGGAGTGGCCGCCGGTCTTGCCACAACGGGAAAAATTCCGTTTGTGAGCACATATGCCGTCTTCGGTTCTTTGCGGATGGCCGAACAGATCCGGCAAGAGATTTGCTATCCCAATTTGAATGTGAAAATCGCCTGTTCCCACGGAGGATTGACTCCCGCCAATGACGGAGCGAGCCACCAGGCTGTCGAAGATATAGGGGTCATGAGAACTTTGCCGAATATGACCGTCATCATGGGGGCTGACTATTACTCCACGAGAAAGTTGATCCGCAAAGCGGCGGAAATGTACGGACCTGTCTATCTCCGCTTTACCCGGGACAAGTTGCCGGTCATCTATGATGAAAATGAAGAATTTGAAATCGGCAAAGCGAAAAAACTTCAGGACGGTACAGATGTGGCCATCATTGCGAACGGCGATACGGTCCGTCTCGGGTTGGAAGCGGCAAAAATTCTTGAAAAAGAAGGCGTTTCCGTTCAATTACTGGATATGCACACAATTAAGCCGCTCGATCGCGACGCCGTCCGCGAATGCATTGAAAAATGCGGAAAGATTATTACTGTGGAAGACCATAACATCTATAACGGACTCGGCAACGCCGTCAGAGAGGTGGTTGCAGAAGAAGGTAGGGGAATGGTCAGGAGAATCAGCATTCAACATCAGTTCGGCCAACCGGCTCCGTATCAGAAATTGTTGGAATTAAACGGTATTACCGTTGAAAATATTGTAAGCACTGCCAAAGAATTGTTGAGTTAATTTTATTATCATCATAGGAAGAAAAGAGGAGAAAAGATGTTTGAATTGACAAATCGGGTAGCCATTGTGACAGGCAGCGGGTCGCCGAAAGGTATCGGGAGAGCGATTGCCTTGGCCCTCGCCAAGCAGGGAGCAACCGTTGTTATCGCAGATCTTAATAGAGAAGGCATTCAAGACACAGTCAAAGCGGTCGAAGAAAGCGGCGGCGAAGCGTACGGAGTTGAGCTGGATGTGACCAGCAAAGAGTCCGTTGACAAAATGGTGAAAGACGTTCTGGACAAATACGGACGGATCGATATTCTTGTCAACAACGCGGGAATTTCCCAAAAGATAACGGTCGAAGATATGACGCTTGAAGATATGCACCGTATTTTCGATGTGAATATGTACGGTTTGTTCCTGTGCTCCCAAGCGGTGTTAAAACCGATGAAGGAACAAAAATACGGGCGGATCATCAATATTTCCTCCGTATCAGGAAAAAGGGGCGGCGGCATTTTTGGCGGAGCCCACTATTCCGCGTCAAAAGCGGCGGTGCTCGGTTTCTCGAAAAATCTTGCCCGTGAAGTGGCTAAAGACGGAATTACCGTTAATTCAGTCGCGCCCGGATTGATTAACACAGAAATTTGGAAATCGCTGCCTAAAGAGCAAGCCGATAAAATTATTGAAAATATTCCGATGGGCCGTCCCGGTGAGACAGAAGAAATAGCTAGTGCTGTTGCGTTTCTTGCCTCTGAGGAAGCTTCTTATATTACCGGGGAAGAGATAGATATTAACGGCGGCCAGCATATGGACTAAAAGACCGCCCAAAC
The DNA here is from genome assembly GCA_937995745.1 of uncultured Bacillaceae bacterium. Classification (GTDB taxonomy): domain Bacteria; phylum Bacillota; class Bacilli; order Bacillales; family Cytobacillaceae; genus CALKIU01. The sequence continues at coordinate 2,427 of CALKIU010000074.1, read as the reverse complement.
AAGACGCAATTTTCCTCCTCAATATTTTTATAGATTCCATTGCCAAAGGGCGTCCTCTTGCCCCGCGGTTTGGGATGAAAGGGCCTTCTTGATTGGAGGCCCTTTTTCTGTGGGTGAGCTTCCCATCCGTGGTTTTGAGCGTAGGTCCAAGAAAGTTCTGCGGGGTAATTCATTATATAAGAAAACAATATATAGCAGGCGGTAAAGTAATCAAAATGACTAAGTTTTTAAACGTTTTACTATAAAAATATAATTCCTTGTGTTTAATCAGGAACAATTTTTGCCATCTAAAAATGGAAATCTTTCTTATTTTATGAGGTTTATTTGATGTTTTCATTGAAAAATGGCCTCATTACTCCCATTAAAGACCAAAACAACCAATTGACAATTAAAGTGTTTACATGTTATATTTTTACCATAGGTTAAACGGTTAACTTTTAAATAAAGACAAAATTAATTATATGAATATATTAACTTATGTTTATAAAGATTAATAGGATACGGCAATTCGGTGCGCGGGGGCTTGTCGTCTGAAAACAAAAATTTGTGAAAAGAGGACAGATTTTTCATGATTGCTCTCATTTTCTCCGACGGACTGTCATTCAATCAAATGAATGAAATTAGTAGTTAGATTAAAAATTTTAGAATATTTCAAAGTGGAGGCGCTGACATGAAAATTGCCAGAAACATTCTTATCGTGGTCATGATTGCTTTTGCCGGAGCCATTGTCTGGGCAATGACCACCACCGGGGAGATTACCGATTCAGAAAACAAAATCACCATCCGGTTTGGTCATGGAGCCGCGGAAACGAATGAACGGCATTTGGCCGTCGTCAAATTTAAAGAATTGGCAGAAGAACGATCAAACGGGAAAATTGAGGTGCTCGTTTACCCGAATGAGGTTCTCGGCTCCGAAGCGGAGATGATTGAAAGCGTTACCTTGAATGATTTGCAAATGGTCGCTGCCGGCGCATTCAGCCAGTATGACCCGCGGATTGGCGTTTTTGAACTGCCTTATTTGTTCGATTCTTATGAACAAGCCTGGGAGGTATTGGATGGACCAATCGGGGGCGAAGTGGCAGAAATATTTTTAAAAGACAATCTTAGAATATTGGCCTATTTTGAAAACGGATTCAGACATGTGACATCCAATAAGCCAGTTGAAAAGCCGGAAGATTTAAAAGGCGTGAAAATCAGAACCCCTGAAAATCCGCTCTCCATTAGAACGTTTGACGCTTTCGGGTCTAATCCGACACCGATGGCTTTTGGAGAACTGTACACGGGATTGCAGCAAGGGACGGTTGACGCCCAGGAGAATCCTGTCGCCAATACGTATGCCAGCCGGTTGTACGAAGTGCAGGATTATGTCAATTTGACGGGTCACCAATATATGCCGCTCCCTGTTGCCATTAGCGAAGAGTTCTGGCAAACCCTTCCGGAAGATTTACAAGAGATTATTTTTGATTGTGCCAGGGAGGCAGCCCAATATCACCGGGATTTGATTAAACAAAATGAAGAGAAAATTCTCGCTGAAATGGAGGCGGCCGGAGCAACGGTCGTAGAAGCCGACAAGGAGGCTTTTAAAGCGCTTGTAGATCCGGTGTACGATTATTTCAGGAGCAAATATGGCGATGATTTGCTGGACAAAGTACTCGATGCCATCGAGTAAAAAGACTTTTATATTTACAGCGTCAAGTTTGGGGGCGTAATCAATGAAAATTTTAAGATGGTTGGATGAACATTTTGAGGAATATATTTTGATTGCTTTAAGCGCTTTTACAGTCATCGTTATATTCCTTCAGGTTGTCATGAGGTATGTTTTTGGAAATTCCCTCACATGGTCGGAGGAAGTGGCCCGCTATGCGTTTATTTGGATGATTTACATGGGGATCAGCCTCGGGGTGAAAAGGGACAAGCATTTAAAAGTAGATGCCTTTTCCATGATGTTTGACAAGAAAGGGAAAATCATTTTGGAAATGTTTGTAAACGTCTTCTTTTTGGCATTTGCCATTATTATCACATATTACGGATTCGACATTGCCGCACGGGTTACGAGGGAATCGGCGGCCTTGCAAATTCCGATGAATTATGTCTATTTGGCCCCGGCGGTCGGCATGGCGCTTGCCATTATCCGGCTGATACAAAAGTTCGTGGAACACGCGAAATTGTTGAAGTCCGCAGACGCCCTTGCGGAAGAGGCGGAAAAGTTAATGCCCGGATATGAATATGTGAAAGAGGCGGAAGTGTTAGCGTCCGGGGAAGGGCAACGGGCAGAGGGGGGAAGAATATGACAACCTTTGTTTTATTCGGAAGTTTTATCTTGTTTTTAATGATGACGATTCCAATCGGGGTTGCTATCGGTTTGGCTGTGATCCTTACGGCCATTCAATCTGAGAATGTTTCGATAACTTTCTTTGCTCAAGGGCT
>CALKIU010000073.1 GCA_937995745.1 uncultured Bacillaceae bacterium | reverse complement strand
AAAGATTGGAACAAACAGCGTTCAGAGAAATCTTTCACTATTGGAATATTTTGGATGGGACAACAAACCTGTCCCCATGGACCAACCATGGACCGGCCCCATGGACCGGCCTCATCGACCAACACTTCCCTTGGCCAAGCATTCCCATGGCGTCACCAATCGCCGTTCCCACGAGGCATCCATATGCGTGGTCCAAGAGAGGATTCATCCAATTTCACCTGCCATCAATTGTTGTTGCCTACGAATCTTGCATGGAGGCTTTGGGGCAGCCGCTAACTTTGCTTTTGCCCGGTGCAATTTGATTCTCCCGGTAAAACTTTTTATTTTCCGGAAAAATTGGTCTTTGGCACGATTTTGGTGCGGCGCCTGCTCCCCAATCCAGTGACTTAAGTTGCCATATTGGCGATTTTCCACAATATATTGGCGATATTTTAATTTTATTGGCGAAATTTCAATTTTATTGGCGAATTTTTAAATTTATTGGCGAAAAAATAAATATATTGGCGAAATCACAATTTTGGACGGAACCACACGCTCTCCGCCTTCATTTTCAAGCCGAATTCATCACAAAAAGAGGTGACATTCATCACCTTACTGGCGGAATTCAACGAAATACTGGCGAATTCACGAAGTTTACTGGACAAAAATTTAAAAATACTGGTAAATTAGATTAGTTTACTGCCGAAATTCCAAATTTACTGGCGAACCCGTTCAGAACGACAAACAACACGGAGAAAACAGGAGCGGGGCAGCTCTACGATGCCTCTCTATCCCGGATTCAGTCCTTTAAAGGAGGGGTGGAATTTTTTGGTGGGACAGTGAACCTGTCCCCATGTCCCATTCTCTTCATTCGGCGTCATGATATCCGCCACTTCAATCATCGCTGAAAGAACACTGCGGTCCACTTTGGAGACAAGCGGCCCGGGATCAAACAATACCTTTGCGCCCGCGCCTTTTATTTCCCGGACAAAATCGACAACGGCCCGGTCATACGGATGCTCCAGCAAATAATACCCTGTCACAAAAACCATCACCGTCTTGCCGCGCAGCTCTCCGGAGACCATTTCCGGAAAAAACTCCGCCTCACACCCTTTTTAAGTCAAAAACGTCCGCTCCCCTCCATCTTCCACCAACGTCAAACAATACCCGGTCTTTCCCTCCCGGCGCACCCGGATCGCCTCCGTGGACAACCCCAGCTCCCGCAAATAATCCACAATCGCCCCGCCCCGCTCATCGCCGCCAATCCCCGACACAATATGGGGAACGAGGCCCAAATTTTTCAGCGTCACAGCCACATTCACCGCACAACCGCCGACCCGCCGGAACGAATCCTCGATCAACGCATCCCCGCCCGTTCAGGAAATTCCTTCAACACAAAATAATAATCCATCATAACACCGCCCAACAAAAGCACATCCTGACCCACTCGCAATCCCTCCATCCATCTTCACCTCATCCCGGCGCCTGCTCCTCTGCCTCTTCTTCAACTTACCTTTGCAAAAACCGGCCAAAACCCGCCGTTTCCTCCCCCTCACTCCGCCAGCAAGCCAGCCGAGGTAATGGAGCAGCAGCAAAATCGACAACCCGATAGTGAGCCACAGGATGGCCAGCGGCAAAATCACAAGGGCTTGGCGCGGGACGCGGGGACAGGTTTCGTGTCCCAGCCATTTATTTCCACAAAAAACCATGTACAACCTCCCATTTTCCACATGCATGTAAAAAACGAGGCGCCGAGCCTCGTTTTTTCATATTTACGGCCTCAAAGCAGAGGCATTATGAATGAAATTATTACAATATTGTTATCATTCAAATCTCCCTCTAGATATAAGATCGCTATCTTTACTAATATAGATTTAGTTAAGAAAATCGAGACGTGAAGCATCGCGGGATGGTGGCAACAAAATGAATCAAACGGAAAAAAATCATGTTCAGGATAGAAAACTGATATTTGCACTTCTTTTTAGTTTCGGGGTAAATATTGCCGTGGGATTGGCAATAATCTATTTTTTCCCCACGGAATTTTCTTGGAAAACTTCTTTCACCCTTCATACGGAGGCCTTTGTCTATGGGCTGCTGACCGGCTTGTTTGCATTGCTGGTCGTATTTGTCTGGAAAAAGGTCGGCCGCGTCAAACTTCCCGCCAATAAATATACATCAGAATTGATGAAGATCGTTCAAAAGCCGTGGGGGCCGCCTTTCATTGCCCTTGGCGCAGGCATTTCCGAAGAACTTTTGTTTAGAGGCGCGCTTTTCGGTCTGTTCAATCATATTTTCGGCACCGTCATTGCCGTTCTGCTCGTAAGCATCCTATTCACGATGCTTCATATTCCTCAATACAAGGAAGTACCAATGTTAAATGTGTATATGTTTTTTATGAGCATCCTTCTTACCATTGCGTATGTGTTTACAAAATCACTCTGGGCGCCCATCATCGCCCACGCTTTGTACAATTATGTTGTTTCACGATGGTTGAAGTCAGGGTTTTTGACGTATGAGGGGGATTGAAGAAGGAATAGGAATTACTGGTCATTAAAAAACCCGGCGTTGGAACTTCCTCCGGAAAGCCGCGCCGAGTTTATCCTATAGAGTGAATAATCTCTTTCTTAATTTCTATTCATAACTACTTAACTAATAGTACGTCATCGCTTCATTGCCATCGACTTCAAAAGAGTGTGTGTCTCCATTAAGGATGCTGTCAAAAACTTTAGGGAAAAGCGGTACATACCAATAATGAATTAAATATCACCTTGAACTAAAATAGAGAAGGAGGCAAAAAGCATCATATTCTGGTTGAGGAAACAGGGCATACATGATTTTGGTTGCTGAAAACATTCTTATCGTAAATTTTTTCAAGGGCCCCTTTACCAAAGTAGTCGGTAAATAGTTTAATTGCAAAAGATTCCATCATTCCCGATATATAATCTGCTATTGCTCGGTCTCTTCCATCAATCTTTGCAATCTCTCTATATTCGACCGGTAATAACATGTTATCTTTGTTAAAGGATTCATCCTTATAGACTTCATATAAGCCTTTAATTATTTTCTCTCCTTGTTTCTCATATAGTTGAATAATATTTGACCTATTTATTAATTCAAGCGTCTTTTTCTTTAATCCCTTGACTAAGTCACCTAATAGATTAAATCCCAACTCCTTATCATGTTTAGTTCCTATTTTTTTCTTGTCATCATCAGATACAGAAACTAATGTAATATCCTTAATCAATTTATCTACTAAGTTTGAAATTAACTCTTTTCTAAAAAGAAAACTAAACTCCTCGGATGAATTATAATTGGCAGCAGAT
>CALKIU010000072.1 GCA_937995745.1 uncultured Bacillaceae bacterium | reverse complement strand
TCCATTCAATTGTTAAACGATTTGCAAAGCATATTGAACGAAGTTAAAACGGACCGGAACATCCGTGTCGCAGTGATTACGGGCGCAGGAGAGAAAGCCTTTTGTGCCGGAGCGGATTTAAAAGAAAGAAGAGGAATGAATGAACAGCAAGTCAGAGAGACTGTGGCTCTCATCCGTTCCACCATAAATGCGGTCGAGGCTCTGCCGCAGCCTGTCATCGCCGCCATCAACGGTGTTGCTTTTGGAGGAGGATTGGAGCTGGCGCTCGCCTGTGATGTGAGAATCGCCGCCGAGCATGCGCAAATGGGGCTTACGGAAACATCGTGGGCAATCATTCCCGGCGCCGGAGGCACGCAAAGACTGCCGCGGTTAATCAGCGTTGGCAGGGCCAAAGAATTGATTTACACCGCGAGAAGAATTACTGCTGAGGAAGCCTACCAATACGGCATTGTGGAACATGTCGTTCCTTATGAAGAATTGATGAACAAAGCTCTCTCGCTCGCTGAAGAAATGGCGGTGAATGCGCCGTTGTCGTTGATTCAAGCAAAAGCCGCCATAAATAAAGGAATCGAAGTGGATTTGCATTCAGGTTTGAAAATCGAGGAATTGGCCTACAATGCCCTCATTCCGACCGAGGACCGCCTCGAAGGTCTGCGCGCTTTTGCAGAAAAACGCCCGCCCCAATACAAGGGCAGATAACGGAAACAGTAGCAGGGAGTTTCAAAGAAAACGTTTGGCCGGTAAAGAAAGGATGAATGGGTACACATAACATATTAGGTCTATGGTCGAAAAGCAAAGAAAAATAACATAGTACAGAAAGGAGATGGACTTCTTTGATGAGTGAAGCACAGGTGAAAGCGGATAATGAATTGTCATATCAAGAGAGAAAAAACAAGATTTTGCAAGGCGGAAAGAAAAAATACCACGAAAAAAATAAAGAGCAGGGAAAACTGTTTGCCCGCGACCGCCTGAAACTATTGTTGGATGACGGCCTGCTGGTGGAAGACGGTCTTTTTGCCAACTGTGAAGCAGGAGACCTCCCCGCTGACGGGGTAATCACCGGGATTGGGAAAATCCACGGCCGGACGGTATGTGTGATGGCCAATGATTCAACGGTCAAAGCCGGTTCATGGGGCAAAAGAACGGTGGAAAAGATTTTGCGCATTCAAGAAACGGCCGAAAAACTCAATTGTCCGATTTTCTATTTGGTCGATTCGGCAGGAGCGCGGATAACCGACCAAGTTGAAATGTTTCCCGGCAGGAGGGGAGCGGGCAGAATCTTTTACAATCAAGTAAAGCTTTCAGGACGGGTTCCGCAAATTTGTCTTTTATTTGGACCGTCAGCGGCGGGAGGAGCATATATTCCCGCTTTCTGCGATATTGTTGTTATGGTTGAAGGCAATGCTTCCATGTACCTCGGTTCTCCCAGGATGGCGGAAATGGTCATCGGGGAAAAGGTCGATTTGGAAACGATGGGCGGGGCAAAGATGCATTGTTCCGTATCCGGCGTCGGGGATGTGCTCGTCAAGACAGAAGAAGAAGCGATTGCATATGCAAGGAAATATTTAACGTATTTTCCCGACAACTATTCCAAAAAACCGGAACGGACACACGAGCGGGATGCTGCTCCGTTTGACAAAACGATTGAAGAAATCGTTCCGAAGAACCAAAACGCTCCTTTTGATATGTACCAATTGATTTACCGCATTATTGACGAAGATTCTTTCTGTGAAATAAAAAGGTTGTTTGCCCAAGAAATTATTACAGGATTGGCGAGAATCAAGGGGCAGCCGGTGGGCATTATCGCCAATCAGCCGCGGGTCAAAGGGGGCGTGTTGTTCCATGATTCCGCCGACAAAGCAGCCAAATTTATCAGTTTGTGTGATGCGTTCAACATTCCGCTCATCTTCCTGGCAGATGTTCCCGGTTTTATGATTGGCACAAAAGTTGAAAGAGCGGGCATTATCCGCCACGGGGCCAAGATGATTTTTGCAATGAGTGAAGCTACAGTGCCGAAATTGACGGTCATAATCCGCAAAGCTTACGGTGCAGGGTTGTACGCCATGGCTGGTCCCGCCTTTGAGCCGGATTGCTGCCTTGCCTTTCCGAACGCGCAAATTGCCGTCATGGGGCCGGAAGCGGCGGTGAATGCCGTCTACGCCAATAAGATTGCAGAGCTTCCGGAAGAGGAGAGGGAAGCGTTTATCGCCGAGAAGCGGGCGGAATATCAGAAAGATATCGATGTTTACCGTCTGGCTTCCGAATTGGTCATCGACGATATCATAGAGCCGAACCGGCTGCGGGATGAATTGGCTGTCCGGCTGGAGGCTTATATGTCGAAATATGTTACGTTTACAAACAGGAAGCACGGTGTCAATCCGGTTTAACGGTAAAGATAACCATAGTTATATTATGTAAATTTAATAAATGTTAAAAGTGATTCCTTCCGAAGGTGAAAGGGGGGAATCACTTTTTTATTTAAAATATATAAATAAATAATTAAATAAATAATATGGTACTTTTTCCTTTTACAGCCAATTATAAAGAAAAAAATGATTTAATCAAACTGGCACTGGCAAAAACGATTTGCTCTGTATTTGCTCTGTAGATGTCGCTTATAAGAGATTGAATATGTCACAACATTGAATTGAGGTCTTATTTTGAAAAATCTCGCTATCAATAAAAAAGATGAAATTAAATAAATAAAACTTAATTAAATAAATAAAACTTAAAATGAAGAGAGGACGAAAAGAAAAGGCTTTTTCTTAAAGTTGCAATTTTTTAGTTTACATAATATAAATTATGAGAAGTAAAATCGACTTTGTTTAATATATCTCA
>CALKIU010000071.1 GCA_937995745.1 uncultured Bacillaceae bacterium | reverse complement strand
GAAGTACCATTTTAGTAATCCTTAACGGACTCCGCCTCTTGCGATAAGCAGGACAAAGGCATCTGCCGCAGACTGTGCTGTTCCGGCCGTTCCCGGACATCGGGTGCCGTTCATCCTCAACAGAGCAGACCTGTTGCTTGCAAAACAAAAAGTTGCCGGCCGAAACCAACCAAGAGCCTTGTGCTTTCCGGACGCCGTTTCCATTTCCGGGTGCGCAAGCTCTTGACGCTTTCCGCCTCATTTTCCTTTTGATAAATGACGGGCGGGCGGTCGCCGGGAGCAGACAAAAATAAGGGCGGTTCCTGCCAACAGGAAACCGCCCTTTTGTTTTCTTTCGACAACTCTTTTTTGTCAATGGTAGCTGTTTGAACTGTTGGCCGAGCTTGAGGTTTTATGCTTCGGCCTGCTTTTATCCTTTTGTTTTGTGCCGCCGCTTTTTCTTGCCTTTTTGCTCATTTGCAAGCCTCCTTATCGGAAATTCCTTATTATTATTGGACAAAAGCCGCCTTCTAAAGATGGAATTTTCAGGAGGCTTGTCAACAGTTTCCTTCCTTCATCTTGCTCACAACGGCATTGATTTCCCCGCCGAGGATAATCACGGCTCCCGTCAAATAAAACCAAATCATCAACACAATGACAGCCCCGATACTGCCATATGTAGCCGTATAGTTGCCAAAATTGCCCACATAATAGGAAAAACCGGAAGAAACGAGAAGCCAGCCGGCTGTGGCAAAGAACGCACCCGGCAATGATTGAACGCATTGAATCTTCTTATTGGGCGCTATCCAGTAAAGAAGCAGAAAAATAAAGAAAATGATAAAGAAACTCAAAATCCACCGGAACACATTCCAAAAATCAATGAAACTGGAAAATCCCAATTTGGCGAACAAATAACTGCCGAGTTGTTTTCCAAAAACAAGCATCATTAAGGCCAGGACAATCAAAACAATAAAAGCGACCGTAAACAATATGGACATGCCCCTGGAAATGAACAGCGGCCTCGTCTCTTTGACGCCGTATGCTTTGTTCAACGACCGCAGCACGGCGTTCAAACCGGCGGAAGCGGACCAAACCGTTCCGATAATCCCGATTGAAAGCAATTTTCCACTATGGCTGTTCATAATTTCATTCAAACTTGTTTTTATAAGAGTCATTGAATCTTCCGGGACGAATTCGCCGAGAAAATAAAGCAAATCCTCCTCGGACAAAGGCAAATAAGCCAGCAAAGTCACGAGAGTGATGAGGAGGGGAAACAGTGAAAGCAGAAAAAAATAAGCCAATTGGGCTGCCAATCCAAAAACGTCATCTTTTACAATTCTTTTCCATAAAAGTTGCAAAAAATGTCTGACCCGGATCATCGAACCACATCCCGTCCATACGGATGATCTTTCCCGCATCTGTCCGGCAAAAACTTTTGCCGCATCCGCAATGAAAAATCAAGCCGGATGTCTTTTCCGGCTGAAAACATGGCGGCATATACATTGACGAATCCCGTCCGGCGAAACAGCTTGCCCGCCCCTGCCGCCGGCGGGATTACAATGCGCCAAGCCTATGATGGAAGCGAATCGCCGTCTTCTTTGGGAAGAAAGGCATCTTTCGTATCTTTAACAAGCTCTTTCACCGACGCACCGGTCTCTTTTAATTCACTGACTTTTTCCGCGATAAATGACACATCTTCGCTCACTTGCTCCACGGTCGTGCGCAGACTGCGCGCCGTTTCTGCCACTTGTTCGCTCAACTCGTCCAAATTTCTCACATAATAAGAGACGGTTTTGGCTCCCTTCTTGCAATTTTCAATCACCGCATGCCGTGTTTCGCGGTGAAACAATGAAATGATTCCGCCGGCGACGGCTCCGATGACGACTCCCTGCCAAAATTTCTTGGTACTGCCCATCTGCACTCCCTCGCTTTCCGACAAAAATAGGTCAATTTGATATTTTTTTGTTCAGAAAATGAACGGTTTTAATGTGCTCTAACAAGTTCCGGCATCCTTTTTCCACTAATTTGTACACTTCGGTAAAATTGCCTGTATAATACGGATCGGGAATGTTCTTGTCCTCTATTTCCGGAACGTAATCCAGAAGAGTGGTGACCTTCCCTTCAGGAAAATCCGCTCCCAATTCTTTTATCGATTCAATATTGCTTAAATCCATCGCAACTATATAGTCAAAACGATTTATATCTTCCGCGCTAATCTGTCTGGCAATCAATCCTTCGGCACTGATATTGTTTTCCCTGAGAATTTTTCTTGTCCCCCAATGGGGCGGTTCACCGATGTGCCAGCTTCCGGTGCCGGCTGAATCCACAGTAATATAATTTTCCATGCGCTCCTTTTTTATCAGATCGCGGAAAATCGCTTCAGCCATTGGAGAACGGCAAATGTTGCCAAGACAGACAAACAGCACTTTTATCATATGCCAAAATCCCTCTCTTCCTCTATTTTCTCATTTTCTTCAAAAAAAGAGAAGTTTCCGATTTTGAATTTATTGACAAATAAGTAGTAATTTCCATAAGTCCGCGTTATAATAAAAACAACATTTCCAAAGAAGGCAGGTCGGCAATGATGAGTTTATCTTCTCCTTCGATCGAATATATGGTCGAAAAAATTAAAGAAAAACTGAAGCTTATCAACATCGGCGCCATTCAGGCATCCCATTTTGATGAGGGTATGTACGACGAATTGAAAGAAATTTATGAACTTATTATGAAAAAGGACAGTTTCAGTCCGAATGAAATGACAGCCATTGTCGAAGAATTGGGCAGGCTGAGAAAAAAATGACGTCTGCCCTTCCGGCGCCGCCGGACAATGCAAACAAAGAAAGACGGCCGGAAGGATATTTACGCGTTTTTCATTTACATCCGCCGACATATGCCGGAAAAAAGGAAAAAACAGCCGGCAAGAGGACGGCTGCTTCAAATATCCTCCTGGCTCGTCAAAATGAGCGGCCCGTCCTTTGTTATGGCAATTGTATGTTCAAATTGGGCGGAATTTTTGCCGTCGAGCGTCCGGGCAGTCCAGCCGTTGCCATCCATTTTTAAGTGATAAGTTCCCGCATTCACCATCGGTTCAATCGTAAAAACCATTCCTTCTTTGATGCGCGGGCCCTTGCCGGGAAGTCCGAAATGAGGCACATCCGGTTTTTCGTGAATGGTGGAGCCGATTCCGTGGCCGATAAAATCACGGACTACGGAAAAACCTTCTCCTTCCACATACTGTTGGATGGCATGGCCGATGTCGCCGATGCGGTTGCCGATAACCGCCTGCTCAATTCCGATATAGAGCGCTTTTTTCGTAACCTCCATCAGCCTTTTGTCCTCATCCGATATTTTTCCGACCGCGTATGTCCAGGCTGAATCAGCCAAAGCCCCGTCCAAATTCACAACCATATCTATTGTTACAATATCCCCTTCTTTGAGAGGTTTTTTGCGGGGAAAACCGTGGCAAATTTCATCATTAATGCTGGCGCAAGTTGCATATTGATACCCTTTATATCCCTTCTGCTCCGGGATTGCCCCGTGTTTTCTCAAATAGTCGTCAACAAATTCTTCGATTTCCCACGTCGTGATCCCGGGACGGATCATTTTGGCGATTTCTTTATGTACCGAAGCCAACAGTTTTCCCGCCCGGTGCATTTTTTCAATCTCTCTTTTTGATTTCAAAACAATCATCCGGTACCCTGCCTTTCTGCATGCTATTGCATTTTTTTATTATCTCACATCTTCCGTTATATTTCAGGTCTTTCAAATCTTTTCCGCCCTATTATAACAAAAATTCCCCGGTCCGTGAGTTAACAGGGCCTGCTCCTATTTTCATTTTTTCACGTGAATCTTGTTCCGGCAAAACCAACCTCTCTGTTGATCAATCATTTTCCGCCTTGAATTTACCGGCTCTTGCAATCATCTTAAACTGAAGCAAAAAAAATACACAACCTAAACACAAGGTTGCGTATGGTCTCATTCCGCCTCCCCGCAAAAACACAAAATCCCCGCCTGACTGTTACGCCGGCAATAGATGCAGCACAGTTTGCGGCGCCGGTTTTTCCGCAAAAACCGGCAAGCATTCCCCGGGAAATTTTTCAGCGGGGGATAAAGATTTACCCGGTTCATGCACCGGCGACGGAACGGCCGGATCTTCCCGGCGCCGGCGGGACAGCTTTCATAAAGGGACGACCTTTCCCCGCTGTTTTGCAAAAAATAGCTGTTCGAGCGACATCTTTTTCCCGTCCTGCCATACCATTTCCTGCACGGAACCTTGCCGGACGATTTTCCCGTTTTCCATAAAAGCGGCCCGATCGGCGATTTCTTCAACCAGAGAAAGAACATGGGTAGTAAACAGGATCGTTTTTCCCCTTTGTTTTTCCTCCCGCAATATTTCTTTGAAACGGAAAAACCAATACGGATCCAGACCGTTCGTCGGCTCATCCAAAATCAAAAGAGGGGCATCGGGCAAAAGGGCCTGGGCAAACAACAGGCGCTGTTCCATTCCTTTCGAATAATGCTTCACCGGCCGGTCCTTCACCTCATACAATCCGGTCAACTTCAACATTTCGTCCACTCTTTCCGGCTTTATTTTCCGCAGCTTTGCCAAAAATTTCAGCGCTTCTTCACCGGTCAACTGAGGAGGAAACACCAAGTGGTCCGGCATATAAGAAAACAACTTTTTGTAACTTTGACTGCCCGTATTGACCGCTTTCCCGTTCACGATCACTTTTCCGCTTGTTCCTTTCATGATACCCGTAATGATTTTTATAAACGTGCTCTTCCCGGCGCCGTTTCCCCCGCACAAAGCAAATATTTCCCCGCGCCTTAACGCCAAATCGGCATTTCCGATATAGTGATCCTTACTGAACCTCTTGCCGATGGACTGAAACCGGATCCATTCGTAATGAGTCATGCCCAACCTCCTTTTTCAATAACAGATTGGCTGCGGCCAATGGGAAGATGACCCAAAGAACGGCGGCGGCTCCGAAAAAGAACAGTCCGGGGGGGCTGTTTGCCCAGCGCGCCCAATCATAGAAGGCCGGACCAAAGACGGCTCCTCCGTCAAACATAAGAATGATCCACACCCGGATGAGCTCGGCGGGATTAAGAAAAACAGAAAGAGCCAGAAAGGGCACAACCCATTCATTGGCCAAAAACAAACTGATCCCCATGATGAGAAACTCATAAAAGATGACCGTAAACGCCCAAAGCGCCAAACTTGCCCCCAATGCCTGCAACCTCGTTTGCGCCCAAATTCCCGCCAAAACGGCGACGGCCAAAAACATGGCCGCCAACAAAAAAGCCAGCAAATAAAACTTGATAATGACCGCCGGTGAAGCCCGTCCGTTGATAAAGGCGGCCGCCAGAAAAGAAACTGCGCAGCCGCCGGCCAACACAGCTCCCAAAGCAAGCAAAAACCCGAGAAACTTTCCCAGTATCAAAGAGGCGCGCGACACCGGATAAGTTAGAAGGAGATGCAAACCGCCGTCCTCTTTTTCTCCGGCCAGAAACAGTGCTCCGAGCAAAAGGGCAATAAGGGGGATGACAAATAATGTAATATTCAGCATGCTCGCTGTCATTCGGTTAAACCCGCCGTATCCGGCACCCCCGGTCGGCGTAAAATAAGTGACCAAAAACGCCAGTGCCACAAATACGAAGCTGCATGCCGCAAGCCACTTGCTGCGCATGATGAGCGTCAACTGGTTTGCGGCAACATGAATCACGCTCATTCATCATGCTCCCCGTGCTCATCATGATTTCCATGTTCTCCGCCGTCGTCATGATCATCCTGTTCCCCGCCGTCCTGTTGATCCCCATGTCCATGCTCCCCGTGATCCTTATGCTTGTGTTTTCCGTACTTAAATTCATGTTTCAGGAGCTTTTCATAATCGTAGAGCTCCCCGTTTCCGATTTTCTCAATATATTTCTCGGCCGACTCTTTCTCTTTAAAACTGATCACGCCATGAGCCATCGGCGTCCAAATTTCGTCATAGTAAACATAATAGGCATCTTCCAATTCGACCCATTCTCCCGTATCCACATCGCGGACATACTGCTTTGCGATTTCATCTTTGGACAGCGTCTTCTCCACGTTGACAAATTTCATTAAGCAGCCGAGATCATCAAATTTATAAACCTTTCCGTCTTTGGCAATAAGTTCAGTCGCATAAAACTCATGGGCAATATTCATGTTGCAAACATCGCAAACGTCCACTTCCGGATCGATTTCAACAGGCTGGTATACTTCCTCCGCCGCGCATCCCGCAAGAACGAGCGCCGCAAACATGAGAGCGATAAACACGAATCTTTTCATATACCCTTCCTCCCTTTTAAAAAAATAGCCAGTGAAACGGCAAACATCACGAGCCCCGATAAAAGCAAACCGCCGTTTATGCCGCTCTCCGCCCCCCTTCCGTTCCAAATACGGACGGGTCGGACAAGCGGATGGTCATCATAAACGGGCGCATGGGGATTCGTCGGAAACATCGCTTCCGCCCTTGTCCACATCATGACAGCGGGGCTTTCAAAGTAAAATTGCCAATGGGGCTGCCATTTGAGCAGCGCATCATATACGGAACCGGCCCGGTACGGGTTGTCACCGATTCCGTCTCCATCCGTGTCATAGCCTTTATAGTCATCCCAATAATTTCCTTTTCGTCCGTCATCGAGCCGGTACGCTTTGCCGCCAACGGCCGATGAAACAATATTGCCGACAAAATTGTTTTCCGTAAACACGTTCTTCCCGTTCTCTTTTCTGAATTGAAGGCCGATTTGGTTCGCGGCGATCAAATTGCGTCTAAAAACCGAATTTTCAGACCATTCAAACGAAATTCCCACACTGTTGCGGACAATTTCATTTCGATGGAACAGAATGTCCTTGGATTGATAAATATAAATGCCGAATCCGCGGAAATGAAACTGATCATAAATCTTGTTTCCGGTAAACTCCAAGTCCCCGGAATCCATAATCATGAAGCCGATCATATTGTTTTCGGCCAAGTTGTTTTCCGTTTTTATCTTTTCGCTGAACATATAATGCATGCCGTACCGCGAATGGCGGATTTCGTTGCCGCGGACGTCAACGCCGTAAGCAAAATCGAAATAGATCCCGTCTTGCACGCCTTCGATGCAGTTATTCTCAATTACATTGTCTGTTCCTTTAAAAATGTGAATTCCGTTTCCTTTTGCGGAAAAATGGCCGCTCCCGCCAATAATCTCATTTCCCGACACTGTGACGCCCGTCCCGTTTTTTATGTAAACGCCAAAATGAACATCTTTTAACACATTGTTTTTTAAAATGACCCGGGCCCCGTCGTCCACAAAAATGCCGCTGTCCTCATTTCTTTTTCCACTGTTTTGAATCGTCAGCCCTTGAATTGTCACATCCCCCGAGTGAACAGCAATCACATGGCCGTTTCCTCCGCCGTCCACAACCGTTTCCTTGCTGCCGGCAAGCGCCAATGGTTTGTCAATGCGGACCGGCCCTTTGTAAATTCCCGGTTTTAATTGAATCGTTTCCCCCCTTTCCGCCCGATCAATGATCTTTTGGAGAGATTTTGCCGAAACAACATTGCTGCCGGCATTTACCTTCTCCCCAACCTTGGCTGCTTGAACAGATAGTACACCCGTGGCAAAAAGGAGACAGATCAAAATAGGAAAAAGTACCGGACGAACAACAAATGTTTGTTTTTCCATTTTTCACTCCTTTTTCCTTTTTCTTACAGTAACACGGGGATGTGTCAAAAAAACAAATGAAGTGTGATTTTTTTGTGAAACGGCAAAAAATGCGGCAAAATCGTCCCGGGCTTTCCACCGCAAACACAAAAAAAGTCCGCGCTTTCCTCATATCGCCGGACTTTTCCAATTTATTCT
>CALKIU010000070.1 GCA_937995745.1 uncultured Bacillaceae bacterium | reverse complement strand
CATGAAAGATGCGCTCATAGATAGAAAACGTTTTCGTAAAAAAGTAACACCTTAAGAAATTTTTAACTTTAATTGGAGTATACATTTTTTTGGAAGCGTTGTCAATGAATTATATTCATATAATTTATTTAAATTGGGAAATATAATATTTTTATAGGAAAAATAAACGCATATAAAAGGCAAAACCTCCGTTGTTGAAAGAAGGCCGCCCGCATTCCGGCAAGCGTTTAAGAGCAAAAAAAAGAGGGGTCTTCCCCTCATTCTTTTCCGTTTTCATACAGATAATCTCCACAGTTCAGTTTTTGATGTTGTGATGGCGGCGGCACCGGCAGCGAGTGCATTTTTCACTTCTTCTTCCGTCCGGATCAGTCCCCCTGCCAAAACGGGAATTTGCAATTCTTCTTTCACTTCTTTTATCATTGCCGGAATGATGCCCGGAAGCACTTCAATATAATCGGGCCTGGATTTCGCCACTTGCTGAAAACTTTTTTCCAACGCCCGTGAATCCAACAGAAAAATTCTTTGTATCGCCGTTACGCCTTTTTGTTTGGCCTTTAAGATAACGTTGCTTTTTGTGGAAATGACTCCCTGCGGTTTGAATTCCTGGCAAATATATTCGGCGGCGTATTCGTCATTTTTCAAACCTTGAATCATATCGAGATGATATATCATGCGTTTATTATATTGCTTTGCCAGTCTGTATACATTTTTTAACTGGGCCACGTGCACCTCCACGAAAATCCCCGTCTCCAAAGGGCATTCCAAAAACTTTTCAAAATCTCTCATGCTGAAGCATGATGGTATAATTTTCTGTTTCATGATCGCAACCCCCGCAGTATGTTTCAGTTATTCTCATATTATGAACATGGCGGATAAAAGACAAGTTTTTTTGTTCGGAGAACGGGAAGTCATTATTTTCCGAATCTTCTTTTTTAAGCCCGCTTTTTCACTTTGACGGGAACCCGTTTCTTCACCTCCTGGCCGGAGGGCGCCTTTGTTTTGTCTATGGAAGCCTGAAGGGCAGCCATTAAATCGGTCACATTCATTTTTGGTTTCTTTTCTTCTTCGTTTGGTCCGTGAATCGTCTCGGCCCGTTTCGCTTCAATGACTCTTAAAAGGGCATTGCGGTATTCATCTTCGTAATTTTCCGGATCAAATTTTGTTGTCAGCTGCTCGATAAGAAGCACAGCCGTTTCCAGCTCTTTTTCGGAAATATGTTCATCGGCGGGAACATTTGGCACATCGCGGACATTCCGGACCTCATCGGGATAATGAATGGTTTCCAAAACGAGCGTATTTTCATACACCCTTACAACGGCCAGCTGCTCTTTGGAGCGGATCACAATTTTTGCAAGACCCGCTTTCCCCGATTCCTGCAGTGCTTTCCGCAAAAGGGAATACGCTTTGACCCCGCCGTCATCGGGAGATAAGTAATAGCTTCTTTCAAAATAAATAGGGTCGATTTCATCCATCTTTACAAAGTTTATGATTTCCACTGCCTTTTCCTGATGTTCTTTTTTTAACTGCTCCAGATCTTCGTCATCGAGGACCACAAATTTTCCTTTGACGTACTCATACGCCCGTACGATGTCTTCCTTTTCCACTTTTTCCTCACAAACAGGGCATATTTTTTCATATTTAATCGGTGAGTGGCATTTTTTATGCAAGGTTCGTAATTTAACGTCTTTATCTTCTGTCGCCGCGTGCAATTTGACAGGAATATTTACGAGACCAAAACTGATGCTTCCTTTCCAAATTGTGTGCATAGACCATTCTCCATTCATTTTTTTCTTAAAATGGCTTAAAAATAATAAAAAAATGTTATAAAAATTTTGGGAATCGCCGGCATGGCCGGATTAAGGAAAACGCCGCTCAAATCTATGCAACAAATGGAGTGAGAATGATGAAACCGATGACACCGACCCTTGTTTCTTCCATTCCTGTCGGAACAGAATGGCGATATGAAGTAAAATATGACGGGTTTCGGGCGTTGTTAAGCATCGATGCCGGCAAGAGAGTCAAACTTGTCAGCAGAAACGGAAAATCCCTGTTGGGCCAGTTTCCGGAAATCAACGAATTTTTGCAACAACACATCACCAAACTTGAACCGTACCTTCCCCTTGTCTTTGACGGAGAACTCACGATTTTGGAAAACGCCTGTAAAGCCGATTTTTCCGCCATCCAGACAAGGGGAAGAATGCGATCGGAAAGGAATATCACGGAAAAAACGGAGATCCGGCCGTCCCGCCTCCTAGTCTTTGATGTATTGGCATTACAGGGAAAAGACTTGACAAAAGAGCCCTATGAACGGCGGAAAAAGAATCTTGTATCCATTTTTGACGAAACAGGTTTTCCCCTGGCCCCCGATGAAAGAAGTCCGTATTTGCTGCAAATGATTCCGTGTTATGACACATTCAACGACTTATGGGAAAAAGTTATTTTATACAACGGAGAAGGGATTGTCGCCAAGCGAATAGACAGTATTTGGGAAGAAGGAAAAAAGACGGACAATTGGGTAAAGTACAAAAACTGGAAATATGTTTCCTGCTTTGTCACCGGCTATGACAAAAGAAACGGCTATTTTACCGTCGCCGTTTACAAAGATCACAACGTCTGTCCCGTCGGCCGGTTTCTTTTCGGAATATCTGCGCAGGAAAAAGAAGCGTTGATTCAAATCATCAGGAAAAACAAACGGCAGGAAGACGAACATTCACTATCCATAGACCCTGCCATCTGCGTTGAATTGAAATACTTGGAATTATATGAAAACCAATTGCGGGAACCGCATTTTTCACGTTTTCGCTTCGACTTGCAAGCAAAAGATTGCACGTATGAAAAAATGATGATAAACAGCAGGAATTTCCCCGCCGATCTGGAAATTACCCATCCGGACAAGCTGCTGTGGGAAGATCCGCCTGTGAACAAAAGCACCTACATTGAATATTTGCGGGAGATTTCGCCTTTTATGCTTCCGTTTTTGAAAGACCGCCTCCTCACTGTCATCCGGTATCCCCACGGTATATTTGGGGAAGCTTTTTTCCAAAAAAACCGTCCCGCGTACGCTCCGGACTACGTCCCCGGCGTTGAGGAAGACGGCATCCGGTATATTGTTTGCAATGATTTAAAAACGCTTTTATGGCTCGGCAACCAGTTGGCCGTTGAATTCCATATCCCCTTTCAAACGGTGGAAAGCGGCGGTCCGTCGGAAATCGTTTTCGACCTCGATCCGCCATCCAAAAACGAATTCCATCTTGCCGTCAAAGCAGCCAAACTGATTAAACAAGTGCTTGACTATTTTAAGTTGGCAAGTTTCATCAAAACTTCCGGCAACAAAGGGCTGCAAATCTATATTCCTTTGCCGGAAAACCGGTACAGCTATGATGAAACGAGAATGTTTACGGAGTTTACCGCCCGTTATCTGGTCTCAAGCGACCCCGGTTCTTTTACAGTCGAAAGACTCAAGAAGAAAAGGGGGAAGCGCCTTTATATCGATTACGTGCAACACGCCCGGGGAAAAACGCTCATCGCCCCATACTCGCCCCGGGGCAACCGGCAGGCGGCCGTCGCCGCGCCGTTGTTCTGGGATGAAGTCAATGACGGCTTAAAAATGGAAGATTTCCGAATCACAACGATTTTGAAACGCATAAAAGAAAAAGGGGATCCGTTCCGGAATTATTTTGAGGCAAAAGAACAACAAAACTTCGACCGGGTTTTGCAGTTCTTGAAAAAATAATATTTTTAATGATTTTTTATTTAAACTTCCGGGAAAAGGGTGAGGGTTAAAATGTTTCTCCGACAACCGGCAGAAACCTCCTGAATTAAGAAAGAACTGTGCGAAAATAAATTGATCCATATTTTCCCTATGCGCAAAAACTGTTTTCTTGGCTTTCTGTTTGCCGGCCATCCTGAAAAAAAAGCGGGCGGAAAACCGGTTCCACCCGCTTGCAACGGCCTTTGTGACAATGTCAATCAACAGGAACTTTCCGGCGGCAAAATGTACGGCTGTTTTCATGTTGAACGATGCTTTCGGCAAGCCGCCGGCCTTTATGTCCGCTCCCGCTTTATAATTGTTTGAACAAATTGGCCATTTCAATGGCACTGACCGCCGCATCCCAGCCTTTGTTTCCTGCTTTCGTGCCGGCCCGTTCAATCGCTTGTTCAATCGTATCGGTCGTCAAAACTCCAAATATGACGGGAGTCCCTGTCTCCATTCCCGCAGCGGCGACTCCTTTGGCCACTTCATTGCTCACATAGTCGAAGTGGGGAGTGGCCCCGCGGATGACGGTCCCGAGCGTGATGACGGCGTCAAATTTTCCGGATGCAGCAAGTTTTTTGGCGACAAGGGGGATTTCAAAAGCCCCCGGCACCCAAGCCACGGTGATATCTTCTTCGCTCACTCCGTGCCTCTTCAAGGCATCTTCCGCACCGCTGAGAAGCCTCGTAGTAATAAACTCATTAAACCGGGAAGCAACGATCCCTATTTTTAACCCTGTCCCTACCAAATTTCCTTCCATGATCTTTTTCATTTTCTTTCACTCCCGTTATAAATTTAGTAAATGTCCCAATTTCAATTTTTTTGTCCGCAGATATTGGATATTTTCTTTTTTTGGCGGCATTTGCAGCGGCACGCGCTCGACAACTTCCAAACCGTATCCGCCGAGACCGGCAATCTTGCGGGGATTATTTGTCAAAAGCCGCATTTTCCTGACGCCGAGCATGCGGAGGATTTGCGCGCCGATACCATAATTTCTCAAATCGGCTTTAAAGCCCAGTTTATGATTTGCTTCGACCGTATCCAGGCCCTCTTCTTGAAGCTTGTAAGCCTTTAATTTATTAATTAAGCCGATGCCCCTGCCTTCTTGCCTCATGTAAAGAAGGACGCCTTTCCCTTCTTTTTCGATTTGGGCAAGGGCCGCATGCAGCTGGGGACCGCAGTCGCAACGGTTGGAGCCGAACACATCGCCCGTCAGGCACTCAGAGTGAACCCTTACCAGAACGGGTTCGTCTCCGTTTATTTCTCCTTTCACAAGCGCAATGTGTTCCTTGCCCTGCACCGTTTCCGTAAATCCTATTGCTCTGAAGTCCCCGTATTCCGTCGGCAAATGCACTTCAACCTCTTTTCTCACAAGGGAGTCAAATTTCAATCTGTATTCTATTAAATCTTTGATCGTGATCATTTTCAGGTTAAATTTTTCGGCAATCTTCAACAGATCAGGCACCCTGGCCATCGTGCCGTCGTCTTTCATCACTTCACAAATGACGCCGGCTTCCACCGATCCGGCCAGTCTGGCCAAATCAACGGCCGCTTCCGTGTGGCCCGCCCGTTTTAATACTCCGCCTTCCTGGGCGACAAGGGGAAATACATGCCCGGGCCGGTTAAAATCTTCCGGCCGCGCATCGTCGGCGATCAGTTTTTTGATCGTATAAGCCCGTTCATAGGCGCTGATTCCCGTTGTTGTATCGACATGATCGACACTGACTGTAAAAGCGGTGCCTTTGCTGTCGGTATTGACCGGCGCCATCGGGACTAACTGAAGCTTTGCGGCCAGTTGTTCCGTAATCGGGGTGCAAATCAGCCCCCGGCCTTCCTTTGCCATAAAATTGATCATTTCCGGTGTGACAAATTCTGCCAAACCAAGGAAATCTCCTTCATTCTCCCTGTCTTCATCATCGCAGACGATGATCACTTTGCCCGCTTTTAAATCTTCTATTGCTTCTTCTATACTGTGAAACATATGTTGCAACCTCCCCGATTCAAATGAATCCCGTTTCTTTTAAAAATTCGGCGGTAATGCCTTGCGACGGTTTCTTTTCTTTTTCGTTTGCAAAAAAGGAATAAAGGTATTTTCCAATTAAATCGAATTCAAGATTGACGATATCCCCGACCGTTTTAAAACCAAGCACCGTCTCTTTCGCCGTATGGGGGATGATGGAAACGGTCAATCTATTTTCTGCCGCTCCGAAAACCGTCAACGAGATGCCGTCGACAGCGATCGACCCTTTGTAAATCAGAAGGTGCGCATATTTCTCCGGATGGGAAATATCGATATAAATCGCATTTTCTTTGCGTTCTTTTCTCACGATTGTTCCGGTGCAATCGACGTGACCGGTGACAAAATGGCCCCCGAACCGGCCGTTTGCGCCCATGGCCCGTTCCAGGTTCACCTTTGATCCGTCCCGCAAAGACGCGAGGGAAGTGCTGTTGAATGTTTCCGGCATCACATCGACATGAAAAACATCATTGCCGAATTCCGTCACGGTAAGACAAACGCCGTTGACGGCGATGCTGTCGCCGATATGAATATCTTCGCAAATTTTTCGGGAATAAATGGCCAATTCGAGAGTTTGTCCACGCTTTTTGATTTTTTCAACCGTGCCTAAATCTTCGACAATCCCGGTAAACATGCTGATTCATCTCCTTCCTGTCCGCTCCATGGAACGGCGGTAATCCTCAAATCGGGTCCGACTTTTTTTACGTCTATAAATTTAAGCTGTTTTCCTTCTGCCACCCGTTTGGGTCCGGGACCGCCGACAAAGGGAATGGCTTCTCTCCCTCCAATAATTTTCGGAGCCATATAGAGAATAATCTGCTGAAAGGCTTCTTCATCAATAAACGAGGCATGGACTTCCGAGCCGCCTTCCACGAGCACGGACACAATTTCTTTTTCACCTAAAATTTGCAACACATCCTTGACGGAAATGCGCTCCGTGGCCAGAGAAATCACTTCCACGCCCATTTCCGCCAGTTGTCCGGCTTTTTTCCTGTCATACTGGTTTCCTGTGAAAATGATCGTTTTGGAGGATTTATCTTGGATCACCCGGGCAGACAGAGGAATCCTGCATTCCGTATCCAAGATGACTCGAACGGGGTTTTTTCCGCCTTGGGGTTTTCGGGTGGTGAGGAGAGGATTGTCCTTGAGAACAGTGTTTATTCCAACAAGTATGGCATCATGCTCATGACGGAGTTGATGAGCATCCAAACGGGCTTCTTCCGAAGTAATCCATTTGCTGTCGCCTGTTTTGGCCGCTATTTTGCCGTCCATGGAAACAGCGCCTTTTAACGTTACATAGGGAGTCTTGGTTTGAATAAAATGGAAAAATTTTTCATTCAATTTCACGGCTTCTTTCTCGCATAAACCGATGTCCACTTCGATACCGGCCTTTCTGAGCCGCTCGACTCCTTTTCCGGCAACGAGGGGATTCGGATCCAGCGTCGCCACATACACCTTTTTGATTCCGGATTCAATGATTAAATCCGCACAAGGAGGTGTTTTGCCATAATGGCTGCACGGTTCCAACGTTACATATAAAATGGCGTCTTTTGCCTTTTCCCCGGCCGCATGAATGGCTGCCGCTTCCGCATGGGGCGACCCGGCCCGCAAATGTACGCCTGTGCTGACAAGTTCGCCGTTTTTTACAAGCACCGCCCCCACACACGGATTCGGGCTTGTCTGTCCTGCCGCAGCCTTGGCAAGATCAAGCGCCAGTTGCATATATTGGCGATCATCCATAAACGTTTTATCCCTCCTTTAACCGGTTTTGACATTTGACTCCGTCTGCAACGAAAACAGCCCCGTACATATGTTTGCACGGGGCCATAAATGCATGCCGAATAAACGTTAAAGTCGCGTTAAAGTCGCCTTTAACGAGCACAGACATCCTTCTCCCATCCAGACTTTTACTGTCGGCTTTGGAATTTCACCAAATCCTCCGTCTTGCATACGCAAGACGGGTCGCGGGCTGAGAGGCGTCGGCCTCATCACCGCCGGTCGGGATTTCCACCCTGCCCCGAAGGATTTACCCTATTCGATTAAATCTATCATAACAAAAAATTGGCTTATTTTACAGTTATATTTTTTATTTTTTATTTTTTTACGTTATTTATAAAAAATATGAATCATTAAACGCTTTTACGGCAATTCGTTTATCCGCTCTTCCATCTGTTTCAATTTCAGCGGTCCGGTCACTTTCCCTCTGATGATGCCGTCAGAATCGATAAAATAAGTGGTCGGAAGGGAGATTACTTGATAAAGAGCCCCGACCGAACCTTTTTTGTCAATCAGCACGGGAAAAGTAAATCCATTCTCTTGAATATAGGCGGGCCCGTCGCCGGGAGAGTATTCCGTGTTTGCCAAATTGATTGCCAGCACGACGACTCCTTTGTCTTTATAATTTTGGTAGAATTTGTCTAAATCTGGCATTTCCGCCCGGCACGGCGGACACCAGCTGGCCCAAAAATTTAATAGAATTTTCCGGCCCTTGTAATCTTCCAATGAAACTTCACCGCCATCAAGAGCCGGGAGGTTAAAACCGGGCGCCACATTGGCAGCTTCCATCCCGTCAGGCTCGTTTTCACGCTCCATTTCCCCTTGCGTTTCCGGGGTGTTTCCCGTGGGACGGGCCGAATCGTTTTGATGCAGTATGAAAATGTCAGCAAGCAAAAAGACAGTTAAAATGAACGCCGCAACCAGCAAAAATCTTTTCACGGGACCATCACCTTTTGTTTTTGATAGAAAAACATTTTAACAACATTATTATCATCAATATCATACAATGATAGGCGAAATTTTAAAACCCTCCAGGGTATCGTCGTTTAAAAGAAAAAATATGCACAACTGCCCCGGTCAATGATCCCGGTACCGCAACATATGGGCCAGGACGGCAAAAACGGCCATCCGTTCTTCCGGCGCTGCCTTTTCATTGAAAGACAACACCGGGGCGTTGGCATTTTTTATGTACGGTTCCCATTCTAAAGGCATCCAGCCTTTTCTCACTCTTGCCACAGACGCTCCTGCCGCATCCGTAAATTTGATGTCTGTAAACAAAGGTTCACTTTTTACAAGCAGCACTTTGTTCGCAAATGACATGCTCCAACAGTTCCCGAGCCGGAAGCCGCCTTTCCGCTTTAATATCCCGTAGCCGGAGACAAGACCGGACGCTTCAACAATGTTTTTCCTCCATCTGAACACGGCAATCAATTGATTTTTCTCGTTAAAAAGCCCGTAATCCCCGGAAAACAGCCGATCCGCAAATCCGGGAAGAAACCAACGGAATTTCGCAAATTCTAAATCACGAATTTCACCGATTAACAGACCGTCCGGCCGGAAAATTAACAGGCGCAAAGACGGAGCGGGCAAGAACTGCAAAATCATTTCCCGGCTTTGAAAAAGCGTCCCTTCGTTATTCCGGACTGCTTCCGGCTCCGCTATTTCCAGTGAACGCTGTTTTATAAGCGCATATTTTTGAAAAGAGAGAAAACTGTACAACAAAAACGGAACAGAAAACAATACAGCGCCCCGGCCGGGCAGCAAAACGGCGGCGAAAACGATGAACAGCCCCGCAAAAAAAAGGGCAAAAATGCTGTTGTTTACAGAAACCATAGCCGCCCGGCGGTAATATTCCCGGATCCTCATTCCCGTTCTCCTTCTAACTTTAATGCTTGTCCGCTTGCAAAAACTCGGGCCAATCGCAATGCCGGTTCCGTTTCTGTCATGCCAACCCGCTCCGGCATCGCCGGCGTTTTAAAAAATACAGAAAAATCGGCCAGCCGCAACATTCTCGCAGAACAGATTGCGCCTCCTCTGACATTACATGAATATTCCCGTCCGCAAAAATCATGCCATCAATTAATTGGAGTTTGCGGCGGCACGATTTACACATTCACTTCCGCCATAATTTCCGCGGCATATCTTTTTCCATCCTCATACCCTTGATAGTAAAGAGCATTCAGCTTTCTCTGATCCTTTTCGATTCTCCCCACTTCCAACGGGATGGCGGGCCGGATGATGAGAACATTTCCTTTTTTCTCCTCTTCCTCAAGATATTCAAGCGTTTCATTGTACATTTTATGGCGGTTGGCCATCGCCTTATGGAGACCGGTATATTCCGGGTATTTTCGTTTTAAAAGACCAAGGAGCGGCGACGGTTTTTTCCGGTACCCCTTATTTCTTGTCAAGATGACTACATTTTTGCGATATCCATCCGCCTGCGCTTTGCGGATCGGGATCGAATCGCTGATTCCCCCGTCCATGAACACCCTTCCCTTAAAATGAACTTCCGGCGCTATGAAAGGCAAGGTGCTGGAAGCTTTGAGAACCGTTAATAAGTCCGGTTTATAGTCCGCTTTTTTAAAATAAACCGGCTCGCCCGTATAACAATCCGTAACTCCGACGGCCAACTCCGCCGGATTGTCCCAGAACGTTTTGTAATCAAATGGAACAAGTTTATTGGGGATTTCCCCAAAAATAAAATCCATCCCGAATAATTGCCTTTTTTTGAAAAAATTCCTGAGGGAAAGATAGCGCGGATCGGTCACAAAATGAATGTTTACTTTGTAATTTCTTCCTTTTTGTTTCGATAAATAGGAGGCGGCCACGGCGGAACCGGCCGAAACGCCGATCACATACGGGAATTCAATGCCTTTTTCCAGAAAGTATTCCAAGACGCCTGCAGTATACATGGCTCTCATGCCCCCGCCCTCAAGCACAAGACCGACATCAGTCAACCACACGACAAACCACAAACCTTTCCAAAGTTAATTCTAGTTTTAGCATAAGGTTTTTGTGAAATTTTGACAAATCATTTGATTCACTTTTTTTATCCGGCCAGTTCCTTCTTGCGAAAAACAGCGGACGAAAAGATTAAAAGCGCAATGATCGCTCCCGCGGTCACGAGAAGGGCGGGAACGGTTGCATCAGGGAGTGCCGATTTTAACAAATATTCGCCTGCATAGGTTTTCAATAACGCCGGACTCCATTTAATCCAATGGGAAAAACCGCTGCTCACAAAACCGAGCACTACAGCGGTCGCAATTGACAGGAAACCGGCAAGGCCGGGGCTTTTCAAGAGCGAACTGTAAAAGATCGTCATGGTCATGACAAATGTAAGCCACAGGCCATAGATGAAAAAACACGCCAAAAATTCGCCAAAAGGAATCCAGCCGAACAAGATTCCCGTATAATACCAGGACGCAAGCATTCCGGCAAAATATGACAGCCACACTAAGATGAGAGCGGCCGCCCATTTGGCGGAGATATAGAAACCGACCGGAACCGGTTTGACCAAAACCATTTCCGCAACTCCGCTCTTCCGCTCGCCGGCAACTGTACCCATCAACATCAGCGCGATAATAAGGACTCCGAGAGTATCAAATTGCCCCACGCTCATGAGAAGACTCTCTCCCGGAGACGGCAGGGGAATTTCGATTACCGTTCCTTCGGGAAGGCCGCCCAGCGCGTCAACTATTTTCGGCATATAATATGCCGTTAGCGGATCGATTGCGCCAAGGAAAAGAAATGTGAGCGGAACCCAAATGACCTTGAAATTCCGGACCATTTCAAGACATTCTTTTTTGAAAAGGACAAACCAGAGATTCATGAGCGCACCACCTTCATAAATACGTCTTCAAGAGAAGTTTTGCTGATTTCAAATTTTATGAGGGGAAGCCGGTGCGCAACAATTACCTGCAAAAACGCCTGTTTCGCCTCTTCCACATCCGTTACAAAAAAAGTAGCTTGATTTCCGTCAATAAGACGGGTTTCAATAAATTCCCCGCCGGCCACACCGGAGAGGAAAATATCCATCTTTCCGGCCAGGACGATATCAATTTTCGCCTGGCGGTATTTTTGACGGAGTTCGTCCATCGTTCCCGCTTCAACAATTTCACCTTCATGGAGAAAAAGAATTTCATCGGACACTTCTTCCGCATCATTAAGAATATGGGTGGAAAATAAAACGGCCGATTGTTTCTTCAATTCTTTCAAAAGTTCGAGAATCTCCCTTCTCCCGATCGGGTCGAGGGCAGAGACAGGCTCATCAAGGAGGAGGAGAGGAGGGCGGTGGATCAACGCCTGGGCAATGCCGAGCCTTTGCCTCATCCCCCCGGAATACTTGCTGATTCTTTTTTTGGCAGCCTCCCTTAAACCTAATAGTTCCAAAAGCTCCTCCGTCCGCTCGCGGGCTTCTTTTTTCGTTAAACCGGCCAGTTCTCCCGCATATTCAAGAAACTCCCTTCCCGTCATCCATTCGTAAAAGACGGGATGCTGCGGCAAATAACCGATCAGTCGCCTGAAATCCCCGCCTTTTTGCGCATCGCGGAAATTAATCGTTCCCGAACTCGGTTTCAACAATCCGGACAACATCCTTATGATCGTCGTTTTCCCTGCGCCGTTCGGACCTAGAAGCGCCGTGCATCGCTGATCCCCGAGGGTGAACGTCACTCCCTTGATGACAAGATGGTCTTTAAACCTTTTCTGCAAATTTTCCACACTGACAACGGGCATCAATCATTTCTCCTTCCGAAGATAAAATACAAAATCGGTCCGATGAGATTAACCAAAACGACAACAAGAGCCCAGACCCATTTCGGACCGTTCGTTTTTTCAATACGAATTAGATCGATCACCGCTATAATCATTAAAAGCAGCTGTACAATGACAAGCGGCACAATTAAAGGCAAATGTTCAAGAAGAGCATCCATATTAAAAACCCTCCATCAATGATTGTTTCAAATTTGCGCCAATCGGCGCTCATAAACATGGAAAAGCACTCTGGGGTTTCAAAGCGCTTTCTTTCCCCCTTGGAGACGCCCCGCGTTTATCATGTACATCGGTCCAGTTGCAAAGGTGTGAAGAAATTCGCCGCTTTTTCCATTTTCACCCTTTAATAGGGAATAAGTCGGAATATCAACGGAATCCGGTAGTATTCCCCACTGTACGCTTTCACGGCGCCGGCAATCACAAACACCAAAAAATAGAGGGGGACGAGAGGAAAAAGGATAAAACCGATACCCACAAAAACCAACATGCCGGCAATGAACAAGTAAACAACTGTTGAGATCAAAAAGTTAAAATACTCTCTTCCGTGATAATCAATAAAGGGAGATTCGTCTTTTTTCAGCAGCCAGATAATCAGTGGTCCTATAAATACTGTAAAAAAAGTGACCAAATAAATGGCGGCAGCCAACACGCGCTCTTCATTGCTTGGCAAATCCGTCACGCTCCTTTTTCGTTATTGGGGGCATCCGCCATAGTCCGTTGAATCCTCCGGAAAAACCGGGCTGAACTTGGCGGTAACGAATGGCTCTACTATGAATACGGAAATTGACCGGATATGGTTCATTTTTTCCGAAAAAATTTTTAAAAGGCGAAAAACGATCATCACCGTTCCCGTAAAAGTCCGCTCACATAAAGCCGGCAAAGTCTTCGCTCCATGCATGCGGCCTTCCGGCTCCGCCGGGTTTTTCAACAGCCGCCAAGGGAAGCCCCTGCCCCAACCCCCGGTTTCCGCTTCCGGAAACAACGGGCAATCACTTTTCAATATCAAGCGTCTTTCTCTCCCGCCACACAATTGCCTCTACCGGTACTTGTAAAGGCTCTCCTTTTTCGGCAACGTTTATGTCCGCATGCCCCCTTTCTCTCTGCCCGTAAAAATTTAAAAATGAGCCATCTGTGACGAACGTTGAGTGCATCCCTTCGTCTTCGGCCTGGTTCTTCCAGCAAGCGTTTTTTTCTTAAAAGGGGCGGCGGCGCTTAATGGTTTGCCAAAGTGGACCGGGATGAAGTTTCTGTTCTTGTTTGTCCCCAAACGAATACAATTTTATAGGACAACTTCTTCAGGGAGTGAAGGCCGTGTCTTTCTGGGAAGCTCTTATCCTTGGGATCATACAGGGACTGACTGAATTTTTGCCTATCTCCAGCACCGGGCATTTGTATTTGGGCAGACATCTTTTTTCATTGGATGAGGCGGGATTGTTCCTTGACACGATGTTGCACATGGGAACATTGCTGGCCGTTCTTGTGGTATATAAAAACGAACTGATCCAAATTATAAAAAACCCATTTGGCAAGCTGTCGTTTCTGCTCATCATCGGGACCCTTCCGGCCGTTGCCGCAGGTCTGTTGTTCAGTGATTTTTTTGATTCTCTGTCGAAAACAGGCGTAACAATCGGCTGGGAATTTTTATTTACAGGATTCATTTTGTGGATGAGCGACAAAATAAAAGACGGAAGGAAAAAGATGGAGTCCATCACTTACGGTGATGCCTTGTTTATCGGGACATTTCAGGCTGCAGCCATCTTTCCCGCGCTGTCCCGCTCCGGATTGACGATTGCGGCCGGATTAATGAGAAAATTGGACAGGGAAACGGCTGCCTATTTTTCATTTTTGCTGTCCATACCGGCTATTGCCGGTGGAGTGATTTTCCAGTTGAAGGAGCTGGTTGCCGGCAATACCGAGTGGGTCTCCCTCGGCACCCTCTTCGCCGCCACTCTGTCATCGGCACTGTTTGGTTATATTGCGGTCGTGTGGATGATCGATTTTTTGAAAAAAAGATCCTTAAAAATTTTTGCCGGATATGTGTGGTTTTTGGGATTCCTTGTTTTAACCATGCAATTTACCGGTGTTTTCTGAATTTCTTCATATATTCCGGGGAATACGGGAAATATCCGGCATCTTGACAGCATGAATACCTTTGCTGTCAAATTGTCTGCAAAAAATACAGCTGTTTCCTCGGGCCGGAATCCCCTTGGAAACAGCTGTTTGGAACAAAGGAACTTTAAGAGCGGAAAACTTTCCCAAGGACGTCTTTTCCGCCTGTTATATGAATGACGCTTCCTGTAATGTAGCTCGAATCGTCTTCAACCAAAAAAGAAATCACTCTGGAAATATCTTCGCCGGTTCCCGGTCTGCCGACGGGGGAATCCTCGTCTTTAATAATAAGGGCATCGGCAATGTTTTTTTCTTTCCATTCATCGGTAATATCTCCCGGACAAACCATGTTTGCCGTGATACCGTTTTCGGCTTCCTCCAAAGCAATCGTTCTTGTCAATGAAGCAAGCCCCGATTTGGCTGCCGCAAAAGCGGAACGGTATATCCATCCGGGCGCCGTTTCCACCCTGTCAAAACCTATGGTAATGATCCGGCCCCATTTTTGCTTCCGCATGTTGGGAATGAGAAGACGGCTTAAATAAAATACGGCATTCAAATTTCCATTAATGATATAATTCCATTCTTCCTCGGAATAATCGGTCATTCGTTTCCGCTCATGAACATAAGGTCCGGCATTATGAATCAAAATATCAATCGTTTCTGCGAATTTTTGCGCTTCTTCCGCAAGCATGCGGCAATCTTCAGCCTTGGAAATATCGGCGCGCAACGCGATATTTTTCGTATTGTATTTCTCGTTCAAATACTGTACAAGCTTGCAGGCATCCTCTTCGCTGCGCCGGTAATTGATCACTAATTGAATCCCCTTCTCGGCGAGCTGGATGGCCGTTCTTTTTCCCAGACCGGCGGCGCCACCCGTGATTAAAGCTGTTTTTATTTTCACAAATAATTACCTCTCCAATTTTTATAGATTTTCATCTCATTCATATACTAAGAAGAAGTTTCAAAATATGCAAATAATTTAATCACACATATCTTCCATCCTTGCCATCATTTACCGCTTAACAACGGTTTATGCCTTTGCATACACTGAAAATATTAGGAAAAGTATCCCGGCTCCCGGAGCCGCCATATCGAACCGCATGTTCTAAGGAACGAAAGGGTGACCGCCATGTTTCCCTGGAATTTGTTTCCTTTTAATGAAGATACGAAAAAAATGTTGCAAAACCTGCAACCGGGAGAAATAGAAAAATATGTTCACGACCTATTCAACAAGCTATTTCAGCAACAAATGGGAGATTTTAGGAAAGCTCCTTCCCTTTCTCCTTTTGGAACTTCCACGGGCCAGACAAGCGAAACCAAGCTTGATATAACGGTTTTTGAAACTCATGATTTTATCTTTGTCAGGATTCCCGTGCAAGAGGAATGGATTTCAAGAATAAGATTATTTCACACTTCCACTCAGCTGATCATTGAACATATTCCGGAAATCGACGACAAACACCACGTGGCCCTCCCGGCCGCTGTTAAGAAAAAAGGTACGACAGCGCAAGTAAAAGACGGCGTCTTGGAAATCCGCCTTCTGAAACTGACAAACTTACATTATGCGGAAATCCGCATCACGGGCGATTCTTGACCTCCCGCATTTTAACAGGCGCTAATAGTCCGTTTCTGTTGAAAGTCCCCCGTCTCCCATTATAGAAGAAGATGGCCTTTCCTCCGGTTCACTCTCCGTTCCAATCACAAATTCCCTCCTGGGCATGGTGTGCATATCCCTCGCCGTAACATGGGCGATCACATAATACGTTCCTTCCCGCTCAAACGCTTTTTCTATGCGGTAAATGCCATCACCGCTGTGTTCAGCGGGAAACTGTTCATGCTCCGGATCATGCGCCCTCCATATTTCAAAAAGGACTTCCCGCGCATCTTCAACCGGTTCATCTCCGTATGTAACCGAAGCGGTAAATGTAATCGTTTCACCGGGGTCCCCTTTTTCCGGGTCAATGTCCAACTCCACATTCAAATATTTAAGTTCAAAAGTTTCACTCCTGTCAGCCGTTTGGCACGCCTGCAAAAAAAGCGCGATTCCCAGTATCGGCAACATGAACAAAAATCTTTTTCCGAACATGGAAACCTCCTTTATTGACTGAATTTTCAGAAATATAATGTTAAAAAAGGTCAGGGCAGAACCCTGCACATGAATCAATTTACGGCATTACATCTCTCATTTTCAACACCGGCAAAATGACGCGGACTGTCGTTCCCTTGCCGTATTCACTGTCAATTTGCATCTGTCCGCCGTGAAGTCGGACAATCTTATCGCAGATGGCCAATCCGAGGCCAGTTCCTCCGTCGGTCCTTGTCCGGGCTTTGTTTACCCGGAAAAACCGTTCTTTAATATGGGGCAGATCTTCTTCCGGAATGCCGATTCCGGTATCTTGAATTTCCATTACGCAGCCGTCGGGATGTTTTTTCAATGTGACGGTAATGCCGCCTTCCTCCGTATAGCGAAGGGCATTGTCCATGAGATTTTGCAGGACCTGTTCAATCCGTCCTTCATCCCCTTCAATAATAATGTCCGGATCCAAATCAAAGTGCAAGTACAGATTTTTCTCCTTGGCTGCTATAACATACTTTTCAAGCGCATCTTCAATCAATTGGGCCAACGGCAACGGAGTTTTAATTATTTGGTAATCTTCCATATCCAAGCGGGACAAATCCAATAAATCCCCAACAAGGCGGTTCATCCGCATCGATTCGCGCATAATCAATGCCAAATATTTTTTCTGTTCTTCTTCTGATTTGACAATGCCGGTTAATAAAGCTTCGCTGTAGCCGTTGATATAGCTGATCGGGGTCCGCAATTCATGGGAAATGCTGGCAAGAAATTCTTTTGTGCGCTCGTCTTCCCTTTGCAGCGAAGATGCCATTTGGTTAAAAGCGGATGCCAGTTGGCCGATTTCATCATTTGTCGGTGAATAAACCCTTGCCGAGTAGTCACCGAGCGAAACCTTTCTGGCGGCAGCTTTGATTTCCAGAAGCGGCTTTGTCAACTTTTTAACAAGATGAGTGCCGATATAAATGCTTATGGACAGAAACAAAATCCCGGCAATGAGCCACATATAAGAAAAATCCTCTGTCAATTCTGAAATTCTCGCCAAAGGTACATACAAATAAATGATTCCTTCCAATTGTTTTTCATCCAAAAGCGGCACAATAACGGCAAGTATTTTCCTGTCAAACCGCTCCTGATAATCGACTTTTTTTACAATCTTTCCCGACAGGAGTTTTTCCTTCTCTTCTTCGGTAAGGATTGATTCATAATCAATTTCGTAAGGAAGACAGGCGCTCAATTCTTTCGGGCTTTTGACGACAAACGCTTCGGATTGTGATTTTGTGCTGTACCATTCGATTTTTTCTTTTAATTCGTCAGTTATGGGACCGCCCGTATATTCAGAGGCAAGATTCCGCCCTTCCAGAAGAAGGCTGTTCTCCACATTGCGCAAATAAAGATTTTCAAAGAAAAGGTTGGATAATAAAAATGAAAAAATGATTGTGATCAAAATAGACAAACTCAGTGTCAGCCACATTTTCAATGTAAGCGAAAGTGTCGGCCGTTTCATTCGTTTGGTACCTCGAACTTGTAACCTATTCCCCAGACGGTATGAATATAGTCGCCTGCTCCAAGCTTCATCCGCAGCGTTTTAATATGGGTATCGACCGTCCGGAGGCTGCCCGAATAATCGATGCCCCACACATTTTCAAGAAGTTGTTCCCTGCTCAGCGCATGGGTTTCATGTTTTACAAAAAAGAGCAAGAGCTCGTATTCTTTTAAAGTCAGCGGAATCACTTTCCCATCAACGGTTACGGTGCGCGCTTTTTTATCAATTGTGATTTTCCCGACCGTTATGATGTCTTCCTCATTATCAACGCTTCCCACCCGGCGCAATATCGCATTGATTCTGGCAATAAGTTCACCGGGGCTGAACGGTTTAACGATATAATCATCACCGCCCAATTGCAGGCCCTTCACTTTGTCCCATTCTTCTCCTTTTGCCGACAGAAATATAATGGGGATATCCGACTTCTCTCTTATTTTTTGGCAAATTTCAAAGCCGTCTTCCCCGGGCATCATGATATCGAGAAGGACGAGATCGATGGACTCTTCTTTCAACATCTGAAATGTTTCTTCACTGTTTGCCGCCTGAAAACAGGTGAATCCTGAGTTTTCCAAATACATTTGCACCAGATTGCGCATATCTTCTTCATCATCAACAACTAAAATGGTTATGTTATTTTTGTTATTCACTGCTCCAGTCTCTCCCTTTGCGTGATTTAGAAAATTGTTCACCATGCAAAAGCGGTCTTTGCCAAAGGAATAGGAATGTCTCTATAAAATAAATATGATTGCTTCCCTTTCCAGCGTCTGTGAAAATTCACCTGTCTTTTATTTATTGGAGCAAAGCCAACCGCGAGAAAGAAAAAATGAAATATGGTCAAAGTAAGGGCTTT
This sequence comes from uncultured Bacillaceae bacterium, assembly GCA_937995745.1. Taxonomy (GTDB): domain Bacteria; phylum Bacillota; class Bacilli; order Bacillales; family Cytobacillaceae; genus CALKIU01. The sequence continues at coordinate 97,405 of CALKIU010000070.1, read as the reverse complement.
CACTCTGCGGAAACGCTTTTGCCTTTTCCCCGTCCACAACAGAGTGTATTTGTGCCAACGTTTTTGACAGACTGGACAAGCTGCTGCCTATCAGGCATCTTGCTGCCGTACGGGAAAATCCCCGCGGCCATATTTCCCGCTACAATTACCATTATATATCATAATTTTATGATAAAACTGTGTATTTTTAAAGTTTACTCACATTTATATCAATAAAACTTTTGTTTCTTCATAATTTCGTCACAGTTATTGTAAAAGATAAAACGGAACAACGTCATTCACGGGCTGGCAATCACTCACTGCGCCTAAGCGTCTCTGCCGTATCCTTGTACATTTCAATCAAATCAAGTTTATCCCCGGCGGGCAAAGAAGATTGTAAAATTCTTTCAACCGCCAGATAAAATTTTTCATAAAGAGACCGCCGCAGCCTGGGATGGGTATACTCATCGAGAAGTTCCCTTTTGATGGCTTCCTTTAACGTTTGTTCACTGTCCCCTCCGGAATCAAGTTTTCTTCCGGACCACAACGAGCGAAATTGTTGCAGCAAATGATCATAATGGCCCATTAATAAATTCCCCGCTTTCTGCCGCAATCCTTTTGTAAAACTCTTATCATAATAAAAATAATATAGGGAAAAATAATTCTCAACAGAAACATGATTGTGAAAGGAGAAAAAGATGAGTTCCCCTTATTGCTGTCCAAATTGCCGTACAAACCGAACCCGCTTTAATATCATCAGACAGGAACCGCGCTTTGTGAAAATGGACCCTTTTACCGGCGAAATCGTCGAGGAGTATTCCGTGGAACAACTAACCCCTTATCACCAGCCTTATAACGGACCCAGCTACCGGGTCCAATGCGGAGCATGCGGTCTGATAGAGGATGAGCAAACTTTTATCCAATTTGGAAAGAGACAACACGACGTGTGAAGCGGAACGCCAACAACAAAATGCAGGTTATTCATCTTTTTTCAATGCAACGATGTTTAAAAAAACCTCTCCTCTTTCCAGAAAACACGGTTATATTGCTATCGGCCGGCAACTGCCGGCTTTTTCTGTTGATATAACGTACCGTTGTCATTCAAGATACCCCGCAAAAGGAAGGCAGAGGCTTTCTCCGGAAAAATGCTCTCTTTTCGTTTTTCCTTTTTGCCGCGCTTCTTTCATGACAAACCTTCTTTCAATTTAAAATGTTTAAAACTTCATTGCTATTTTCCTAAAATGCCCGCTGTTTTATTGACGCCCTTTCCTTTTTCTTCACAGGCACAATCATTTTTTTGACAAAAAAGAAAGACTGTTTGAAAGAAGAGGAAACATTCCCCGGTTCAAACAGTCCTTATGATTCACAAAATCAGATGTTTTCCTTCAGGATTTCAATCGCTTTCTGTAGCTGTGTATCATTTTCTTCGATTTTTTCCCTAATTTTCTCCATTAATTTTTGTGATGTTTCTCCCGTTAAAATCCCGTCTGCTTCTAAATCCACGGATTTTTGGAATTTTTTAACAGCCTTTTTCGTTTGTTCGTCGAAAAATCCATCCTCTCTTCCGGTGTCGAAACCGAGAACCTTTAACATTTGCTGGGCAGATTTTACTTGCGCCGAAGATGTGCCTATCTTCCATTCCTCGTCGGGATTAATAATGGATAAATGGGCATAGTCAGGGAGCGAAACTTCATAATCGGGCGTAATTCCTTTATTGTGGACCCAATTGCCTTGCGGCGTCAGCCATTTTTCCGTCGTAAACTTCAAATAGGAGCCGTCTTCAAATTCATATCCCCTTTGGGCGGTTCCTTTCCCGAATGTTCTTTCCCCGACCAAAGGCACGCCGGCTGATTCTCTGACGGCAGCGGCAAATATTTCGGAGGCGCTGGCGCTTCCTTTATCAATGACGACAACGAGTGGGATATCATATTTTTCCGATTTTCCCGAACGGACTTCTTTTATTTTTCCCAGGCGATTTTCAATTTTGTAGATTATTTTACCTTCAGGAACAAACAAGCTGGATATTTCCTCCGCCTGGGTTAATATACCGCCCGGATTTTGTCTTAAATCAATGACCAATCCTCTCATGCCCTTTTCTTTAAAATCATTCAGCGTCTGCTTTAGTTCATTGGCTGTGTTTTGCGCAAAAGAGGTAATTTGCACAACGGCAATGCCGTCCTCTCCCAACTCCCCGTAAACGGTACGGATGGGGATTTCATCTCTGACAATCGTCAGGGTGAAACTTCCGTCCACGCCGGGACGCTCTATTTCGAGTGTCACTTTAGTGCCTTTTTTCCCGCGGATCAGCTTCACCGCTTCCGTTGTGCTCATTCCCTGCAAGTTTTTTCCATCTACAGATAAAATTTTGTCATCCGGTTTTAAACCTGCTTTTTCGGCAGGAGAACCTTTTAACGGAGCGACAATGACAATGTCTTTTCCCTTTTTGCCGATTTCGGCGCCTATTCCCTCAAAGGACGAAGAAATTCCTTGATAAAAGCTTTCCGCTTCCTCCTCATTCATATAATCAGAATAAGGGTCCCCGAGAGCCTCCACCATTCCGTCAATGGCGCCGTTTATAAGAGCGATGTCATCCACATCTTTGTAATAGCTGCTTTTAATGGAATCAAACGCGGCGTAAAGTTTGCTGAACTCTTCCCGTTCCGACTTTACCGCCACCGCTTTTTCGTCTCCGAAAGTAAGGGCAAAAGCCGTGATGCCTGCTGACAAAAAGACCATCACAAACAATAAAATCACAAAGTGGAACTTTTTCATTTGTATAAAACCGGGCTGGCTTGTCTGTGAATCTTGCTGCAACTTCTCGCTATCCAAATTTCTCACCACTTTCTCAGCCTTGAAAATTTTCCTGAAAGAATCCTCCTAATCTCATATTGTTTAGAATACCATTTTTATTTAGTTATGAAAACTTTCATGCAGGCGAAATTATTTTCCGTCCCGCAACCAAACGGCTGGGAATCGCCCCGTTTCCGCTTCTAAAATAAAGACCGGCATGGTGCCGGTCTTGTTCATTAAATTTTTTGCACGATTTCAAAATATTCTTCCAGAGTGATTCCTTTCTCATAAATGATTGCGGCTACTTCTTCGCCGACATAACGGAAATGCCACGGTTCATATTTGTAACCTGTAATATTTTCCTTCCCTTTCGGATACCGCAAAATAAAACCGTATTTATGGGCATTCTCAGCCAGCCATTGCCCTTCAGGAGTGTCGGCAAATTCTTCTACCAAAGTAAACCCTACACTCCGGCCGGAAATGTCCATCGCCAAGCCGCTTTGATGCTCGCTGTTGCCGGGATATGCGACGACCAGTTCAGCCGCTTCCCGCCCCACTTTGTCCACTTCTATATCAAACAATTGCGCCTGTCTCTGATAAGAACGGTATCCCGAGACGGCAAATAGCTCAATTCCGTCTTCACGGGCTGCGGCAAACATTTCTTCCAATTTTTCAGCCGCTTCTTTGCGCAAGTACGCTTTTTCATAATCCTCATTGCCAAAAGAGAAGGGAACGTTGGGACGGACTAAATCCGCAGGTGCATAATCCTCCGGAAGGGCATACTGTTTGTTCACCAATGCCAAAATATTATCAGGATTTTGAATCACTAATTTTCCATCTACTTCTTTTACCTCATTAAAATATTGTGAATGTAATACAGGGCCCGAATCCGATCCCGTCTTGTCTTCGTCTTCAGGTGATTGTGCTGAATTTTCATACTTGGGCGGGGTTACAATCCCGGTTTTGTCCCCTTTGTCGCCGTTTTTGTCTGACAATCCCAACTTGTCTGACACTTCACAACCGGCTAAAAACAGCACCATCCCGATTAAAAACACGAAAAATTTTCTCACGATTTTTCACCCGTTTCTTTCTGTGTGTGTTAGAATGAATCCATTGTCTGCCATATTTCGGAACAAAATATACAATCCCCCTGCAATGAGCGCAAACAAACATCACAGTACAAAAATTGCCAAAAAGTTTGATCATAAACGCGGAATAAACAGCGAAAAACATACAATAACTAACATTCTTCTATATAATACTACACATCATTTATTTTCAAAATACAAGTTTATTAAGATTTTGTTACAAGAATCAACAGTTAGATGAACCAAAATTTGTTTTTTTAGGAAATATGTTGGAATTCTTTTTGATTTTGAACGCCTTTTACCCGGATGAAAAAGGCGCTCCGGACCGCAAGTAAAAAAGGCTGTCCAATTAGAGACAGCCCTGTTCTTCTTTGAAAATGTTCTCTGTCTTCGCCTGAACGGCTAGATTTCGCAAAGTTTTAAAGAGGCGTTCGCTATTTTTTTATAACTGTTTCCAGCGCCAATTCGATCATATCATTAAAAGACGTTTGCCGTTCTTCCGCCGTGGTGGCTTCGCCGGTCATGATGTGATCGCTGACGGTCAAAATCGACAGCGCTTTCCGGCCGAATTTCGCCGCAAGAGTATACAAAGCGGCCGTTTCCATTTCCACCGCCAAAATCCGGTACCGGGCCCATTTTTCATGCTCGGCATTATCGTTGTAGAACATATCGGTCGTGAACACGTTTCCTACTTTCAGGTTCAGCCCTTTTTCCCGTCCCGTCTCATACGCTTTCAGCAACAAATCAAAATCTGCCGTCGGTGCATAATCGACCCCGCCAAAAGTCAAACGGTTCATTTGCGAATCCGTCGAAGCGCTCATGGCCAATATCACATCACGCACTTGCACATCTTTTTGAATGGCGCCGCAAGTTCCGACACGGATCAGATTTTGCACATCATATTCTTGCATAAGCTCGTTAATATAAATGGAAATGGAAGGAACGCCCATCCCTGTCCCCTGTACGGAAATCCTTTCTCCTTTGTAAGTGCCGGTATACCCGAACATATTGCGGATTTCATTGTAGCAATGAACATTTTCCAAAAAGTTCTCCGCAATATACTTTGCACGCAGGGGATCACCGGGCAAAAGAATCGTCTCTGCTATTTCGCCTTTTTTTGCGCCAATATGTATACTCATCTTTTTTGACCTCCATGTTTTTCATCCATTATTCCCAATAAAATCATAACATCCTCCATGTTTTTCATCCATTATTCCCAATAAAATCATAACATAATATGACTTTCTCTGAAAAACGTCCTTGAAAGGGATAAAAAAGACGAACAGGAGAACAATAAAAAACAGGCAGCGGAAAAAGCTGTCCCACTCGAGGAGCATAACATACATGCCATTGCCTGTTTTGTGGAGCGCCAAAAAATTGCCTTTTGACAAGGAGAGTTGAAATGGGGAAAAAAAATCGAAATCGAGTGAATCAGCCGAAGAAAAACAACCACATCCCGCCGGAAGACGTGATGGCTGAGCAAATCGCCCACGAAAAAGAGTTTTCCGCGAAAAAAAGAAAAAGGAGCCAATAACAAACAATTTCCCGTAAGAGAATGAGGAGCCTTCTTGTCACTCCTTCATTCTCTTCGTTTTCATCAGCCGGCACGATTTTCCGTCTCCTTTTTCATCATCCCGCATCCCCAAAAATGCTCAGCGGATGTGTATGCGGTTAATGTTTTTCCAGCCGCCCGGTTTCAACTGGTAGTAATATTGTCCGCCTCTTCCTTCATCAATAAATACGATGTCTCCGGTGGAAATGAATCTTCCTTTATAATCTTCAGGGATGCAATCGGCAATATTAAATTTCCGGAACACATTTTCCAAACATTCTGAATGGTTGGCTCCTTCTATTTCCGTCCTGTACACTTGGCGATATCCTTTTTTCTGTCTGAATTCAGGTGTTTGGAAAATTGTCACATCGTACATTTTTTTCCTGATTCTCGAAAACTCTTTGAAGAAAAGCATGCCGCTCCCCCTCGGACTTTTTGTTTATAATACATTAAAGATCCGTTCTGTCGAATCCTTCATCGAATTTGATCTAATATTGTCGATGTCCGTATCTTTTTAAAAAATAACAGCAGGTGGCTACAGGAAGAATCAAATCATGTCAAATCCAACGCAAAAAATGACGAGCACGCCTCGTCATTTTCATTCGCCCTCTTCTATATCTTCATCAATAATCCGTTTATCGATCAAAAAATCAAACATAATATCGGCCAGTTCCTGCACCTCATCTTCATCCGGAACATAACCCCTGCGAATCAATTCGGTGAAAAAATAGTCCGCTATTTCTCCCGTATTGATAACCACTTCCATTTCTTTCATTGCACTGCCCCCCTTTGTGAAATTGTATGAAGGCTGTTCCTCTTTCATTCTTTAAACCCCACATCATTTTTCAAACTTTATCCTCTTCAACAAGGTGACGCCGCTTTTCCGAACCGGCAGAGCGGAAAAGGAAAAAGCCTTATAAAAAGGCCTGTCAAAAGGAAAGTCTTAAGTACGTGCGGAACGGCCGGCCGCCTCTTCCCCGTTTCCTGGTCGGGAAAGTCTTAAAAGGTTGTCATTATTTTTCGTTACCATCATAGGATTTACTAATCCGACCTTGAAAAGCAATGGAGGAATACGCATGACCACAGTTGAGAAAATATTCGAAACAATAACCGCCGACCTGAATCAGGAAAACAGCCGGATTATTGCCGTTTTTCATAAATTGACCGTCCTTCTTTTTACAGGCGTTGTCTCATTGGCCGTTCTTTTGTTCTTGCTCTTTTTTTGAAAATTCAGTTGCCCCATCGTCATCACGGCAATTTCCGGCTGTTCACGATCGTCTTTAATTTTGTAATGACCACGTCCATGATCTTTTTGTATTCATTATCGCCAAACATTTCATATAAAATTCGGTAATCGTTATAAATATCCAAAAGGCCGTCAATCATGCGGCTGAACTCTTCTTTTTCCTGCAGGATTTGCCTTTCCTTTGCGCGGAATGAAAATGCCGGCTCCGGCTTCGGCCGGGGCGCATCATGTTTCTTATATACGAGACTCAAGAGTCCGAGTTTTTGCAAAAAAGCATTGGCGTTTTCCGCATCGGCGACCAAGATCAATTCATCCTCGCTTGCCTCGAGCCATTGTCCGTCACCTATTCTGGACAATTCGTAAATAATATCTTCCCAGGCATCCTCTTTATACCTCCAAATCTCCGTGCGAAACCCCACTACTTTAAACAAGTCCGAGCCGTAACCGTAAACTTGGACAAGATCGCCGATGAAAAAGCGGTACTCAATATGAACTTCTTCCGTTTCCATTTGCGTTTCTTTATCATTTTTTAAAAGATCAAGACTTTCCTCGGTAAATAATCCTTGACTGTTGTTTATTTCATACACATATGTTCCGTCGAGCCATTTGACTGCCGTAATTTTTCCTACTGTACCGTACAACGTGATTACAACTGTATCACCGACTTTGTATTTAGGTTTCTTTTTTTCTCCCATTTCCCATCCCCTCGAGGACTGTCGTATTTTTTTGTTACGATAGTATATGTACACACCGGCGCCGTTGGCAACTTTCAATCACCTATGTCGGAACCGTTTTCTATTCAACTGTGGCGGAAATTCCGTAACATTTTCAAAGGTTGGGAAAGCCTTCAAACCGGCGTCCTCAAGCGCAAATTTCGTTTCATATACGGTATTAAAACCGCCGGATCATGGAGAGTGTTTAGATTCGTCAATCGATTGTCAAACTCATTCAAAAAACAAAAACTTTTCCATTAAGATCCATTCCCTTTTTCCTTTTATTTATTACTTGGCCCATGACAGCAAAAGAGAAAGATTTGGAGCGGTTCAGAAGCGCCGTCTTCGGTTGCTTGATTATCGGGCCGATATTGACGGCTTTTGGACGATTGGTTTCTTTTTTTCTCGGCGGACAAAAAGACCCCGGCGCTTGAAGGTTCCGCACTCTGCGGATCGTGCACCTTCTCCCGCCGGGGGATAATATGTTCTTCAAAACAAGCCCCTGAGACAGCCGGGCCGGCAGAAACAGGGAAATGCATTTGTTGTCCGCCGTCTTTTAACCGTTTTGCCATATCACAATATTCGTTGTTTTTCTGGAAGCAACGACTTCGGCTTTAGCACCGACGGGTATGGTTGCCGCCGGATGAGTGTGGCCGAAGTTGACGTTGGCGATAACAGGAATCTCCCTCAATTCTTTTTTTGATAATATAATCATCCGCAACGCTTCTTCCGTCATATTGGAAGCGGTTTGAAAGCGGCCGATCAAAAGAGCTTTTATTTGCCCGGCTTCCGGCACATGCAAAAGCGATTGCAAAGCCCGCTCAAATTGATAAGGATGTGTTTGCCCGTCATCTTCAATAAACAAAACAGCATCCTTCAGCGAAGGAAAAAACTCCGTGCCTTGCAGCGCTTGGAGCGCAGAAAGATTTCCGCCGATTAATTTCCCTTCCGCTTCGCCCTCGCGGATGACCAAATAGGAATCTTGTTCGATGAACTTGCGGTTTTCTTTTTCGATGTGCCACGGCTCATCGTTCCAATAAGGAGACGGCTCTATTTCATACGGAGCGTCATTGGTAACGGCAGCCAAAAACGATGTTAACGTGTAGTCGAAATCATGCTTCATCCCAAACGTTGAAAAATGGGGGCCGGAATATGTAATTAACCCTGTTTTTGTGTAAATGGCCAGATTCAAAGCGGTAATGTCGCCAAATCCGCAAAAAATTTTAGGATGTTTACTGACCAAATCATAATCGATATATTTTAACAATTGATTGGAATTGTAGCCTCCAAGACCCGTCAAGATCCCCTTGACATTCGGATCAAGAAACGCTTCGTGAAAATCGGCGATTCGTTCCTCAACCGATGAACTGAAAAACTCATTTTGCACAAAAGCATTTTTCCCGTATGTTATGATGAAACCGAGTTTTTGCAAACGTTCTTCGGCAATCTCGATATTTTTCTCCTTCAAAAGGGACATGCTCATCGCCGGCGCAATCACACGAATCTCGTCACCAGGTTTCAACCGTTGTGCAAGCATTTCTCCATCCCCCTTCCATTCAAACTGAATTTTTGATCAAGTAGAGAGCCGCAGCCGCTCCGCAATATCCCTGGCAATCCAAACGCCGCAAGCACTTGCCTGGGCCAGCCCTCTTGTTATACCCGCTCCGTCGCCGCCGGCATAAAGCCCGCTGATTTCCGTTTCAAACCGGTCATTAACTTGGGGCCGTTCCGAATAAAACTTCGCTTCCACCCCGTAAAATAAAGTGTGTTCCGAAGCCAAACCGGGTGTCACATGATTCAGCGCTTCCGTCATTTCCATGATGCTTTTCATTGTGTTATAAGGAAAAACAAGCCCCAAATCCCCGGGGACGGCTTCTTTCAACGTCGGTTCGATGAATCCTTCTTTGATTCTTTTTTCCGTTGAACGGCGGCCTTTAAGAATATCTCCGTATTTTTGCACGATGATGCTGCCGTTTGATAAATTGTTGGCAAGGCGCGAAATGGCTTGGGCATATTCGTTCGGTTTATCAAACGGCTCTGAAAAGACATGGGAAACTAAAATGGCAAAATTTGTGTTTTTGCTGCCGAGGTTCGGATCGCTGTATGCATGTCCGTTCGCAAGCATTATTCCCGAGTGATTTTCCAGCACGACATAACCGGAAGGATTGCTGCAAAAAGTCCTCACTCTCGTTCCCACAGATGCGTTAAAAATAAATTTTCCTTCGTACAAATGCTTGTTGATTTCTTCCATTACGATATCGGAAGTTTCCACGCGAACCCCGATATCAACCTGGTTATTAATCATTTTCAGGCCCCGTTTTTTCAGAAGTGTGGAAAGCCAAATGGCACCGTCTCTTCCCGGTGCAATCACCACTTTTTTCGCCTTGATCTGTTCTCCGGATTTTAATTTCACCCCGGCAACTTTTAGACCGCCGGCTGTTTTTTCGGTGATAATATCCTCGGCTTCCGTTTGAAAAGCCATGTCAATTTTGCCCCGCAAATGCTCATAAATGTCTTTTAATATTTCCAAATTTTGTTCCGTTCCCAAATGCCGCACTTTCGCTCTGAGCAGCTTTAATCCGGCCGCATACGCTCGTCTTTCTATCCTTCTGACTTCTTCAGAATCCGGATTGGTAATCTTGTCTGGCGCTCCGTGGCGAAGATTGATTTTGTCCACGTATTGGATCAATTCAAGTACGGTTGATTCCGGAAGATAATCTGTCATCCAGCCGCCGTATTCGCTGGTAATGTTAAACTTGCCGTCGGAAAAGGCCCCGGCCCCGCCGAACCCGTTGGTGATGGAACACGCCGGCAGACAACCGGCAAATTTTTTTCTTCCGGAAGGAGGAGGGCATTTGTCTATCTTTTTTTGCAAAATCGGACAGACCCGGCGGTAAATATCATGTCCCTTGTCGATGAGCAAAACCTTTGCCCCGGGTACCCGATCCGTCAATTCATAGCAGGTAAAATACCCGGTCGGGCCGGCGCCGATCACAATCACATCATACATTTCCTTCACTTTTCATTCCTCCACGGGGCTTCCGAACTCTAAAGCTATCATCCAGCCCCCGGTTACTATATCAAACAACAACTAGGAGTTCAACGACAAATATCCGAACCTTGCCGGACATATCTCTGTTAACGTTCGAAAATTTTCCATAACAAAAGCTGTCCCGGGCGGCGGGAAGGTAATTCTCCCACCGAAGGGACAGCTTTATTTTAAAAATGCTCTTTTTATCTTACATAACTGGCACCGATAATAATTAACAAGATAAACAAGACGACAATTAATGCAAATCCGCCTCCATATCCGCCGCCTCCCCACCAGCCGCCGTACGGATAAGGGAAACAGCAAGGGTCATAACCATATACGCCTGTTCCGTGATGCATGAACATCCACTCCTTCATATTACTTGTCACCTTAAATTATGAAACAGGCGCTTGTCCTGCATGTGTTTTTGCCCATCGTCCCCGAAGAAATTTTCCGGACGGCCGCGCGCCGCGGCTTTACATGAAAAAAAGACGGCTTCATTGGCCGTCTTTTCCGGGAATAAAAATTTTAAAGCGGATTTCATCGTTTCTCAAATCAAATTTTTCTGCGGCGATTTTCATGCCGCTTTTTGTCTCCATATCCATTAATCCCACATGCACAGCCCTGTTTGCAGGGTCTATCTCAACCCAGTCAGGGACGGGATAATAGTCTTTGATAAATTTTAAGACATATTCGACCGGGATGGGGAGGCCGCCAAGAGACATTGATTTTTGTTTTAGCAACAGGTTGCCGTCCTCCACGACCTCAGGTTCAAAAGTCATCTTAAAGTCGATTGCGGTGGCGAACACTTCAACCATTCCGTACAGTTCTACCGCCTCGGTCAGGAATATACGATAATCAACGGGGCTTTCCCCGGCCTCCTCCTCAATGTAAAGGTTAATCACTTTGGAAACATCCGCTTTGTTTGTCTCAACCGTAAACGGCACCATCAAGTCCCCCGTTTCCCGGTCCGGACGGGAAGGGGGTTCTTCCCCGGGCAAGACAAAGATAAAGATGGACAAGAGAATGATTATAAGCGCATTCGCTCCGAAAAGAATAAAAAACAACGTTTTCCATTTATTTTTCATTTTCCGCCTGCTCCTCACCATCTGACGCAAAATGGCCGCGGCCCCCGTCCAAAGGGCGCTCTTTTAAAACCGAATATACATGTTCAGCAATTATTTTATACCCTTTGTCATTCGGATGAAAATAATCTTTCTCATGCAAGAGCTCGTCTCCGTGTTTTTCAAAAGTTTGGGAGATATCGACAAAAAAAGTATTGGGATGCTGCTCTAAAATCCGTTTGCTGGCTTCATTCCATTCCGAAATGATGATATCAATTTCTTCAATGTGGGAAAAATACTCGTGATACGGATTGTACAAGCCGATCATGCAAATGGCGGCCTTGTCATTTATTTTACGGATGGCACGGATGAGAGCCGAAAAATTTTTTTCATATTCTTCTTTTTCCCGCGCAAAATGTTCAAGCATCAAACCGGAAAAATTTTCTCGGACGACGTGCATTAGGTCATTGCCGCCGATTGTCATCAACACCATATCCGCGTCACGGATCGCCTGTTGAATTTCCTCTTCCTTCAGTTGGCTGAGAAGTTGGAAGGTCCGGTTTCCGCTGACGGCAAAATTGGAAATAACCGCTTCTTTTATGCCTTTTTCCTTTTCCAGAAGGTCACGCAAAAAGGATATATATCCGTCCTTTTTTGTGCTGCTTCCCACTCCTTTTGTCAACGAATCGCCAATGGCGACGACTTTATACACCCGGGGAATAAAATCTGCCGGCACTTCCTTTTTGAATCCAAGGGAAGGAGTCTCCCGCCCGCTCAGATGGCTCACGGTTGAATCGCCGGGAAAGCAAGAAGCGGCAAGGAATAATATCAAAAGTGCGACCGCAGCGATTTTTCCTCTCAAAGTTCCACCTTCTTTCAAATGATCCCATCTTTTTATCATCATACATGCCTCTTTTGGCAAAAGTGCATATTTTTCAGTTTTTCCGTTGACTTAACGTGATCCGCAGCTTCATTTTCATACTTCTGCATTAAAGGAGCCGTTCCGGCAATGGTTCCGGTTTTCAGAAAAAGAAAAAGACCCCGCCCGGCAGGTCTTCATTTTTGATTTTGCAATTTTTTTATATCGTCAATAATTTCTTCAAAAGGAATGTCGCTTAATCCGGAATAATACTTCACTATTCTTCCTTCTTGGTCCATAAGATAAAATCTTGTGCCATGAATCACTTGATCATCATTTTCAGGCTTATCAACGAGCTCTTTAAAATTTTCTCTCGCAAATTCTTCGATAAACTCCTGATCGTAACCGGTCAGAAAATTGTAATTGTCAAAATCGGCAGAAAAATGTTCGCCAAATTTCTTCAATGCATCAGGTGTATCCACTTCCGGATCTACCGAAAAGGAAACAAGCTCTACACCGGTAATGTTCTCTTCCTTTAATAAATTCTGCAACTGAACCATATTGGCCGTCATCGGCAGACACACCGTTTCGCAATTGGTAAAAATGAAGTTGGCCACCCACACTTTTCCTTTTAAATCTTTCAGTCCGAACGATTCTCCTTCTTGATTGATGAACGTAAAATCTTCCACCGGCCAATTTTTGGCTCCTTTAATCCCCTGACTGCACCCGGCAACCATCAACAACAGACCGAAAAGCAACAGACCGAAAACCCGACTAAATTTCACGTCATCACCTTTCCAGCAAATTATTTTTTATAAACATAATTTGCGAAACATGTCAGCGCCCGCTTTTAGCTGCCGGACACCTCTCCCTTCTCCAAAGGCACTTTGATGCGGAAAACCGTTCCCTTCCCTTTCTCGCTTTCCACTTCAATTTTTCCGTTCATTCTGGATATGATTTGCCAACAAACCGTCAAACCGATGCCGGTTCCCTTTTCCTTGCGCGTAAAATAAGGCATTCCCAGCTGTTTAAGCTCTTCTTTTGTCATTCCAACCCCCGTATCGCGGACTTCAAAAATGCCGTACCGCGAATCTTTGTAAACCCTTAAAGTAAGGGTTCCGCCGTCCTTCATCGCTTCAATGCCGTTTTTTAATATGTTGATTAATACTTGCCTGAGTTCGTTTTTATTGCAAAGTAGATCAAATTCTTCCTCAACAATCGTTTTAATTTCTATGTTTTTCGCCATCATGGCATACGAATGGATAATCCCCATCACTTTGCAGGCAAATTGCCCGGCGGAGAACTTTTCTGTTTCTTTGATATCCGGCTTGGCCAGTGACAAATAATCATTAATAATCGATTCTGCACGGTTCATTTCTTCAATCATCAATTTTACATATGTATGTTCTTCTGCCGTCAGTTTTTCTTTCGACAAAAATATTTGCAAAAACCCTTTGACCACTGTCAATGGATTTCGTATCTCGTGGGCAACGGAAGCGGCCAGTTGGGCGATGGCGTTCATTTTTTCCGCCATTTGCAGCTGCTCCAATTCTTTCGTTTTTTGAACTCCGAACCGGAGAACTTTTTTGGTTTCATGTTTATAGAAAAAATACAGGCCCGCCATCAGAAGTGCAAAAAGTAAAAACAATATGACGTTTTGCTTTCTTTCCGCCGTTTGCCAATGGCGAATGTCCGCTTGGATGGCAAGAGCGGCCTCTACGGCCTCCTTTTCGTCAACGATCGGTGCAAACACTGTCACATAAGATGAACCGCCGTTCTTGTAAATTTGGCTGCACACAACCTCCCGGGATTGGGCCGCTTGTCCAATCGCTCTCATGTATTCTTCGGATGGAGAAAATTTTGCAAACGGGGTGCGGTTTCGGTCTTGAACAGACGGCACGAGAAGAAACGCTTCATCTCCCGAAAAATGTACAATTTCCGCCCGGTAGTTTGCCGGAAGCTCTCTTTCCAATTGTTCAAGCCTTTCGGTAATGATTTTGTATGAAGAATGATCGGCGGATTTCTGCTGCAAAATTTTGTGCACATGTTCCGGCGGGATGGCTGTGCTCAAAGCTGCCGCAAAGGCGCTCAACTGTTCTGTCAAAAGCGCCCGGTTGTGACTTTTTTGAACGGCAAAGACGACAAATAAAAACAAAAACAAACTTATGACTAAGAATAGAAAGAAAAAACGGGATGAACGGCCGAGTTTTCTGACGTTCCTTCTCATTGCGCATGCCATCTCTTCCTTAATCAAAAATTTCCGTCATGCATATCAGTTCGACCTATAATATAGAAATTCCTCCTAAAATTTACATTATTTGTAAAAGTAATTCCGTTTGCCGGGAATATTGCTCCTTACTTGCGCAGCGGGCGCGAACGTTTAAAACAGAGCTGCAAAGCCGTTCAAAACCGGCATTGCCCTTCATTTCTTTTCCGGATCACGATAAGCTTTCCCGCCTACGGAGATGCAAACGTAAAAGGCAATTTTCAGCCTGCTCTTTCTTCAACCTCCCCATTGCCTTCAGGCAGCCTGTTTTGCCCGCACGGTCATCGGCCTCTCCGCCGTAAAAACAAAAAATACCGGCATCAAACCGGTATTTTATCGTTAAACAAGCTAAGCATTGCTTTTCAATTGTTCTGATTTAAAAATCTCCTCATAAACCGGCCATTTCAACACTCTCTTCAAATACACCCTGAAAGAATAACACCCCTTAGCTTTTTCTTTATTGTACAAACATGTAATGAACATTTGAAGCCGGTGCTGAATTAAGTTGTAATTCGGACTGCTCCTGCTCAAAACAGGAATCTCAATCACTGTTACCTTCTGTCCAACGATATTTTTGAACTCCAAGGTCTTAAAAAGCAAAATATCAATCCTCTTTTTTAACCGCTTTAATTACATTATATCTCATTCTCCGCCGAAAGTCTCTTTTTTCTTATTAAAGGAAGAAATTTTTGTATCTGTTTTCAAAAAAGACAGGGAGTTAACGGCATCTTCAAAATGGCAAAAACCCGGCGCCTCACAGGATCCGGGTTTCATGCCATTTAGCCAGTTATTTTTCTTCGTTATTTTCCGCCGGCAGCGGTGTATTCTCCGCCGCAAATTGGCGTTCCCATTCTTCTTCCTTTTTCAGTTTCCGTTTATAGGCGATTTTAGAAACGTTTATGCTGATTTCATATAAAACAATCAGCGGGACAGAAACGATAATGTCTGACATCGGGTCCGGAGGCGAAAGGATTACCGCTATAACGATTAATATAAAATAAGCGTATTTCCTGACTTTTTGCAGCCGGTAAGGGTTAATGATCCCCAACGACGTCAAAAACATCGCCACTACGGGCAGTTCGAATAAAACACCAAAAGGAAGGGTTGTATACATGATAAAACGGAAATATTTTTCCGCCGTAAATGCGGTGGCCACCATTTCTCCGCCCAGCTCAATCAAGAACTGCATGATGATTGGGAAGATGACAAAATAACCAAAAACTAATCCGAGAATAAATAAAATAAAAAGAGCAGGCACATAAGAAAGCGTGATTTTCCGTTCATTCGGTTTCAGAGCCGGCCTGACAAACAGCCAAATCTCAAAGGCCAAAACGGGAATCGTTCCTGCAATCGCGACAACGGTAGCCAGCATAAAATAAATCCAAATAATATCGCTCGGACCGAGAACAATCAGTTTGACGTCCAAATCTCGGACGAACCAGTTATATATTTCTTCCACAAAAATAAATCCGACAACAAAAAAAACAATGAATGCAATAACGGTTTTAATCAGCCTGTTCCGTAATTCATCTAAATGCTCAACAAGATTTAATTCCTTATCTTCCATACATTTCCCCTGCCAAACGGTGATGTTACTGAAACAAGGGAACCCCTTTGTTCAGTTTGATGAAAAAGGTGCAAGACATTACATCTCACACCTTATTTTGTGACCTTCGCGGCGTCTTCGACTGTTTCTTTCACATCTTTCGTCACTTTTGTTACATCTTTTTTCACTTCTTCAATTTCTTCCACCACATCGCTCGTTAATTCGCGGGTTGACTTTTTAAACTCCCGGAGCGTTTGGCCAAATGCCCTGCCGATTTCAGGAAGCTTTTTCGGCCCGAAAATAATCAATGCGATCACCAATATGAGAATCAGGCCGGGAATGCCAATGTTTGACAGCATCTATTCACAACTCCTTTATGGTCCTAATTACGTATGATGACAATAAGATTATAGTATTTTTTAAGGTCATTATGGGGAAAAACGACGATTGTTCATAGGATTTTCACATTTTAGAAAAAAATTTCTTAAATGTGACAAATCTCCTTTCTTTTAAATCAACAAATTAAACAAAGCCATATCTTTGTTCACTTCAATATAGGGGAAGCCTTTTTTATCCATTCGTTTGAGCAGCGCAGGGTAATCCTCCGGTCTTCTCAATTCAATGCCTACCAAGGCCGGACCGCTTTCTTTGTTGTTTTTCTTCGTGTACTCAAATCTTGTAATGTCATCTTCCGGTCCGAGAACTTCATCCAGAAACTCTCTCAATGCGCCTGCCCTCTGCGGGAAGTTGACAATGAAATAATAAAGCAATCCTTCATAGAGCAAAGAACGTTCCTTGATTTCCTGCATGCGGCCGATATCATTATTGCCTCCGCTCAATATGCAAACAACGTTCTTACCTTTTATCTTATCTTTGTAAAAATCAAGCGCGGCAATGGATAAAGCACCGGCCGGTTCTGCCACAATCGCGTGTTCGTTGTAAAGTTCCAAAATCGTGGTGCACACTTTTCCTTCGGGAACGACAACAATGTCTTCAAGCAATTCTTTGCAAATGTCCAGCGTTTTCTCGCCGACAGTCTTTACCGCCGCCCCGTCAACAAATTTGTCAATTTCTTTGAGGGTCGTCACTTTATTATTTTCAATTGCCGCCTTCATCGATGGGGCACCGAGCGGTTCCACACCAATCATTTTCGTTTCCGGCGAGAGCGCTTTTATGTATGTAGACAATCCGGACATCAATCCGCCGCCGCCAATGCTGGCAAACACGTAATCGATCGGTTCTTCACAATCATTTAAAATTTCCACAGCCGCCGTTCCTTGGCCGGCAATGACTTTTTCATCATCAAACGGATGGATGAATGTGCGGCCTTCCTTTTCCGCGCATTTGACGGCCTCTTCATAAGAATCATCAAAAGTATCCCCGACAAGAACAATTTCAATACTGTCTTTCCCGAACAATTTTACTTGGCTCACTTTTTGCTTCGGTGTCGTCGACGGCATGAAAATTTTTCCGTTTACGCCGAGATGCCTGCATGCATATGCCACTCCCTGGGCATGATTCCCTGCACTGGCGCAAACAACGCCGTTTTTCAACTGTTCTTTACTAAGCGTTTTTATTTTGTAATACGCTCCCCTTAATTTAAACGAACGGACAACTTGCAAATCTTCTCTTTTCAAATACACGTTACACTCGTATTTTTCCGACAACCGCTCATTTTTCTGCAACGGTGTGTGGATAACGACATCCTTCAAATTTTGATAAGCAATCACAATATCTTCCAAATGCACCCATTTATTCCTCTTCGCTTCTTGTTCCATACCTTTCCCTCGTTCCTTCCCCTTGTTGATCTAATTTTAAAATTATAACACTGTTCTATAAAATTTCATAGATAAATTTGATTAAAATTTATATTTTGATTATGCTGAATTTGCTTTGTTCCAGGCCTTTTCGCCATTCATCACCAACGTTTTTTGCAATCGGGCCATCGTTCGAAAATTTTTTCCGGAAAAAGAAAGCACTACGGTGTCCATCGTTTTCCGGAACCGGGAAAGTCCGCGCGCCGGGGCTGTTAGGTCGCTCCTGCCGTATGGATAAAGGGAATTTGTTCTTATTAAAAAGCTGCCTTTCCGGGGAAAGACAGCTTTTGACCGGGAAACGGGCCAATCTGTTTGCATCAGGCCCTTTTTCTTTCATACACAAGAAACTCATAATCGTAAGGATTTTCCTCATTTTTTAACCCTTTTTCTCTTGAAACCAATTCCCATTCTTTCATATTGAATGGAGGGAATACAGTATCCCCCTCAAAATCTTCATAAATAAAAGTAATATAAAGACGGTCTGCGAAAGGCAAGAGCGCTTTATAAACCTCTGCCCCTCCGATCACAAAATATTCTTCCCCGGGATTCTTTCCTTGTAATGCCATCACTTCTTCGACGCTGTGCAAGACCGTGCAGCCCTCCGCC
Organism: uncultured Bacillaceae bacterium; assembly: GCA_937995745.1. Classification (GTDB taxonomy): domain Bacteria; phylum Bacillota; class Bacilli; order Bacillales; family Cytobacillaceae; genus CALKIU01. The sequence goes on along the minus strand of CALKIU010000070.1, from coordinate 78,848 downwards.
ACATAATCTTCTTGCGTGGAAATGACAATATTTTCCCGGCCGGGAAGAGGGCGGCCAATCGATTCAAAAGTCTTCCTTCCCATTATGATCGGGTGGCCCATCGTGACCCGCTTAAAATATTTCAAATCTTCCGGAAGGCGCCACGGCAATTCGTTATTGCTGCCGATTACGCGGTTTTCCGCCATAGCCACGATGATAGATATCATACACTCACTTCTCCTTTAATATGAGGGTGCGCCTTGTAATTTATCAATTCAAAATCCTCATATTTAAAGTCGAAAATATTTTTTATTTCCGGGTTTATTTTCATTTCCGGAAGTGGATACGGAGTCCGGGTCAGCTGCAGTTTCACTTGTTCAATGTGATTGTTGTAAATGTGGGCGTCTCCCAATGTATGGACAAATTCCCCCGGCTCCAAATCGCAGACTTGGGCAATCATCATGGTTAACAGCGAATAAGACGCTATATTAAACGGCAAACCGAGGAAAATATCGGCGGAACGCTGGTACAACTGGCATGAGAGTTTTCCTTCCGACACATAAAACTGAAACAAAATGTGACAAGGAGGAAGAGCCATCTTATCCAGTTCGCCGACATTCCAGGCGCTGACAATCAGGCGCCGGGAATTGGGATTCGTTTTAATTTGCTCAATCACTTGGCTGATTTGATCGATCGTTCTTCCGTCAGCCGTTTCCCACGACCGCCACTGGTGTCCATAAACGGGACCCAGATTGCCTTCTTCGTCGGCCCATTCGTTCCATATTCTGACTCCGTTATCCTGAAGGTATTTGATATTTGTATCTCCCTTTAAGAACCATAACAGTTCATGGATAATAGACTTTAAATGCAACTTTTTTGTTGTCAAAAGGGGAAAGCCCTCCTGCAAATTAAAACGCATTTGATAGCCAAATACGCTGATCGTTCCCGTGCCGGTCCGGTCCGACTTTTTCACCCCGTTGTCCAAGACATGCCGGCAAAGGTCCAAATATTGTTTCATTCATCACCACTACCTTTTAGAAATTCATGGTTTATATTTTAACATAATATATAAAACTGCCATCAAAGACAAATTTTTTGTAACATTCCGAACAAACACGGAAAAACGGTTCTGTCAATCTACGGCAAGTCTTTTATATATTGATAGGTTTTCGGGGCATACATTTTCAGTGTTGTACGCGAAGTCCGGTTATAATAAAACATGGCGAACGTTTCCGCAAAATATTCTTCCGGATACTTCCAAAAATAGGTGTTTCGCGGAAAAAGACGAGCCTTTTCTTCCCGCCACAACCGCAAAAATTCCCGTGAATCACGGAGACCACCGTAAACATGCCGGTCAATGGAATGAGCAATTTCATGCAATTCCAGATTCACGGAACCGTGACCCTTCCCCCGTTCACTGTGGCCGATTTTTACCAACACCATTTTTCCTCCGCCCATTCCCGGAACATCATCCCATGTTTTGCCGCTTTTATATCCTTTCGGAACGACCCCTTTCAAATGTCCGGCAGAAGGATGATCAGTGAGTTTTCCCGTGAACAATTTAATGTACACTTTTTCGTTTTTTAAAGCTTCCAGCTGGTTGTATGGAATCTTGCTGAGAGATGCTATAATAGAAGCGGCATCTTTTTCGGAAAACTCTGTTTCCGGAAGCAGGACGATCTCATTTAGAACGTGATCTTGCGGAAAATTCAACGTTCTTCGTAATATGGAGTTTTCAGGAAAATATTTCAAAGGAATTCCCCTGTTTACCATTTTTGAACTTCCCAATAATAATACAACAATCAGGCAGAGAAAGCCCAACAACACATATTTGCGCACCAACAGTCACCTTCAATGGAGGAAATCAAATTGACGGAAAAAATTGATCCGGCCCACAGTTTGTATGCCATCTATTTAAAACTGGAAAAAGACGCAAATATTCAAATCGGCAAACTCGGCACCTATTCTTTCAAACAAGGAATCTACATATATGTTGGAAGCGCCAAACGGAATATCGAAGCGAGAATAAAGCGCCATAAAAAAATCAATAAACCGCTGCGATGGCATTTTGACTATTTGCGGCCGCATGGAAATATTATTAAAATTATAACATACGAAAATACTATTGGAGAATGCGGTTTGGCTGAAAAATTAAGGAAAAAACATAACGGTTCTTTTCCCGTGAGAGGATTCGGCGCTTCCGACTGCCGTTGTTTTTCACATCTCATCTATGTTCGGGACCTTTAAACAGCCCCTTCCGGCCGGAAGGGGTTCATACATTTGATAGCAAACTATGAAATTAAAGCAAAATTTTTCCACACATCATTTCGGTCCGGCATTCAAATCCCCGTCTTCGCGCCGTTGTTCTGATGAAAAGCAAAGTCCGGGGCTTTCGAAACCCGGGGCATTACTCGGCTTCCGGGTCCTGGTGTCCGTTTTCTTTCACATTTTTCAACCGGTTTTTCCATTTTTCCTGCAGTTCTTCCAGTTTCTTTTTTCCTTCTTCCCGGATCCGTTTGTTCTCTTGCTCAATTTTTAAAGTTTCTTCCATCCCTTCGAGAATCGTGTTCATTGTTTTTTCAAGCGTCTCTATGCTGAGGCCCGGCCTTCCCGCCAGCCTGGCAATTTCCCGGCTCTGCAAAGAAATATTTTCCGCATTCCTCAAAAGCAGTTCGTTTGTCCGTCTGTCCAATTCGGCCATCGAATCGGCGACAATTTTCTGTCTTTTCGCACTGACTGCCTGCACCATGGCGTTTTTAAAAACAGGAATCGTTGTCAGAAAAGCGGAATTGATTTTTCCTATCAATTTCGTATTTCCTCTTTGCAAGAGTCGGATTTGCGGTGCTGTCTGAAGGGCAACCATCTTCGCCATTTCCAGGTCGTGGATCCTTTGTTCCAGGAGATCGGCGGCTTTTGTCAATGTGTCAAGTTCCAACGCCGCCATGTTATCCCCCCGTTTTGCCCGCTCCTCAAGAGTCGGCAACACTTCTTTTCTGAGTTCCTCCAGTTTCAAATGTCCGGCCGCTATGTATTTTTCAAGGGTAAGAAAATATTGGTAATTTTCCTCATATAGATTTTCCAGCATTTTCGTCATTTCTGTTAATTCATTTTTATAGCGGGAAATTTCCACATAAATTTTATCAATCTCCCCGCCAATCGTTTGATATTTCTTGAACAGCTTCTCAATCACTTTTTCTCCCCGTTTAAATAATTTGCCGAAAAATCCGCCCCTTGCCCGCTCAAAATCATGGCGGTCAAATTTCTCCATGATTTTTCCCAGCTGTTTTAACAATTCACCGGAATCTTCCACATGGGAGGCCCTGATGCTGTTCAAAATTTGATCGGAAAATTTGGAAATTTGCTCTGCCGGCTCTTTGCCAAATTCAAGCAATTGAATCTGATCTTTTAAATTGAGAGAACGGGCCAGTTGTTGCACTTCCTTGTCGGAAAAAAGCTCTTTATTCATATGGGACAGGTTTGCTTCCGGAATCGCATCTTCATGTCCCGTGAAAGAATCTGTTTGACGGGCTTTTGTCATTTATCCAACCTCCAATTTTGCAAGCGGGATCGTCCTTGATAATAAAGCTTTCTCAAAAAGGAAGGTTCCTTGAATTCCTGTTCGGGAACCACATCGTCGAGCCAATGAGTATCGTACAAATCTTCATCTATATAATTTTCAATGTCGTTGAGCCCGGCCGGATTGTAAACGAGAATATCAACGCCGATTTGATTTAAAAGGAGCAGGGCGCATGCGTCCGGTCTCGTGATAACGCCGTTCAAACCATTGTTAAATATAACGATTTTCGGAACTTCCCGGGGATAGTCAAAATTTTGCAAAAGCTTGATCATTTCCTTGGGAAGTTGCATGACATGAGTAAAAAGATAGACTTGGAGATGATGGAGATTTTCTCTAAAATCAGGTTTTAACGCCGGAATCGCACAAAGTCGGCAAATGGCGGCTGCAATTCCCCGCTGCAGGCTGGTGGGTAACCGTTTATATTTCCAAATGCGGCTTCGCATTAATTTTTCCGGGTCAATCAGTCCGTCACCGTCGAGAATCTTACGGTAATGAAACCGCAAATCACTGTCGATATTGCGGGAAAAAGGAAATTCCCTTATCAATAATGTGTTTTCCGCCAATATGACCGAGTGCATGCGATCCCAATACTCTTTCCGGTTTTTGCTCATTCCTTGTATTTTGCTGAATAAAGAGGGAATTTTCACAACGCCGTCTCCGACTTCGAAACCGGGCCTGACCATTGCCGGTTCTTTCAACAGGAGAAACAATTCGTCATAAGTTGTTTTCAAAGTCACAGAAGCCGGCGTATAATCCCTCAACTGCCATCTTTTGTAAATAACAGTCCCTCCTCCGGACAACATGGATTCTATTTCTTTCGCCGCCCGGTACGCGACCGTTGGCTTGCGGAGGGGTCCCCAATCAGGAAAAGAGCGGGGCTTTTTCATTTGCCCGAATCGGTGCACAAATAGTGGTCCCGAAAAATGACAACCGGACAATATATTCTCCCCGGAAGGCGAAAAAACGAGGAGATCGCTGCCAATTTCAATGAGAAAAGAAACAAAATGGGCATGTTCCTTTTTATAATCGCCGTACCACAAAAATTTGGGGTTGTCCTCTTCGGGATTGATTCCGGCAAATTCTTCTAAGAACTGCCGGGACCAGTGGATGATTTTTGAAATAATTTGCCAAGTTTCCGGCTGGGTTAATCCCCCTTGCTCTTCTTTTTCCAACCGGTCCAAAACTTTCTCTAATGCCAGATGAACTTGATTTGCCAAAAAAGAAGAATGAAAGGAAACCAGGAGCCTTTCTTTTTTCAACTGGTCGATGAATGCGATCTTCGAACCGTCCTCCGAATATTTTTTTATTAAACGGACGATACGGTTCCGTTCATCTTCCCGCTCCGCAGCCGCTCTGTCAAGAATGGCCGCCGACAGGAACCGGAGTCCGGTTTTCTCATCCTGAACATATTTTAAAAGGCGGCGATAATATTCCTCTTCATCATCGGACACCCCGAGAAAAGAGGCGATCACTTGCCCGATGACAAGCGATTTCTTCTCTTTGTCCAGAAAAAAGGCCGGCCGTTTGGAAACAGGTGTGCGAAGCATGTCCAGCCAAGTATCACCAGTTACCGGCAAATGTACCCGTTCCATTGTGAAACCGTCGCTCATATCCGCTCTTCCCCTCTGTGAACGAATGTGTCTTCCGTGAAGCATGTCTTCTGTTTTCATCATACCACAGAATGGAATCCCATCTTAATAAGCAATCCGTTATGAGAGGGAAAAAGAACCGTTTTTTATCCGTAGCAGTACTCCCTTAAAGGATCCTTTTTTTCCTGCTGTGTTCCACCCCGACTTCTGTCCGCTGACGTCAAAACAAAAGAAAAACAAGCGGAGAAAAGGTGCTCACCCCAATCTCCGCTTGCTTTTGTTGCAACATTCAACCTTCTGTCAGAATAAACCGGTTGCCCGGCCGTTTTCGTCAACATCCATTTTCAAAGCGGCGGGAATTTTCGGAAGTCCCGGCATGGTTAGCATGTCACCGGTTAAGGCGACAATGAAGCCGGCGCCGATGGACGGCCGCAACTCCCTTACTGTCACTGTAAAATCTTTCGGACGGCCGACTCTTCGCGGGTCATCCGACAGTGAATATTGGGTTTTTGCCATGCAGACGGGCAGATTGCCCCAACCCCGTTCCTCAAATTCATGCAGTTGTTTTTTTGCTTTTGAAGTAAATTCCACGTCTTTTCCACCGTACACCTTTTGCACAATGGTGCGGATTTTTTCTTCCAGCGAATCTCCTAAATCGTACAACGGCTTAAAACGGTTTTCTCCTTTTTCTATGACGCGGAGCACTTCCTCAGCGAGGGCCAAGCCTCCCCGTCCGCCCTTTTCCCAAACTTCCGCCACTGCGGCAGGCATGCCGTTTTGACGGCATAAGTCCAAAAGTGTGTTCAGTTCCACTTCCGTATCCGTCAAAAATTTGTTTACGGCGACCACATAAGGGAGACCAAAAGCTTCGATGGTTTCACAATGTTTTTTCAAGTTTTCAAATCCTTTTGTCAAAGCGGCGATATTTTCTGCGGCAAGTTCGGATTTGGCCGCTCCGCCGTGCATTTTCAGCGCCCGGACCGTGGCGACAATGACTACGGCCGACGGTTTGATCTGGGCTGCTCTCGTTTTAATATGCAAAAACTTTTCCGCACCCAAGTCGGCGCCAAATCCTGCTTCCGTTACGACATAATCAGCCAGTTTCATGGCCGCGGTTGTTGCAATCACGCTGTTGCAGCCGTGGGCAATATTGGCAAAAGGACCGCCGTGGACGAAGGCCGGAGTGTGCTCGATCGTTTGCACAAGATTCGGTTTGATTGCGTCTTTTAAAAGAAGCGTTAGCGCCCCCTCAACTTTCAAATCGCCGACAGTCACCGGCTCCTTGTCGTAATTGTAGGCGACGACGATTCTTGAAAGCCGTTCCCGCAAATCTTCAATATCTTTGGCAAGGCACAGAACAGCCATGATCTCCGACGCGACGGTGATATCAAAACCGTCTTCCCGGGGCACTCCGTTGGCAGGCCCTCCCAATCCGACAATCACATTTCTCAACGCACGATCATTTAAATCCAATACCCTTTTCCAAACAATGCGTCGGGGGTCAATGTTTAATTCATTCCCCTGATGAATATGGTTGTCGAGCAAAGCCGCCAATGCGTTATTTGCCGATGTGATCGCATGAAAATCCCCGGTGAAATGCAGATTGATATCTTCCATCGGCACCACCTGGGCATATCCGCCGCCGGCCGCCCCTCCTTTAATTCCCATGACCGGACCAAGGGACGGTTCCCGGAGAGCGATTGCAACTTTTTTATTCAATCTATGTAAAGCATCACCCAGACCGACAGTCACCGTTGATTTTCCTTCTCCTGCCGGAGTCGGATTAATGGAAGTCACCAAAATGACTTTGCCGTTTTCCTTTTTCTGAATCTCTTTCAGTTTGTCGGAATTGATTTTCGCTTTGTATTTCCCGTATAGTTCGAGATCATCGGGAGACAATCCGAGCTCCGCCGCCACCTCCCCGATTGGCTTCAACTGCGCCTCTTGGGCGATCTGAATATCAGATTTAACTGTCATCACATTGCTCCTCCGTCTTTTTTATTGATAATTCTGCATCTTTTATTATTTTATCATTTGATATATCAAAATAATATATCATTTTTTTAACAAAGACGGAAGGAAATAAATGACGGGAGAAACATAAAAGCCGGGACGGAGCAAAAAAATGCCGGGAAAACGCGAATAAATAAATCTGCATTTTGCTCGCAAAGTCTTGCTTCTAAATGCTTTACCTATTAAACTACCTTTTATAGAATTTAAAATAAAAATATTTGCTAGAGAAGACAAACGTCTTTATAATAGAAATAATCGAATTTTCTGACAAGGGGGATTCACGATTGCCTATCAAGATTCCTAAGCTTTTGCCGGCCAGGGAAATTTTAGAATCAGAAAATATTTTTGTGATGGACGAAGAACGGGCCAATACCCAGGACATCCGTCCTTTGAACATTTTAATTTTAAATCTGATGCCGGAAAAAGAAAAAACAGAAGCCCAGTTGTTGCGGCTTCTCGGCAATACACCGCTGCAAGTGAATGTCACTTTTCTTCAAACGGCAACGCATCGTCCGAAACATACGAGCCAACTCCATCTGGAGATGTTTTACACAACATTTGACAAAATTAAACATCGCAAATATGACGGCATGATTATAACCGGCGCTCCCGTGGAATTGCTTCCTTTTGATCAAGTAAACTACTGGGAAGAACTGAAAGAAATCATGGACTGGACAACAACGAATGTCACCTCGACCTTGCATATTTGCTGGGGGGCGCAAGCGGCTTTGTACCACCATTTCGGCATCGATAAAGTGGATCTTCCCGTCAAATGTTCGGGTATATTCCCGCATGTGGTCACCGATCCGAAGGAAAAGTTGTTGAGAGGATTTGACGACATCTTTTGGGCTCCACACTCCCGCCATACGGATGTCCGCCGGGAAGACATTGAAAAGCATAAAGACTTGAAATTGCTGTCCTATTCCGAAGAAGCCGGCCCGTTCATCATCAGCGCCAATAACGGCAAACAAATTATGATTACAGGGCATTTGGAATACGACGCAACCACGTTAAGAGACGAATATTTCCGGGATCTGAAAAAAGGACTGAAAAACGTCGAAATGCCGAAATATTATTTTCCGGATGACAATCCGGACAACCCCCCGAAAAACCGCTGGCGCTCACATGCTCACTTATTTTTCTCAAACTGGCTCAATTATTATGTTTATCAAGAAACACCTTATGATTGGATGTAACACGGGTCGGAATGAAGGCAACCATTGCGGCCGGTTCCTCCGCCCGGACATTTCGGCGCCTTTAAATAAAAAACACGAAAAAAAGGCTGTCAACCCCCAAAAACGGGTTGGCAGCCTTTTGAAATTTCCGTGTCATTTTTTCTCCAGCATAAAAACGTGCATGAATGAAAGGGCTTGCCGCAATTCGCCGGACAAGCGCTCGGTCGGCAATTTTAGCGCATCTTTTTTAAATACAGTCAATTCATCCACCTTTTCCCACCCGTTTTCCAGGGCCAAACGTTCAAATTCCCACGGCATCATGGTATTGCAAATGACTCGTTTTCCGTATAAGCGCGGAAAACTTTGTTTTCTCGGGCCTGCTGTCGGTCCCAACATGCCGACGCAAGCTTTTCCGCCATCTTTTAAAATCCTTTTCATTTCCGCAAGAGCACGCAAGGGATTTTCGGTCCATTCCAAAGAATTAATGGCTAAAACAGCATCAAATTGTTGATTTCCAAAGGGCAGCTTTTCCAGTTCTCCTTTCACAAACCGGGCGCTGTTCCCTTTATTTATGATTGCCGCTTTGTTCAGCATCTCGGAAGAAATATCCACACCGGTCACCTTATACCCTGCTTGCACCAATTTAAAGGTCCCGTATCCGTCACCGCAACCCAAATCGCACACTTTTGCCCCTTTAATGACAAATTTTTGAAAAAAGTGAATGATTTCTTTTCTGCTGCCGTTTTCCCACATATTTCTGCTTCTTTCATGCCATTCTCCGGCCTGTTCATTCCAAAGTCTCTCCGCCTCCATCGTCCAGTGAAAAACTTTCATCATCCCCACTCTTTCCTCAGTTTTTGTCAAATACTTATTCGCCGGAAAAACAGGAAATCCTTGTTTATTTAAGTAAAAATAAGGAAATAATAACAGAAGTTAGTTTTCTATCTTTTAAGGAGGTTCGTGAATGGAAAAGGAAAGGATTGTAGCCGTGCAGAAAAACATTTTCGGAGAAATCATTAATTTTCAAACATCTTCCGGCAGAATTATTTCCTACCGGAAAGCCCTTCAGGAAGCAGAATCGGGAAACATTGCCGGTGTGGAAGTTATTGAGGAAAACGGTGTAAAAAAACTGACACCGGATTCAACGGAGACGGACGGAGGGTTTTACGACTATCCCCTCATTTATTAACAAGCAATGCTGTTTTTTTTTACCGCGCGTTTTGCGAAGGGACATAAAAAAACAGAGAAGCCGGAACATCGATGCGGGAACGAAAAGGAAGTTCCCGATTATTCCTCTTCTCTGTTTTGCTCATTGATCGCCCGCAAAGCTTCCAGCCGGCTTTCATCTTCGGAAAAATATTGAATCAAGTCGCTAATCCGGTCAATGGCATCCCAACTCAAATGGTGCTCAATTCCTTCGACGTCCTGATAAATATGTTCTTCCGACACACCGATCATTCTCAGAAATGATTCAAGCAGATCATGGCGGTAAACCAGCAGTTTGCCGATTTTTTTTCCTTTCGGGGTCAATACCATACCCCGGTATTTTTCATATATCAAGTAACCGTCCTTATCCAGCTTTTGAACCATTTTGGTCACCGAAGAAGGATGGACGGACAGTATCTCGGCAATATCCGCGACCCGGGCATATCCCTTTGTGTCTATTAATTTATAAATGGTTTCTATGTAATCTTCCATGCTTGGCGTAGGCATAATGTACCCTCCAAAAAAACAAACAATAAGATATGTTTATTATAGAAAAAAAAGTTGAATCAAGCAAATACAGGCAAAGCGCTGTCCATCCCCGCCGTCCAAAGATAAAGCAGTGGACGGTTTCCGACCAGCCAACGGCCTCAGCAGTCCGACCAATCTCATTTAATGGCGCCCATTGACGATATTTCCACATCCAGCGAAATGTGGACATCTGCATCGGCAAAAGCTTCCGGCCAATGGTCGGCAACCTTTTTAAACGGTTTATAATGATAGGCGCGCGCGTATACACCGAGTCCGATCGGATCAACTTTGTGCTTTTGGAATTTTTTTTATTAACTCTTCAAACCTGGAAGTTAAATCCTCCTTAATGCTTTGTTCCAACTGTTTTTGGGTGATTTGCCCCGGAGGAAACAACCGTTCGTCGATGCTGACATACATTTTCATGTCATAGTCGAAACGGAATTTCCCCTTCTCATATTTTGTTTTTATTTTTCCTTTGTACCTTTCGACAACATAACTCACCTCGTTTTTATTGAAAATCCCCCCTTCATCGGCAACTTGATGCAGCATAGTGGATAATGTCAATTCTTTATCTTTTTGATTTCTTAACAGAAGAAGGAGGGAAGTCTCTTCAATGCTGAGTTTGTCGACATATTTCCCTTTATTGTTAAGCAAAGCCAGGCCCATCAATTTTATCTCTTTGTCCTTGACGAGTCGAGGGATTACAGGAGTGATCCCTTTGTCATACATTTCCCGGTGAAAGATATGGGCCATCGACTTGACATTCCTTGTTCTCTTAACATTATTATCGATGAGATCATTTAAGAACAGGGATAATTGCGGTTTCGTTTTCGACTTGTGGAAAATAACGTCCTCCACCGATCCGTCAACCATGACCATTTTCGTCGTTCCGGAAAAATTCGGATTCCGGTAGACCGTATCCAAAATAGAAAACCAGTTTTCATGTTCCAGAATCTTTTTGCCGATTAAAAATATTTGTATTTTTGCCGATGTAACATCGCCCGTTTCCAAGGCATCAAAATATTTCCGCGATTCGCGGATCGCTTTGGCTTTTACTTTGATAATATCCGCCTTTTCATCGGCATATTTATTAAAAACGGGACTTGACGTATAAAAAAGCAAATGATTGTCCTCATCAAGATCAAACCCGAGCACTAAAGGAAAATTTAAATTTTCTATCGGCATGCCGTATCCGCACGAAGATAAGATGACCGTTGAAAGGATGAGGACCGTTGCCGTGAACAAACGTTTCATTGCGCCGCCCCCTTTGTTTTCCAACGATTGTACAGCCACATATATCCCCCCAAAAGCAATGGAAACGCAAAAGAAACGATTAAGGTGCATTTTACAAAAAACTCCTGCATATATTTAATGTTTTCATAAGTCGGCGGATAGACAAAAACGAACAGCAATACGAACACTAAAAACAAAATGACGAATTTATCATGTTTCTTTTGCCCGGCAAACTTGCTGAAACAAAAGGCGGTAAAGAATATAACCGGCAAAACGGTGGATGACATAGTGAACAGATAAAAAGAAAACAAGGCGATTTCCAGTCTCTCTACAAATGTAAATTCCAGCACTTTCAACATCATCATTTCCGGTTCATGATAGATCGTAATCTCATCAGGACTAAAAAAGGCAAAGGCGCCAATCGAAACAGCCAAATACATGACCGTCGTCAAAGTGTTTGCAATTACCGCACCGACAGCGGCTTTATCCTTATTTTTCAAATAGGGATATAAAAATAGGATGATTTCAAAACCTGCGAAAGGGAGAATTAACGTCTTTACAGCCTCAAAGATCGGTTTCCATCCTTCTTTTAATACGGGAAGCAAATGGAGAAATTGGGCTTCCTTAAAAGTGAGAAAATATACAAACATTGTCCACATAGTCATAAAGAAAACAATTTGGACATACCTGCCCAAAATAGAAATATTTTTGCGGACAACCAAATAACTCGGGACGGCAAGCAACAATAGAATGACCGGTACGGCTGAACCGCGCAAAACCCACAATTTAACAAAAAGAACTTCTCTGATAAAAGCAGAACCGGCAAATACTGCAAAATAGAAAGCAAAAACGGCAGCGGCCGCTTTTCCGAGCCATTGGCCAAAATAATGTGAGATAAGGTCAATAATGGTGCCTTGCGGGTAGTTCTTCATGATTTGAATCATGATGAAACTGACGGCCGTTGCCAAAAACCAATAAAGGATAATGGCTATCCAGCCGTCTGTGCCGGATTTTTCCGCCAGCTGCCGGGGAAGCGTCAATACCCCCAGACCAAATTGCGCGCTGTGAATCAACAATATAAATTGCAACAAAGAAATGGTCTCTTTCGCATTACCGGCCATTTTGACCACCATCTCGACGATTGAATTCCGCCCTTTTTATTTGCTTTGATTTTGTGCTCAAAGGACGCTTCGTTTGGTATTTTTGCGGAAAAATGATTAACGAATCTTTCCAATCGGAAAGTTTTAATGGCGCAAAAGGACTGCTGTACGGGGTTCCCGCCGACTCCAGAACAAGGAAATGCGCCAGTAGCATCATGGCTCCGGCCGTTATGCCGACAAATCCGAACAGCGCGGCCAAAATCATCATCGGAAAGCGGACTAAACGGATCGCCGAACTCATTTCATAGTTTGGAATAATAAAGGAAGCAACTGCTGTCAAAGCGACAACGATCACCATAATGTTGCTCACAATCCCCGCTTCCACCGCCGCCTGGCCGATGATAATGCCGCCGACGATGCCGACCGTTTGGCCGATTTTTTCCGGCAGGCGTATTCCCGCTTCCCTGAGCATTTCCAGAGTGAGTTCCATCAAAAAAGCCTCAATATATGGCGGAAACGGTATCCTTTCCCGCGATTCGGCGATGGAAAACAACAGCTCAAGAGGAAGAATTTCAAAATGAAATGAGATAACGGCAATATAAAAAGCGGGCAGGAAAACGGCTATGATAAACCCGACGAACCTTAACAACCGGATAAAGGAAGCTACAATCCACCGGGAACTGTAATCATCGATCGTTTTAAAAAATGAATCGAAAGTGGCGGGACAAATGATGACCGTCGGGGAACGGTCGACAACGACCGCATATCTGCCCTGCAAAATTTCTTCCGCGGCAAAATCAGGCCGTTCCGTCAAGAGCATCTGGGGAAAAACCGCATAAGGATAATCTTCTATATACTCTGCAAGAATTCCGGCATTTATGACGGCGTCAATCTTTAAATTCCCGATCCGCTTCTTTAGAATCTCCAGTACATCCGGGTTGGCCACATCTTCCAAATATAAAATGGACACTTTTGATTTTCCCCTCTCCCCTACCGTCATTTCGTGAATTTTTAACTCCCGGTTTCTAATATGTTTGCGGATCAACGCAATATTGTCATCGACGTTTTCCGTAAAACCGATATGGGCTCCCGTGATGGACGTTTCGATTTTCGACTCCTCGACCGCCCGCTTGGGAAATTCCGGAGTGTTAAAAATGAACGCTTCTTTGCTGTTTTCCACAAATAGGACACATTCACCGTTTAAAACGGCATCCTCAATCTGGTTCCAGTCCATGGTTTTTCTGAACGGACCGAGCGATACTTCCCATTTGGCGCCATCTTTTTCGGCGCCCTCTTCAAAAAGGAGAGGCTTTAAAATATGTTTGAAAATCGTTTTGCTGTCAATGATGCTTTTCAAGTAAACCAAAAACGCCTGTTCTTTCGTTTGTTTGATGAGAAGAGGCCTGATGGTCAAATCGGGAGTTTTATTGAAAATTTTTTGAATGATGTTCAAACTTTCTTGTAATTGGCCGTTTATGTTTTCCTTAGCATTAACATCCTTTTTTGTGTCGGCCGGTGCCGGCTTCCGTTTTTTATTCTTCCTGCTAATCCGCATTAGGACCCCACCTGAATCTTTTGGTAAATTTAGTTTATGACATATCGGAAAACCATACATTTTAATATGGGCCGGCAAGCGTTTTTCTATCCCGGCAAACATTCCTGTCCACACCTCCAAAAACGTTTTCAAAAGAGGAAATTTTTGTTGACTACGGCCGCCCCTTTTTGTATATTAGAATCATCATTAAAGAATATATTTCCGCCGATCCCATTTGGCAGTAATATATTTCTTTTAATGATAAAAAAAGAAATGAACACGTTTTCACGTGTCGGGAAAGATTTAGGAGGAAATATTTTTATGCAAAACGGTAAAGTAAAATGGTTTAACAATGAAAAAGGCTATGGTTTTATTGAAGTTGAAGGCGGAGACGATGTGTTTGTACATTACACTGCCATCCAGGAGGAAGGTTTTAAGACACTGGAAGAAGGGCAGGAAGTAACTTTTGAAATTGTCCAAGGGGAAAGAGGGCCTCAAGCGGCTAATGTTGTTAAACTCTAATAGAGGAAACATTTAAGGCTGGTAATATTCTTACCAGCCTTTTTTGATCCCATCATTGACAGTCTGCTGCCCGCAACTGAACCATTCTTCAAATTACCGCTCTTCTTCCTTTAAATGCAGCAATTTTCTCCCGTACCGTTTGATTTGCTCGCCGACGGTGCATTCAGTTATGCAAAAACGGTGCGCGAAATTCCTGCCTTTTTCCGAGCGGTGATATTTATATAAAAAACAATCCGTACAATAAGTATCCATCAATTCCTCCATTCTGCAAAAAATTTCTTTCCGCTTCATCGCCATACCTCCAGTTGTAAACTCAATTTGCGGATCTAAATAATTTGCACCTTGCTCCTGATCTTTTTTCCTCTCAAGGCTTGCCCGGCCAGTTTATCCGCCTCTTTATTTTCATTTCGGGGCAAAATGACATACTCCGGTTTGATGCCCAGCCGGTTCATTTTATCCTCGATTCGGTCGAGCCACCGGTTCAAATGCTCCTCATAGCAAGGCCATTCTCCTTGCAGCTGTTTTAAGACCCCTTGCGAGTCCCCTTTAATCTCACACGGAAGATGACGGACACCCAGTTCCTCAATCAAAGTGAGAGCATAATAAAGGGCGGCGTATTCAGCTTCATTATTTGTATCCAGACCGGAAATGAGTTCATTGGCGCGCAGGCGGTATTTTTTCTTTCCCTGTTTATAATAAATGACGGCGCCCAGACCTGCTTCATTTGTCTCTTTATTGAATCCGCCGTCAAAATAGACGGTTACTTCATGCGGTTTTGTTTCCATTTCCATGGTCAATTTTTTCATTTCTTTCAGTGACCAGGAAGCCAGCATTTCATCATGAAAACGAAGTTCAATGGCTTTTCCGGATCGGCTTAACTCTTCGCCAATGAGTATAGCTGTTTCCGCATCAAGCCATTCCGATGTAAAAAGGGCCGTTTTGTTCTCTTTGCTTTTATAAACCCATTCCAGTTTAAATTTCATGCAATCCCTTCTCCCGCTGACAATATTCTGTATTCATTCCCTAATAAAAGAGACTTTTTTCTTCCAGTCTATAATTTATGATAAACTAACAGATGACAAATGATGAACAAAACCATCATGTCACCGCTGCCAATTATTCTTTTATGTATGACATCAAGACGATAGGAAGATGCAACTTGCTGAAAAAACAATGGTTCGCTGATCTGACTTTATTGTTTGTCGCCTTCGTTTGGGGGGCCACTTTCGTTGTCGTGCAAAATGCCATCAGTTTCCTGCCGCCGATCACATTTAACAGCATCCGCTTTTTCCTTGCGGCCGTTTTGTTAGGCGGATGGCTCGTCTTATTTCAACGGCAACAGATCGCTTATTTAAACAAAAGGCTTCTCCTCGCAGGTTTTTTTCTCGGCTTGTGGCTTTTCTTCGGCTATGCGACGCAAACGATCGGCTTGTTATACACAAGCTCGGCTAAAGCCGGATTTATTACCGGGCTCAATGTCGTTTTGGTGCCCCTTTTTGCGTTCGTCCTGTTAAAACAGCGCCCCGGCAAAAATGCCGTTGCCGGAATTGTTGTAGCCGTCATCGGGCTTTATTTATTGACCATGACCGATATATCCGCTTTTAACAAAGGGGATGCGTTGGTCTTTCTTTGCTCCATCGGCTTTGCCATGCAAATTGTTCTGACGGGCAAATACAGTAAACAATTCCCGACTTTGCTGTTGACAGTCGTGCAAATCAGCACCGTTTCCGGCCTTTCTGTCATATATGCTTTTTTCCTTGAAGACTGGAAACTTGCCCTCGATAGTACTGTCCTTTTTCAACCGGATGTAATCTTTGCATTGGTGATTACGTCTTTGTTTGCGACCGCTTTTGCTTTTTTTGCCCAAACGAATTTTCAAAAATATACATCACCGACCAGGGTGGCCCTTATTTTTGCCACCGAACCCGTCTTTGCCGCTTTGACCGGATTTCTCTGGGCGGGAGACCGCTTGTCGGCGAGCGCCGTTATCGGATGCGTCCTCATTTTGGCCGGCATGATTCTTGCCGAACTTCCCGTCAGGCAGCCAAAAGTATACAAATCAAAAAAGGTTTCATAAGGTGGCGCCGCTGCCGTCCTCTCCGTACAAAGTCCCTGCAAATCATTTTTCTGCGCCTGCCAATTGACGGCCGGCGCCGCCTGGCTTATCCTTTAGTTCCCCCTCCATGCCCGCCGGCATTTTATTGATCGAAAAATTCCGTCAATGTGACACGAATTTTCGTTCGGCAGCTCCCCCATGTGCGGTGGACGATAATTGGTGAACAGGGACAGCGTGAGGGGGACGGGGCCATTGCCGTAACACTCTTAACATGAAGAACATGGGTTGCGGGAGAAGCCGTCAAGAAACGGAAACTGCGGGTATCCGGTACTATGTCTCTCTTTAGTTTGAAGACAAAGACCGGAAATATACCACCGTGAATGATATAGCCCGTTGCCATGACAGATGGTGACAAAAAATTTGCCAATTATATCCCTGAAAATTGGCCGGCTTTCTTTGCCGCTATTTGCCGCGGCCGCGACACAAAGACAGGAGACGGAAACAGGCTGTCTCAAGACAGCCCGCTCTCAGCACGTATATATTCTGGCAAAGAAGCGCTCCATTCCTTTGAGGCCCATTTCGGAAAATTTTTTGACGGCCCTCTCACCATCTATTTGCAAACGGGAATTTTCCAACGAAAACTCGAGGGGCACCTCGCAATGAATGGCGGCAAGTTTCCTGCTTAAATGAAGCATTTTCAGGTCTTGCTCAATCTTCGTCCTCTGCCCTTTCGTCAGTTTATCCAAATTGGCCAGTATTCCTTCGATATCTTGATACTGTTTAACAAGTTTTAACGCCGTTTTTTCCCCGATGCCTCTCACTCCGGGATAATTGTCGCCAACATCGCCCATCAACGCCTTTGCATCAATCATTTGCTGTGGCCAAATGCCCTTTTCCTCATAAAAATTTTCCCGTGTATATACAAAATAATTTCCATACCCTTTTTGCAAAAAAATAACGGATATGTCTTCATCGAGAAGCTGCAAAAGGTCCTTGTCTCCCGTTAAGATGTTCACCGGAATTTGTTCATGAACTTTTTTGGCGATCGTGCCGATGCAATCATCCGCCTCATAGCCTTGCCGTCCGATGTTCGGGATATTTAACGCTTCCACCGCCTTTTTGGCCATATCAAACTGGGGAACCAGCTCCGGGGGCGGTTCCGGACGATTGGCCTTGTAGTCACGGTACAAATCATTGCGGAACGTTTTGCTTCCCATGTCCCAGCAAACCGCCACATGGCTCGGATTAAAACGGGCCGCAGCCGTTAAAAGATGGCGGATGAACCCTTGCACTCCGTTTGTGGGAATTCCTTTTTCATTATACATGAACTGCCCGGTTGCGGCGGTGGCATAATAGGCGCGGAATAACAGCGCCATCCCGTCAACAATCATCAAAGAATCGTCTCTTTTTATACCCAAAAATGCAACCTCCCTCTAAAAATACATGTCCATTATAGCATAAGAATGGATGGACACATGTAAAGCGGATTTTTCCTGACTGTGGCCTTCTTTTGTGCGCCTTATCTTTCAAGAAAAAAGAGAGGCTGAAATCAAAGCCTCTCTTTTTTCCGCCATAACGGCGGAACGGGCCAGCTTACGGTCTCCGGCCCGAATCCAAATTCTTCCGGGATGTTTTAATGCCCATTGTTCATGGGTTGAGCCGTATCTCTGACCGAAGCGATTTTCCTTTCTATGTCCGCAAGCGTCTCGAGCGGAATTTCGTTTTTTAACGCCGCATACATTCCTTCATAATATTCCGATGTTTGTTCCTTCAGTCTGCTCTTGAGGCGGTTTATTTCCCCGATGAATTTTTCGGTATAAAAAGCTGTCAAGTTTCCTTTCTCCCGGGACAAATAGTCTTCTGCCGGATTTTGCAAAGCTTCTTCCAGAGCGTCAGCCATCAATTTGCGGTCGTTGTTTTCAAAAAATGTTTTCGGATTCTTGAAATAAGACAAAGCTTTTTTAAACAAATCCCTGTCCGTATCCGCAAAGGCGGGTTGGAATGAAGGACTCTCCACCTTGGCCGCTTCGAACGGTGAAAAAGTCAACTCTCCGCAAATTTTCCCTGCCTTGAGGGAGATCGTCTCCATCATCTGTTTAAGAAGTTTGCCGATAAACGATTCAATTCGCAAAGTGGTCGCCCGCAACTCTTGTGCAAAATCAAAACCAAAGTCTTTTAAAAACACTTCAAGGGCATCTTTGACAGCCTTTTTCAAGTTTCTTCCGTCATCTTTCAAAACAGCGGGGTTAAAAGATTCTTTAAAGAAATCGCCGAATCTGTAAAACACTCTTTGCTTCACATAATAGATCAGTTCGTCGATTTCTTGGCCGAGCCGCTCAAGGAGAACATCCGCCTCCTCCGTCTCAATCATGTTTACAATCCGTTCATGTTCATCATGCAATTTCCTGAGCCGCTCTTCCCTTAACTGTTCGTCTTCCCGGGCCGATTGAATATATGTTCTCAACTGGGCCAAGGAACGCTCCATTTCCAACTCGGCGGCTTGTATTGTCATGGCCGTTAAATCATGATCAATGAATCTGTAAAAATACTCTTCGAAACGGGGCATTCCCGATTCAATTCCGGCAGGTTCACCCAGCTTTTCTTTCAAAGCGGCCAAACTGGATACGGGAAACAGATTGGGGTGGCGGATGCCGTGTTTCGTCAATTCTTCTTCAACATATTGTAAAACAGCCTCTTTTTCCTCGTCGTCATTGGCCAAATCGATGGCGTTGACGATAAAGAACATTTTGTCCAATTCAAAGGCGTCCTTGACACGCCCCAACTGAATCAAAAATTCCCGGTCCGCTTTAGAAAAAGCATGGTTATAATACGTCACATACAGAATGGCATCTGAATTCTTAATATATTCAAAGGCAACTTCCGTATGCCGGGCGTTAATCGAATCCGCCCCCGGCGTATCGACGAGGGCGATCCCTTTTCTCGCAAGCGGGGAATCATAATAGACCTCAATCATTTCAACAAAACAAGATTTTTCTTCGTTGGCAGCAAAATCGGCAAAACCGGAAATATCAGTTGTAATCTGTTCACCAAGCTTGTTCTTTAATTCGGGATATCCCTGTGAAAAAGCCTGTAAAAAAGAATAATGAATTTTTTTGTCGGGACTGAAACGGCCGGAATGATTAATGATCTTTTTTATTAAATGAAGCGCGTCGTCCAAATCATGGGCTGTCATGTCAAACAGAGAAAGGGAGCGATTTACGTCGGCAAACATCGTCTCTTTTGTCTTTAAATGAACCTTCACGGTGCCATGCCGGTTTTTTTCATCGGGCGGCAAAATTTTGTTAATGGCCGCAGTTGTCGGATTGGGCGAAGACGGGAGCAATTTCTTCCCGATTAAGGCGTTGGCAAAAGAAGATTTTCCGGCGCTGAATGCACCGAAGAGAGCGACGGTAAACCGCCTCTGTTCCAGCCTCTCCGCCTTTTCGCCCAGCTCCGGGACTTTGTTTTTAAAGCCGGGAAGAATCGCCAGTTCCTTTGCGGCATACTTCAACTGCCTGATCAAATGTTCCCTTTTGGCTGCATCTGTTGCCGTTTTCGCGGCCTCAACCGGAACCGGCTTCTTCACATCGGCGGATCGGACGGCAGTTTGGTTGTCGGCTCCAAGAGACGGCATTTCCGGCATCGGCTCCCGGACAATCTTTTCTTTTCCACTTGGTTTGATCAGTTGTTTAGCCGTCTCTTGATAAATGTGCTGTTCAAAATCTCCGCTTAAATAGCGCGTCATTTCCAAAGTGATTGCTTTCTGTTCTTCCAACAGGGCTGTTTTTTCTTTATAAGCTTCTGCCAGTTTCAAAAGCTTGCTATATTTTAACTCCAGTTCCATTTTCATTCGCGCGTACTCTTCATCCAAGGCCCGGCGGTATTCGGTCAGAAAGCGGCGGCTTTCCCGCCTGGCCAGACCTTTGATTGCTTCGGCCACATCAGATGTATAATTTAAAACATACTGCCCCGACAACAGGGCTCCCGGTTTGACGGTGTTTTGCAGCAAATCCGCGGGAAAAGAAACGGAAAATTCCCGTACCATGCCCAAAAGGCCGGAATCATGAATGTTATCCCTTTTCAACTCTCTTTGAAACAATTCTTTCATATGCCATTCAATTTGCGCCCGGACTTTTTCCCGCAGGTCTTCATAAAAAACTTGCAATCTGTTTGCCCTTTCCTGTTCCGTCTTGCGGCGGGCAAACAGCCAGCCTGCTTTAAAATCGGGCTGCACGGATTGCAAATAAGATTCTGCCAGACTCCTCGTCTGAAAAGGCATGATGTAGGCATTGCCAAGAAGTTTTTCCACTTCTTCCCTTATTTGCTCTTCCCGGCGGGCGGGGGCGGAGGCAAGCTCAGCCAGTTGTGTTTCCGCATTTTGCAAACTGTCAAAAATCTTGTCTTGTTCTTCCGGAGGACAATGGCAAAGCGTGTTCTCCAGTTTTTCAAGGGCAGGTTCGGCCTGTTTTTGCAAAAATTGTTCATGCTCCTTTGTCAGCTTGACCAAAGAATCAAATACCGTTTGCGGGAGTTTCTCTTTCCCTTCCCTCATCACGCCCTGAATAAACGTCAACAATCGGGGAAAGTCATTCTCCGGATGTTCGTCCTCTTTTAATGACGTGTAGAAAATCCGTTCCGGAAAGATTCCCCACGAAGCGAAAGACTGGGTGACGCTGTTTTTAAAATCGGCAAAACTCAGTTCATCCTCGCGGTGCTTGTCGATCTGGTTGATAATCAAACAGATCTTTTTCCGTTCCTCCGTCAGTTCCTTTAAAAAAATGAAATTCAGTTCTGATTGAACATGATTATAGTCCATCACGTAAAAAACAATATCCGCCAAATGCAAGGCCGATTCGGTGGCAATTCTGTGCGCGTCGTCCGTTGAATCGATCCCCGGCGTATCCATAATGACAGCATGGGACGGCAGGTGATCCATCCGGTGGCTGATTTCAACCGTATATATTTCATCCCCGTTTTTACAGTAAGATTTTATCCGTTCAAAATCATATGGCGCGGGAAACAGCAGTACTTCCCCGTTTTTCAAAAACACTTTTGCTTGTTCTTTTCCTGATTTAATCTTCACGAGATTTGCGCTTGTGGGAATCGGGCTTGACGGAAGAATACGTTCACCGATTAATCTGTTTATCATGCTCGATTTGCCGGCGGAAAAATGGCCGCAGAAAGCGACGGCGAATTCCCCGACGGCATATTTTTCCGCCAGTTGCTTTGCCTTGTGCGCCCGTTCTGTATCATGGTTTTTTAAAAATAAGTCGTGCAAAGCGGCAATCTTTGCCAATAATGCTTCTGTTTCTTGTTGAACCGTCGTCGTGTGTGCCATACATACTACTCCTTATCCCTCTTTGTTCGTATTTAAAATATGACAATATTTTAACTGATTTTTTGTACTTTTCCCACTATTATAAAGACAAAAATCAGTCAAATCAGGGAAAAACGAAACATAAAACAGGAATAAAGAGTGTTAGCTGCGGAAGAACGAAGCATGAAAGGCGTGATTCAGAGCACCTTCGCCAAATGTTATGTCTCCAAAAACAAAAAACACCGGATTCCACCGGTGCGCATCCATCTTCTTGCACAAGCCTCATCAAGGCCTGCAAACATTTCTCAAAATGTATTTCATAATGGCCAAGTATATAAGTATTGACGCCGCAATAAATAATGCCGTCATATGTATCCCAACTTTCTTGGACATGAGAATAATTTTCATTCTTACTTACATATTAGCACATTTTTTCCGCCAAGACAATTACGTCCCGGTATACTCAGCAAGGGAAACGGAACACCTGACACATTTCCGTCAAAAAAACTCCCCCGTTCAACGGGGGAGTCCGCATTTGTATTGAAGGGGTTGTTGTGCACGAACAAGATATCTTCCCCATGATCATGCGCGATTCCTTATTTCACGGCAGCCGGGAAAGATGGAACAGTTATGTTTTTCAGTCATTTTGCAAACCTTTTTCTTCCGGCTGCGCCTGCACTTCAATCCAAATTTTCTTTGTTACAGTATTCCCGCAATTTTGGCACACTGACACACTGTCATATAATGTTCTGCAATGGTCACAGTAATACTTTTCCATATTGCATCCCTCTCATTTGGCAATTGTGTCATGGTATTTCATTTTATTAATCATGAATCATTTCTGTGTTTAGCAAAACTATGAATAAATCTTGCCCATTTTGTGACGATTATTGGCGAATTTGTGGAAATGTTTCTTCGAACTGTTGTCACATTGTTTTTTTATTAGTTTTTATATATTATAATTTGTAACAAAATTGTCAAAAAATTTTCCGAAAAAACGAGAGAAGAATCATTGATCCATCAACTTTTTACTATAATTATACTGTATACCCAATTAATGAATAATTTTTGAAATTCAATAAAATAGATGTATTTTTTTAAAATATTTTGTATTATGATAGTAGTGAGACTTATATCACACCGAACAATTTAGGGAGTGGGAAGGATGGAGAAGGCAAAACTTGGAAACAAGGTAAAAGCCGAATTGGAAGATCAAACGTCGTTAAAAAACGCGATTGCCTCTGTGTTGTTGACGGGATTCTTCCTCATTGCCGCTTGGGTAGGTATTTACTTTCTGTTTTTCCAAAGTTTTTGACCGACGGATGAACTGCACCTTCTTCATGAGGCGATTGCCGCTGTAGCCTAATTGATTTATATGGAAAGGGACTTCAATTCGAAATCCCTTTTTTCGTGTTTTTATCTGTGCGTCCGTACGGCCAAATCGTCAGGAAAGTTCTGCACCTGTGCCGTATCGAGGTTTATTCCCCAAAAAGCGAATGCCTTGAAATTTCCGCTCTTTTTCCTTCCCTGCTGCCTGACTGAATCATGACGACAGCCGGTAAAGAGCGCTGTATTTTTTTTCTAAATAATCGATGAAATATGCCGGGTTCAAATCCTCTCCGGTGGCGTCTTTGACCAGTTCCAACGGTTCCTTCATCTTTCCGAATTGGTGCACTTTTCTATTAAACCACCTTTTTACCGGAAGCAAATTTCCTTCCCTGAGCAATTGGTCGAATTGAGGAAGATCTTTCATCAGCGCTTGTTTAAATTGGGCACCGTAAATAAAACCGAGCGCATATGAGGGAAAATAGCCGAAGCTTCCGCTTGCCCAATGGATATCCTGAAGCACCCCTTCTCCGTCATGTTCCGGTGTCACTCCGAGATACTTTTCATATTTTTCCCGCCAAATTTCCGGCAATTCCGCAACATGTATTTCTTCGTTAAACAAGGCTTTCTCGATTTCATAACGGATGATAATATGTAATGTATAGGTCAATTCATCTGCTTCAATGCGGATAAGAGAGGGCCGGACAACATTGATCGCCAAGTAAAAATCGTCTAATGAAAGATCAGTGAATAGACCTCCCGAACACTCATTAAGAAGGCCGAAATTTCTTTTCCAAAAATGGTAATTTCTTCCGATGAAGTTTTCATAAAATAACGATTGGGATTCGTGTATACCCATGGAAGTTCCCGTACATAACGGAGTGCCGACGAGCTCTCCGGCTATATTTTGTTCATAAAGGGCATGGCCGCCTTCGTGAATGGCGCTGAACACGGCCGTTCGGAAATCGCGCTCATCATATTTTGTCGTTATTCTTACATCCCCGGGATTGATACCGGCCGTAAAAGGATGAGCAGATGTGTCCAACCTTCCGCCGGCAAAATCATAACCTATTTGTTTCAAAAGTTCCTCGCAGAAAACTTTTTGCCGTTCTTTTGGAAAATAGCGGAACAAGATGTTCTCATTCGGCTTCACAGGAGAGCGGGCGATGGCTTTGACAAGGGGGATAATCTTCCTGCGTATTTCAGCAAACACTTGATCCAAAATATCGACCGTCATCCCCGGTTCGTATAAGTCCAACAACGTATTGTATTTATTTCCCCGATAACCCCAACAATCAATAAAATATTTATTGAACTCCACCAATTTTTCAAGCCAGGGGCGAAATTTTTCAAAGTCCGCTTTCCTTTTTGCCTCCTGCCATACGGTTTCCGCTTTTGACCGGAGAATAACGTATTCCTTATGCTTATCCGGCGGAATGCGGCGGTTTCGCTCGTATTCTTTCTTGCAATGGTCGGCCGTTTTTTTCGTTACCGGGGATAAACGTCCGTTTACCTCTTTTTTCGTGATGATTGCTATATAAGCAGCCATTTCTTCAGACGTTGACATCCGGAAAATTTCAGAGGAAAGGGCCCCTATCACATTCGCACGCTGTTTCATGCCCGCTTCCGGAGCACCCGTTCTCATATCCCAGGTAATTAATGAAAGGGCCTCTTTAAAAGCAGCCATTTTGTTTACATAATTCATGAATTCCTCTTCCAATCGGCAAATATTTTCTTCCATTTTCTGTATCCCCCCCAAGATAAGATACTTACCATTTTATCACAAATGCTGCAAAAACGCTTTCAAAATGATGCATAAAATGGAAATTGTCATTACTGAAAAAAAGACGGATACAAAAAAGGCGGTTGGGGAAAAAAAGAGCCGGTTCATTCCTGAACGGCTCTTTAAGATTATTCAATTACTTTTGTCGGAAGAATATTTTTTATTTTCATATAAACATCTCCAGGAAGCGAGTTTTCCGCCAGAATGTGAACTTGCCCTTTGTCTTCTCTCGTGCGGATTAACCGCCCTACCCCCTGCTTCAAGCGGAGCAGCATGTAGGGGAGATCGACTTCTTGAAACGGATCTTTGGTCGTTTCCCTTTTTGCTTCAAAAACCGGATCATGGGGCGGAAACGGCAGATTAAATATAATTAAATTCTCCAAAGCGGGCCCCGGGACATCAAGGCCCTCCCATAGATTCATAGAAAGGAGGACAGAACTCTCTTCCCTCTGGAAATGGGCGACAAGGGTGCTGATTTCTGCGTCTCCTTCCGCATAGACGGGAAAACGGACATCGCTCAAAAATCTTTTAAACATTTGCAATTCCTCTTGATTCGAAAACAAAACGAGACCCCGTCCCCCTGTTTTCACTAACTGCTCTTTGGCATACCGCATTTTGTCTTCAAAGCGGCCTTCCGGAAAAAGCGGCATGAATATTTTCATATTCCGGTCGTAATCGAAAGGCGATGCCACTGAAAAAGATAAATAATCGCTGATTCCGAGGCTGTTTGCCAAATATGTGAAAGATTTATGATCTGACAATGTGGCCGAAGAAAAGATATACGGTTTTTTCTGGGAAAACACTTCTTCCCGCATAAATTCTTCCACCATGCGCGGCATGATGACAAGGGTTCTTTGTCCTTCTTCTTCTTCGAACCAAAGAATTCCTTTCAGCTCCCTGATAAATAAAGAAAGGGAATATACGATTTGATCCAGGTGTTCTTCGACGATTCTTAATTCGTATTCATCAATGACATACATTTCACTGTCAAAAACTAATTCATCCAGCAATTTTTCCAGGGAATCTTTCAGTTTCCGGGCGGCTTCTGTCAATTCGGCCGTTTTTTTGATCGCTTGCTTATCGGATCCGGCAATTTTCCGGGCTGATTTTTTCAGCAGTTCAAAAAATCGCACATTATGCTCAATCGCTTCTTCGATGGCATACAATGTCGCTTCCCTGACGTCATTGGACATCAATCGTTCCAGTAGGGTTTCCAGGGTCATTTCTTCAAGGCGGTACGTCAGCGCCTTTTGGCAAGCATATTCGAGCAAATGGCCTTCATCGAACACAACGCAACAACTTTCCGGTAAGAGCGGAAGCTGCCCTTCCCGTTTCCTTGATTCTTTCGTCCAAATATGTTCCATGAAGAAATCTTGTGAACAAATGATCAGATCTTTCGCCCCCCGGTAATAATCCCTGTGCAGCGTTTGGCCGCAACGATGGCGGCGGTCGCATGTAAAACAATCCTGAAGGGGGTCCCAGGCGACCTTCTCCCACTCCTCATCAGTCAACTCGGGATAATCTTTGCGATCTCCATAAGGGGTGAACTTTTGCATAGAGAGATCATCAAAGACAAAATCCGGTAACCGGTCATATATATCAGCTGCCGCTTCCATTTCAAAAACAGCTTTTTCTAATTTTTTTAGGCATAAATATTGCTCCCGCGATTTTGCGAGGCGGACATCTATGTTTAAATGGAGGGCCTTTTCCAGTTTGGCAATATCTCCTTCCTTTTTTACAAGCTGTTCAATCAAAGATTCGTCGGCACAGGCTATTATCGCCGGCCTGTTTGTATACCGGGCATAGCAAATGGCATACAAAAGGTAGACAATCGTTTTCCCGGTACCCACGCCGGCTTCGGCGAACATCACCTTTTTTTCTTTAAACGCTTTTTCAAGCTGGAACGCCATATAAATTTGCTCATCCCGTAATTCAAAACCGGCTTCCGGCAGAATGTCGTAAAAAACATCCCCGACCCACTGGGATAATTTTTCGGTAAATGATTCATTTTTAGAGAGCGTAAACGGCAGTCTGTTTTGCATGTTGCAATCCTCCATCAAAAAAATCCTGATTCTTTCACGATTATTATTATAGTCGATTGTCGCATTTTGTCGTCAAAATATGGTCAGAAACGCATAAAAGATTCTTAAGCGGGGTATTAAAGCTTGCGGAAAGCCGGAAAAAAGCGGCAAATGTGTTGATATTAAAGACACGCCGTGATAAAGCCGTTGAAAATGGGCGTCCGTCATGTTTCAACCGTAAAAAAACGGCTGATTCCCTTTTTCGGAACAGCCGGAACCGGTACATTCAAAACGCTCTTTCTCCAGCCAATGAAGTGCCTGTCGGGTGCTGCAAATCAATAAATCGTTTTTGAACACGAAAAAGTAATCGCTCGTTCCAATGATTTGCGCGCATCAGCCAATTTTTCCAAGGCGGAAAAATCGCATCCTTCTTCCTGCAGCATTTTCATGGAAGATGACAAAGCCCGGGAAATGGCGAAAAAATCAATTTGCAAACCTCTCATGGTGCTTCTTGGACACCCCTGCCTTCATTATCATTTTCCTAAAATAAATGACAGTCACATTATATTCTCATTTGGGAAAAATTATGCTTTGATTTGATAATTTACCATTTTGGATATGTAAAGTTTGATGTCCCGCCCGAGACAGCGCTCACCCTTCAAAAAGCACCGGCCAAACAACGGTTTCCCGGTGTTTGCCGCAATCCATAACGGTTGGCGCTATGTCGTGAAGCCAAAAGAAAAACTCCCCCGAAGGGGAGTTTTTCTGATCCGGTCAGTTAAGTTAATAACGTTCTATAAGCCATGTTCTGTACCATCGTACTGCAAACGACTTTCGTCTCGTACTCCGGCGGTAATCATCTATCTACAGACCCGTACAGGTCTGTCCTTCTCCTCGTTCATTTCCTCAGAGAAGGCGCCCCTACCATAATTTGGGTTTCTCGCTCGTGGGGTTTACCGCGTTCCACCCCGGACATTTCTGCCCAGGCTACGTCACTGTGGCACTTTCAAGGTACTTATGCCATATCCTGTAAAGGACTTAGGCATGTTCCCTGCCGTCAGCCGGCGGATCAACCGACTGCCCTGGCTTATGGTTTCGCCAGGCACGAACACTACAGGCATCTCAGCCTGTGCGAGCATGGACTTTCCTCTACAACGAAGTACTACGCTTCGTTGCAGCGATTACCCGAACGTTATTAACTTAACTTTGTACTATATATTATATGTATGTAACAAAAAAGATTCAATGGCAATAAAATCAATCAATAAGAGTAATTGTCATTCTCAATCATACAGCTTGCTGCCGAAAACATGCTTTTCGAGATTGGACAAGCGTTTTAAAATATCAAAATTTGTTGTGCCGGTTGTTTGCTGCGCCGGACGCTTTGAAGCTTCTTCAAGCTGTTTTTTCAATCGTTTATTTTCTTCCTGTAATTCCTCAATAATTTGATGAAAAGTTTCATAATCACCGATGATGATATCAAGAAATTTATCCACTTCTTCCTGTTTATATCCGCGCATCGCTGTTTTAAAATCTTTTTCCAAAATATCGTTTGCGGTTAACTTTATTTTATCCGTAAGCATTGTTTCTCACCTCAAATATTCACCAATCATTAAGATTATTTTTTCAAAAACAGCTTTCTTTGTCAATTTGCTTTGGAGGAGGAGTCAAAATGGTTCCCGCCTCATTTGTTCTTCCTCAAAGAGTTCCTGCAGGTCATAAAAATGGATCAGGCGGATTTCATAATTGTGTTTTTGTTGATATTTCTTGGCGGCTTCATAAATGTACTTGGGGCTTCCTTCAAATTCCGGATCATACAAAAGAAGAAGCAAGTCGCTCTTTTCAATAAAAAACTTGTTCTTTTGACGGTATTGCCACGGATTCATATAAGGTTTTTTGCTGACGGAGTTTACATAGTCCGCCCGTTGCAAAACGGAGTTATACCACTCTTTGTTTCTTTCGTTCCAATTTTTCTCCTGATGAAGAAAGGGCGTAATCACGGCCAATTTCAATTCTTCGAAGCCTTCTTCCTTCAAGGAAAAAACCGCTTCGGCCGCCCACAATTCCGTCCCCAGTTCCCCGCTGATCAGAATCCATTCATACCCTTCTTCCAGAAGAGAATGAATATTTTTCTTCAGGGCCGTTTTGATGATTTCCACCCTTTTGTCAGATTGCTGAAAAATACCGAGTTCAAAAGACTTATAACCGGATACAGCCGCAACTTTTGCCAAACTTCATTCATTCCTTATCAAAACATATGTTGCACTCAACTTTATTATGTACGAAAACAAGGGCTGTGAAAAGCCCTTGCTTTACAAATCCGTCTCCCGGAACGGCTACGCCTGTCCATTATCTGCCAAAAAAACCGGGTCTTGGGCCACATCCGCCGGCAAATGGGGGTACTTGTCCCGGCGGTGCTGCAAAATGCTGGTGCGTTACTTGAGTGACTTGCGATTGAGAATGAGGGAAATAGTGTTGATGTTGGAAATTCACATGATTGACCGTTGTCGTGTGGGACGGATGAATGTGAGGCACTATATTATTACTAAAAGTATGGTTCACGCAGCATTTTGTCGGGTGAATCACGGCAGGCCACACTTTGCTACAATGCATCCTTTTTTCTCCTTTCATCATCATGGTTATTTTACTAACAAATTATGATGATGAAAGTAAACTTGTACTAATTAATTAACCTATTTTGCCATCAACACGATTTCATTAAAAAGAAGTTCCGCTTACCCGCGCGAACAAATATCTGCACGAATAAGCGGCATGCCTGCTCCCAGGCCCTGTCAAAACGTAACCTCTTTAAAACTGGAAAAAATAAGTGCTGTCAGGCAAATAACGAGAAAAAACAAAAATAATAATGCTTTCGGCAACCCCTGCATCCGATCACTGCTCCTTCACTATCCATTAACCGTCCCGCAATCATATGCGCCCCTATTTTACCCATAGAGCTTTGCGGATGCAATAAGGGAAAAGGCGAACTTTTGTGTCAATTCTTACAATTTTGTTACAATTGATAACTTTTTCTTTTCAATCTTTGCAAACGTTTCTGAATATCCTGCCAAAACATTGAAAATTTTCCCGAAAAATCGTCTTTTTGGGCATACAAAAGGATGGATTCGGCCTTTTTCGCAAAATACAAGGCTTCGGCGATGTTTTTTTCCCTGTGCTCATAATATTTGGCCAACTCGATGCAAGCTTGAAAGGCTAAATTTTTATCGCCGCATTCGGCCACTTCTTTCCAAAGTGTTGCAGCCTCGCTCCAATCATTTTGTTTTTTTCGCTGCAAAGAAAGGGCCAACTTTGCCTTGTCTGAAGCCAAGCCGTTCCCGTCGGCAATTTGCGCAAACGTGTCCGCCGCAGCCTCTGTTTCTCCCAAATATGCATACCAGCGTCCAACTTCATAGACCTCTTGATCCGTCTGCTTTTCATCCATGGCCAACAATTGAAAGGTCAAATGGGTGTACAAGGTAATCAAAGACAAAATGTCTTTTTCATTGTGCTCCATTACCGCAAAAATCCCCTCGGGATCCTGCCGTTCCACATAATCAAAATAGATCATCGGCGCCAAAAAACCGGGGATATCATTTTCCCTCTTAATCCCCAAGACTTCTTCTTCAACGACGGAAAGTTTTAACCTTTCCAGTTTGTGCCGCCACAATCTTTTTGCGGCATGGAACAGATCAAAATGACCAAATGAAGGCAGTCGGGGAAGATGTTCGCGTATCAGCGTATGCCTTGTTTTCACTTGCGGCCAATCGAACGCACGCCCGTTATAAGTGACGAGCGTAGTGTAATCGATGCTTTCCAAAAAGCTTTGATAAAGGGGCACCTCGGCGCCGGGACGGGGAAGAAAATGCTGTTTTAACACTATTTCCCCGTCTTCCACGCTTGCTTGTCCCAGCAAGAAAATGATATTTCCGGTTCCTCCCCCCAAACCGGTCGTTTCTATATCGAAAAAGAATAGATCTTCCGGGCTGAATCCTTTCGATGACAAAGGATGGGATATATCCCTCCGGTTCCAGGCGGAAACAGCGTCGAGAAACTGCCCCAAGCGGTATTTGCCGTGCTTCAATTCCAGCGGAAACCGCTTTTCCCTCACGAGGCAATAGTCGCCGTCGAAAAAATACGGTTTGGCATTCATGTTTTTCCATTGTTCCAGATAAGGAATCTCGATGTCTTGTCCCTTTTCTTCTGCCGCATCTGCGCGACGGGGGCCATCATCCCCCGATTTTACCGCACCGAGATGAGGTTTTAACCGGTTGATTTTGTTTCGCAACGAACTCATATCGTCTCTCCGTCCTTTTGTTCCCCCTGATTACCGAGAAACATTCCTAAAAGGTGCAAGGCATCTGTTTTGGCGGACTCTGACTGGGCCTCCGTCCCGATGCACGACGGGCAGCCCTTTTCGCAGCGGCAATTTTGAATCAATCCCATCGTTTCCCGCATAATTTTTTCCATGTCATCATAAATTTTTTCACTTAATCCGACCCCGCCCGGATAGCGATCATAAAAGAAAATGGTCGGTTTTTCATTGTGAATCGCTTTTACTTGCGGAACGACATGAATGTCGCGGCGGTCGCACATGACAAACAAAGGGGCGATCGAACCGAGGGCATGGGCGGCGGCGATTAACCCTTGCTCCAATCTGGCCTCGGGAAGACCGGCCGCTTCTTTGTCCGCGGAAATCCACGCAGAAGCGGTGTGCAGTTCTTCTTCCGGCAAGTATATCGGTCCGGAGCCGATGTTTTCATGCGTTTCGAATTTGATTTTTTTAAAAATCGTCGCTTTGGCCAACACGCTGACATCCCCGTAACCTATCTCCGCGGACCCGTTCTTCCGCCGTTTGTCTTCTTCGAGCACTTTTAATTCGACCGCCAAATTGGCGTCGGTGAAGTAATCGACATTCACCTCGCGGACATAGGCTTTCTTTTCTTCCCAATCGAGCTTTTCCACCTGATACTGTATGCCTTGGTGGAGATAAATCGCCTCTTCATGCAAGAGAGTCATCGCCGAAAACCGATCCATTTCGCCGATCACTTTGACTTTGGCAATATCCGTTTGATCAATAATGACCACATTTTCCTGTGAAGCGGAGCGCAAACTGACATTGTGGGCGGGAAACGCATCGCTCATCCAATACCATTTATCGCCGTTCCTGTAGAGCACTCTCTCGTCAGCCAAATATTCGAGAATTTCTTCCGTCTCGTAAGCGCCGAAACGCTCGCCCTTCTTAAAAGGTAGTTCATAGGCGGCGCATTTCATATGTTCTATCAAAATAATCAAATTGTCGGGATTGATGCGGGCCGTTTCCGGGCTGCTGCCAAAAAAGTAATCAGGATGCTGGATAATGTATTGATCGAGGGGGTTAGAACTGGCCACTAAAATGACAAGCGATTCCCCGTGCCTTCTTCCGGCGCGGCCCGCCTGCTGCCATGTGCTCGCTATGGAGCCCGGGTAACCGGTCATCACGCAAACCTGAAGCTGTCCGATATCCACCCCGAGTTCCAGAGCGTTCGTGCTGACAACCCCGTATATTTTTCCCTCGCGAAGTCCTTTTTCAATGGCGCGCCGTTCGGTCGGCAAATAACCTCCGCGGTAGCCGCTGATCGCTTTCGGACCGATCCGGTGTTTCACCAATTCTTGCAGATACGTGAGAATGATTTCCACGCGGACGCGGCTTCTGGCAAAAACTATTGTCTGAATTTTATTTTTCAGCAATTCTCCGGCTATCCTCACGGCTTCAAGGGTTGCGCTGCGCCTGATATTCAACGGTTTGTTGATGACGGGCGGATTATAAAACAAAAAATGTTTTGTTCCGCTCGGCGCCCCGTTGTTATCTACCAGTTCCATCTTTTTTTCCGTCAGTTGTTCCGCCAGTTCCACCGGGTTGGCAATCGTTGCCGAAGTGCATATAAACACCGGATCACTTCCGTAAAAACGGCAAATACGGCGGAGGCGGCGAATGACATTGGCGACGTGGCTGCCGAACACTCCGCGGTAAATGTGCAGTTCATCAATGACAACGTATTTTAAATTTTCAAAGAGGGCCACCCATTTCGTATGGTGGGGCAAAATCGCCGTATGAAGCATATCCGGATTGGTAATGACGACGTGGCCCGCTTTCCGCACCTTTCTCCTTACCGTTGGGGGCGTATCCCCGTCGTATGTATAGCTGTTCACGGAAAGACCCGCTTCTTGAATCAATTCATTGATTTCGCTTTTTTGGTCTTGGGCGAGGGCCTTCGTCGGAAAAATATAGAGGGCTCTTGTCAGCGGATTTTCAATCACCGACTGAAGAACGGGCAAATTATAACACAACGTTTTTCCGGATGCCGTCGGCGTCACGGCGACAATGCTTTTTCCGGACCGGACTTTTTCATAAGCTGTACGCTGATGTGTATAAAGGGAGCTGATTCCCCTTTTTTCCAGCGCTCCGGCAAGCCGGCCGTCTATATCATCAGGAAGACTGACCGTTTTTGCTTCTCTTCCCTCAATGGTATGCCAGTATACAATTCTGTCTTTATAGGAATCTTCCAGTTTTAATTCCCGCAAAAACTCGGACAGAGATTTTTTTCCGAACATCATTTTCACCTCTATCCCTATATTAACGAATAAATGTTCGCAAAAAAAGAGGAAAAAGACGCTCTTTCATTATGGCCGCAGTGCGCAGGCCAACAGCGTCCCGATTATTCCATTTCAATCCCCTCTTTGACAAAAACAGGGTTTATTATACAAAAAGCGGGTTTATTTGTTACAATAACATTAAGTTCAATGTATGAGCAAGATAAGAGGTGCAGACATGAATGTTGAAGATATAAAAAAGACACTGAACAATTTTTCCTTATTCCGGCATCTAGATGATAAAGAAATATCGAAGATCGTCAATATTTCCATCGTCAGAACATGGAAAAAAGGGAGCCACGTTTTCTTTCAAGACGACCCTATTGAAAATGTTTATTTTATATTTACCGGAATAATAAAAATATATAAAAACGATTTGCAAGGAAAAGAACAGATCGTCAATATTCTCAAAAAAGGGGAGATGTTTCCCCACATCGGTTTTTTCCGCAAAGGCGGATATCCCGCCAATGCGGAAGTGCTGTCTGATGCCAAACTGGTCGTTGTGCCTATCGCCCAATTTGAACAAATCCTCATTGAAGATCCGCAGCTGACGATAAAAGTTTTCCGCCTTCTTGGCGAAAAAATCATCGATCTCCAGGAACGGCTGGAAGAACAAGTCTTAAATAATACGTCGGAACAAATTATCCGTCTCCTGGTCAGGCTGGCAAAAAGACACGGTTCCCGGCTCGAAGACGGCCATTATATTTTAAAAGGGGAATTCACTAACAGGGATTTGGCCAATATGATTGGCACGACAAGGGAAACGGTCAGCAGAACGCTGACGAAACTGAAAAGAGAAGGAAAAATCAGGACTGATGACAACGGCTATCTGATTTTCCAACCTGATGAACTTTTGGATGATATGATGTGATGTATACAAACGATTCCCTTCCAAAGCGGGGAATTTCAGGAGGCATCCGGGCTGCTGCCTCCTTTTTTCTTGCAAGAAGCCGGCTTCTGTCAGTAAACAAACGGATTTTTCCCGCATAAACTAAAATAAAATGTATGACTGGAGGAGGAAATAACATTGTCTTCCCATCTCCCGGACAATCCAAAAAAAGGAGGACTGCTTGATCCCTTTGATGAATTCTTTCATTCTATCAACCATTTCTTCCGCAAATGGCCGATGAAAAGCCTGCTTGAAAGCATGGACGAATTTTTCCAAATGCCGGCCGGCACTTTTTATGTCGACGTGAGAGAAGAAAAAGACGAACATATCATAACAGCTGAACTTCCCGGTGTAAAAAAAGAACAAATTTCTGTCGACATTTTGGATCATTTTATTACAATTTCAGTCATACACGAAGAAATTGAAACAAGGGAAAATGAACAAAAACAGCAATTTTCC
This sequence comes from uncultured Bacillaceae bacterium, assembly GCA_937995745.1. Taxonomy (GTDB): domain Bacteria; phylum Bacillota; class Bacilli; order Bacillales; family Cytobacillaceae; genus CALKIU01. Next base: position 43,911 of record CALKIU010000070.1, on the reverse strand, counting down.
AGGCGGGAATCCTACCGCCGCTCCGTCCGCAGGATTTATCTCGGCCACCCCATCGATGAACGGACAGTCCAAGCCTCTTTCCAAAACGGCCTCCTGAAAATCCGGGTTCCGAAACAAAAAGCAAAAAGAATCCATATTGATTGAAGGTTCTTTGAGCAGCACAGGCTGCTTTTTTTATATGAAAAAATGAAAAAAACACGGTCAGACCGGTGTTCCTTTCATTTTAAATATTCCCCCCAGTCCTTTCAGGAGAGATTGGAATTGATTCACAGCATAAGCCATCTGGCCGGCAGTATCGATCATTTTCTTTATATCGAGGGTGCCATCTTCCGATTTAAATGAGTTCAATATGGTTTGAAATCCCGACGGCGGCTTCATGAAATGCATCATATAATTTGGATGCGGGCGGGGATATGGAAAAGGCTGGGCCAGAAAGTGCGGTTCCCCTTGCCCCCCTGTCCCCGCAGACGGCTGCAAGGGGTTTTGAAAGACCGTTTCCACGGGAATTTGTTCTCCCCCGCTCCCCGCTTGGGGATAGGACACTCCGGCAAAATAGTGGAGCCATGGAGAAAAATGCCCGCTATCTCTGGCGTTTGCCGTTATACCGTAAGCTTCGGGAGAATATATATACGGATAGCCGGGAAAAAAACGTGTTGCAAGGAATCCGGCGCCTGTTCCGACTGAGTATGCTCTGAAAGGAAAACGGACATCAAACGGGGCAAAACTTGAACGGAAACGGCCATCCACAACATGAGGGGAGAATTCCGCCGGCCAAGTTCCGCCATGTTCGGACAGCGTCCAAATGCTTTCTGTTTTCATCATCTTATTCCTCCCGGTTTCTTTATCCATTGAACCGTTGCCGAAAGATATTTCCTTTGACAAATTATTGTATGTGAAATCCCCGGTACCGTGAATCATTTTTAGTCCGAAACAAAACAGAGAAATGGCTCCGGTTATGTCTAAAGATGGGATAAGTTGTCGGAAGTTTTAATTTTTAGAAAATAAAATAATTCAGTAATTTTGTGTTATTATATACGTAACACAGGATGGGAATTATTTTAAAAATTTTGTTAATTACAGGGAATTTTCACGGAACAAAGAAGGGGGTTTGTGTCCATGCATGTCCACGAGTTGAAGAAGAAATTTTACGAAGAGAAAAAATATGATGCAGAAAATGTTAATAAATTGCTTGATTTTGCCAGGAAAGCCTATATTTTTAATGAAATAGATTCCAGCGACTACAAAATATTGGTCCGTGAACTTGAAGCTTTAGGGGCGACATTTCCCGATATAGAGAGTGACAAAAACTCTTTTACATATAACGGCAGCAAATAATTGCATGAAAACTCTGTACCTTTTTGTACAGGGTCTTTTTTACGTGAACAAATAAAAAAGTAGCCCGAAACAGCTACATCAACGGATTTTGATATAAATACCCGGAGTAATTCCTTTTCATCCTCAACGCACCACGCTTGTTAAACTTTGCCCGCTCGCGGACTTCCGCAGTGCGTTTCCGGTAATAATTTCTTTCCAAATCCAGCAATGCGCGTTGAAAACCGGCCATTTTCGCTTCTCTTTGATTTTCCAGCTGCGCCCGGCAATTGGCAAAATATTTTTCCAAGGCATTATCCAGTTCTTGCAGCTGCCGATGAATATCCGTGAGCAGATTTAACAATTCCTCTTTCGAACCGTTTGGAGCGTTCACTTCTTGCAACCTCCTTTTGACGATCAATTCTGTCTTATGTATTCGTTTCAAAATACGCGACTCCTGCCTGCACGACAAAACAACCGGCCTTTCGCTAAAGAAAGAAGTTTTCTTTCTCAACAATATGCCTTTCGACAAAATCAAAAGGTATGCTTTTATGATTAGTGTGCACTCTATAAGTGGAGGTGTTTTTATGAAAAGAAAAAACAAACAAAATCACGGACCGAAAAAACAAGAAGAAACGAAATCCGGTTACGGAGACAAAAAGTTGGAAGGGCCAAACCGTCCATCAACCTAAACGGCATATGGCAGGTATTTCTCAAAAGAAAGCCTGCCTGCTTTTTTGCGTCATTCCCTGCTGCTGCAGGCGTCTTCCGATTTTTGAACGGCAGAATGCGAAACCGGGCGCAGAAAGATATTTTTTTGTAAACACCTGTCATTATTTACATTTCTTTATATTGCCTTTAGTTTCCCTTAATCATCTCCCAGCCTTTTTATTTTTCCCATTTTGAAAACCTCTTTGAGCATGGCCATCGTTTGCAGTTGTTCCCGTTTATCGGCATACCAGTCCGTCAAATGAATTGGATGCCGGTGCGATACCTTGCCGGAAAACCATTTTCGTTTCAGCTTTTGCGACAAAGACCAGTCAGCAACGGGACGGGGAGGATGAAGGATGACAGGATAAATGCGGCGCAAAGGGGGAGTGTCGCTTTTATAATTTTGCTGCAAAAACCGTTCATAATCTTCCCTCGAACCGGTATGGGAAATTTTTTTCGCAAACCGGAATATGAACGGAAAAATATCTTCATGGAAAAGAATGTCCGCCAGCCTCTTTCCCAAATCAATTCTCTTCGATACCGATTTAAATCCGTTCACGCTTGCGCCAAACAGCCGCCCTTCCAAAGTCGGAAAAAGCACACAACTGAAATGGAGCCAATCTTGAAGGAAAAAAAGTGCCGTATCAAAAACGTGTTTTTTGAAAAAAGGATGTTCAATCACGGGTCGCTGGATGACATTTTGTTCGTTGATAATTAAAGAAATCAACAATCTTTCCTTATCTTTGTTTCGCCAGTATCGGTTCCATTCTGTCTCCATAAATGAGGAAATATGGAAGTATTTTAAAAGATGAAACATTGGCTTGCCCAATCTCGTCGAATAGTGGTAAATAAGCAATTGGGGGTAGGCATCTTGAAAAATAAGCCAATTTGCCCTTTCATATGTGAAAAATAGCTTGCGCCTCTTGTCCCCGTCCACCAAACGGGAAAGCGCGGGCCCTTCCAGATCGCACATGTTCCATCCGGCGTTTCTGGACACCATATGGGCCAAAAACGACCAGAGGACGTCCGGATGGTGCTGAAAATATTGAAAATACGCATTTGTCCGCGATATGTTATCTCTATTGCAGAAAAATGTTTTTAGTGATATTATCTTTAGAAGTTTCTTTTCCGAACATTTTAACAACATTTTCCTGTCCCGACAGGCATCCTTTCCTGTGCTTTTTTGTTAGGATTTGCCGAATAGTGCTTTTTATTCAACCAAAACGAAACCCTTTTTGGTATGATAAATAGTAGTCTGAGGGGGGCGTCTGCATGAATATTCATTATCCAAACGGAAAAAAGTATGTGCCGCCTGCAGAACAATATACTCCCCCAAAAGAAAAAGATTTTTCCTTCAGCAACAGAGGGATGACTTTGGAAGAGGATATTAATGCAACGAATCAATATTATTTGCAAAAGGGTATCGCTGTCGTCCATAAAAAACCGACACCCGTGCAAATAGTCCGGGTCGATTATCCGAAACGCAGCGCGGCCGTCATTACCGAAGCTTACTTCAAACAAGCTTCCACCACCGATTACAACGGTGTATATAAAGGAAGATATATAGATTTTGAGGCAAAAGAAACCAGACATAAAACTTCTTTTCCATTAAAGAACTTTCATGCCCACCAAATCAACCATATTCGCCAGGTTCTGGATCAAGGGGGGATTGCTTTTGTCATCCTCCGCTTTTCTGCCCTCGAGGAAATTTATCTTCTTGAAGGCAAACATTTGCTTCGCTTTTGGGAAAGGATGAAAAACGGAGGGCGAAAGTCGATAAAAAAATCTGAAATCGAGGAGTTGGGGTATCTCATCCCCCTCGGCTTTCAGCCGAGAATTGACTATATAAAAGTGATTGACCGTCTGTACAATTTAAGCTGACTTTTTGCTTTCATTGAGAAGAAAGGAAGGAACCGGTATGGCAAAAAAATATCGAACGAGAGAGGAGCGCCGAAAATACCTTGAAGCTCAAAAAAGAGCGAAAGGGAACAAAAACAGCAAAGGAAAAACCATCTTCAAACGTGTCATGATCGTCCTGGCTGTTATTGGCATCATCGGCATGCTGGGTGGAATCGGCGCTTTTGCCTATATGATTAAAGATGCTCCCGAATTGGATGAGAAACTGTTAAAGGATCCTGTATCTTCACAAGTATTTGACAGAAACGGCAAATTGGTGGCAGAAATTGGAACAGAAAAACGAAATTATGTCGAATATGAAAACATCCCGGAATTGGTGAAAAATGCCGTCCTCGCTGCAGAGGATGTCAGATTTTTTGAACATCACGGTGTGGATTATTTCCGTTTGGCAAGCGCCGTTATCGCTAATATCAGGGATGGATTTGGTTCACAGGGCGGGAGCACGATCACCCAGCAATTAGTCAAGACATCCTTTTTAACACCTGAAAAAACGCTCAAACGGAAAGTACAAGAAGCATGGCTGGCTTTTCAAGTGGAACAAAGATATACAAAAGAACAGATTTTTGAAATGTATGTTAATAAAAACTGGATGGGAAGCGCCGGACATGGCATCGCCACGGCGGCAAAGACCTATTTCGGCAAAGACTTGGACGAGTTGACCCTTCCGGAAGCAGCCACTTTGGCGGGCATTCTGCAAAGCCCGGCCAACTATGATCCCTTTACAAATCCGGATAGGGCCGAAAAAAGACGGAACATTGTCCTGTTTTTAATGCATCAGCACGGATTTATCTCGGAAGAAGAGATGAAAGAAGCCCAAGCTGCGGATTTGACGGCTTCCCTGGTTCCGGAAGAACAGCGGAAAAAAGGCGGCATCCCGTACGATTCATTTATCGGGCATGCCATCAAAGAAATCAAGGAAAAATATCCGAATCTCGATCCCTTTTCCGACGGATTGAAAATTTTTACAACTCTCGATACGAATGCACAGGACTATGTTGACAAACTTCTCAACAATGGGATTGTCAAATTTCCCAATGATAAAATGCAGGCCGGCATCACTTTGCTGGATACAAAAACAGGCGAGATTCTCGCCCTTGGAGGCGGACGCAATAAAACCGTGACTTTCGGCTTTAATTACGCGACTGATGCCAAAAGGCAGCCCGGCTCCACTTTTAAACCGATTTTCGCTTACGGACCTGCCATCGAATATTTGAAATGGGGCACCTATCACGTTTTGGAGGATAAACCTTATACGTACTCCGACGGCACGCCTATTAACAACTGGGATAATAAACATATGGGGCCGATGACGATCAGAAATGCTCTGGCCCTTTCCCGGAACATTCCCGCCCTGCAGGCAACGCAAGCGGTTGGAGTTAAGAAGGCGGCGGAATTTGCCAAAAATATCGGAATTGAATTGGTTGACCCGCAAGAAGCCTATTCAATCGGCGGAGTCGGCGGGGAAGACAAAGGCGTTTCCACACTGGAAATGGCCGGTGCCTACGCCGCTTTTGGAAACAACGGTTTCTATACGGAACCCCATGCCGTCACCCATATTGAACTTCCCGACGGCACAAGACTGAACATGAAGCCGGAAACTACGCTCGCCATGCACGACTACACGGCGTTTATGGTTAGCAATATCTTAAAAGACGTGCTCCGATACGGAACGGGAACCTCCGCAAACATACCGGGACTTCCGGTTGCGGGGAAAACGGGTACAACCAACTATACTTTAAAAGAGCGGCAGAAATATAAAATACCGCCGGGCGCGGTCCCCGATTCATGGTTTGTCGGTTACACGACCAACTATACGATCGCCGTTTGGGTCGGCTACGACAATAAATTCAAAAACTGGCTTGTCGGCCAAGAACAACGATTGCCGATGACGCTGTTCAAAAATTTAATGTCCCATGTTTCCAAAAACAAACGGACACCGGACTTTCCCATGCCGAACAGCGTGCAAAAAGTGAGAATTATCAAAGGAACGATGCCTCCTGTCGTGGCCGATGCTTCTACCCCGGACGATCAAGTAACCATTGAGTATGCCGTAAAAGGGCATGCACCGGATAGTTCCGCCGGGGAAAATTCTGCCTTAGCCGCTCCGGCAAACTTTAACGCCGTCTATAATCCGGGTCAAAATCAGATCACGCTGACATGGGAACATGAAGATGAAGATGTTGAATTTGAACTGTTTGTGCAAAAAGACGGCAAAGGCGAGCAACTGCTGGCAAGGACCGCTGACAAGCAATATGCATACACGCCCGAAGGCGGAGGTTCGTATACATTCAAATTGTCTGCCGTAAAGGGCGGTGAAAGAAGTCCGGCGGTGTCGGCAACAGTATCCGTACCCGGAGAAGATGAACCCGGAGGCGCCGATGATCCGGACAATCGTCCCCCAGAACCGGGAAATGGCCATGACGGCGGAAATGACGATCAAAATGGCGGTGAACCGGGACAAGAACCCGTACCGGGCGATGGCAACGGAAATGAAAACGGCAACCAAGACTCCAACAACGATAATAACAACGGCGGCAACGGGGGAAATGACAATCACAACAACGGGAACGGGGGAAATGGAAATAACAACGGCGGCCAGCCCCCGGGCAGAAACGAGCCGGGCCCGGAGCCCAATCCTCCGGGAGCGCAGAACCAACCGCATAACCAGCCCCGCCCTCAACAGGAGCAACAAAACCGCTAAAACAACGGACAAAAACAGGCCAATCATTTTTGAACAATATAAAAATGCGTCCCGAAACAACGGGACGCATTTTTGTTTTCTTCCAGCCGCCCAAGACTGTACCGAAGGGATTCTTAAAATCTGTTCCGGCGATTAATGAAAAAACGCATCATGTGCGCCATGGCCACCCTTGAGGGTACGGAACGTCTTCCGGCAAAAAATGTCATGCCATTGCGGCACACAATGAAATCCGGGGAAGGGCAATACTTTTTCTCCTCCCCCGTTCGCCCTGCGGCCTGAGCGGATTTCCCGATACGATGACAATTATCTGTTTCGCAACACTGACAATTTCGCATTGATTTTCTCCATTTCTTTAAAAAGCTCGGTCAGCTGGACCGAAGAGTGGTAAAGATTCAACCGGGCGATAATGAACTCCAGCCGTTCGGCGATATTAACGGGGGCATACTCCAATTCTTCATACGGAATGCGCGGTGAAAGTCTGGCCGGCTTTCCGTTTGCCCAAAAAAGAAACTCAATGAACAAAGCCGCCGCCTGCCTCATCATTCCTTCGGCCCGCGCTTTCTTTCTTTGCGAAAAAAGCTCCTCGAGCGGCCCTTTTAATTTGCCCCATTCCTCAAGCAAGGCAGGAATGCTGCTCTTTGGATCATTCCACGGCTTGAGGCTTGCCATCCCCGCATAGTAGGCGGCTTCATAAATAAAAGGCGCTGACACATTCAATGTTTTTTCATCGTTCCGATCCCACGAAATCTTTCCTGCCGGAAAAAAGACCGGATGAATCAGCTCCGAAGGAACGGCAACCGCCACTCGTTGACTCATGTCGTCTCCTTCCCCTTCATTCTCTTTTTTCCTTCACGGCAAAGTTCCAAAAGAGGGCATATCTCACATTGGGGATTTTGCGCTTTGCAGTGATAACGGCCAAAAAAGATCAGCCGGTGGTGGGCAATGGACCATTCTTCTTTCGGAATTTTGTTCATGAGCGTTTTTTCCACTTCCAACACCGAGTCCTTCCACCGGCAAATGCCCAATCGCTTGCTGACCCGCTCCACATGGGTATCAACAGCAATGGCCGGGATGCCAAATGCCACCGAGACAACGACATTGGCGGTTTTCCGCCCGACGCCCGGCAGCTTCATCAACTCTTCCCTTGTCCTGGGCACTTCGCCGTTGTATTCTTCAATCAGCATTTGCGACAACTTTTTTATGTTTTTCGCTTTGTTGCGGAACAATCCGATCGTGCGGATATCCTCCTGCAGTTCCTCCAAAGGAACTTTTACATAATCCTCCGGTGATTTGTATTTTTGAAAAAGGTGTTTCGTAACTTTATTGACCGAAGCATCTGTGGCTTGGGCGGACAAAACGACCGCTATTAAAAGTTCAAAAGGGTTGGAATGAACTAATTCGCATTGCGCGTGGGGAAACATTTCCCCCATTTTATCGATGCAGTATTTGACTTCTTTTTTCGTTAACATTTCTCTCCCCGCTTGCAATTTTTTCTGTCTTTTTTTAAAAAAATGCCGTTTACGGTTTATTGTCCAGACCAGTAATTGTAATGAAGAAGGTCTTTGGGAATTCTGTCAGTTTTTTCGTTTGTGTGGCGATTGGATTTTGTCTGATACTGTCTGAACCTCTTGCCGTAATTTTCAGCCTGCTCCACCGTTTTCACGCCGTTCTTTTTCCATTCAATCAATATGCGATCGATGTAGCGGAAGCTTAGTTTGCCGGATATGACGGCTTCTTTGAGAGCGGCTTTAATGATTGCCGGCTCGTATCCGTCATCATCCAGCCACAATGCCAATGTCTCGCACTCCATTGGAGACAACGGTCTGCCGAATTCCTGTTCAAAAACAGTATAAATATCTGTTTCATCCTTCTCTTTTTCCAGCCTTTTCTCCGCTTTTGCTTGCCTGAGATAATATTCGGCCAATTTGGCCCACAGCGGTTCAATCGTGTACTTTTCATAGCGGATACCGTCTTCGGATATGCCTTCTTTTATGGCAAGAAAACCGCGGTGGACCAATTTATGAAGCAAATCTGCACAATGACCGGGAGAAACCGTCATTTTTGCAGAAATTTCATTTGGAGTGGGAAATTCCTTGCCTTTTTCCAGAAATGAATAAACATGCAGAAGCAAGACCAATTCTTCTTCATTTAAACCAAGCTGCTTATAATGGTTCAACAATGTATAAGGGATGGTAACACTGCCTTCCCTCATCCATTGAATAAAAATTTCCTTCATTTGCATTCGCGGACACCTCTATTTTAGTATATCATGAAGGTTCGCAAATAACGTCCCGGAAAATCCGCAAGCTCAATGAAGGAATTTTCACAAACGAAATCCTGCCCGTTGAAAAGAAAACGGACAGCCTTTAAAACGGCCATCCGTTTTCCCTTCATTATTTATTCATTTTTTCTTCCACGAAGCGCTTGATTCTTCTGATGGCCTCTTCCAACAATTCAAGGGACGTCGCATAAGAGAGACGGATATTATCCGGCGTGCCGAATCCCGAACCCGGAACGATGGCCACATTTGCTTCCTCCAACAGGGCTTGGGCAAATGCATCGACTGATTCATATCCCGTCATTTCCGCCGCTTTGCGGACGTTGGGATACAAGTAAAAGGCTCCTTGAGGTTTTGCGCAGGAAAATCCGGGTATTTGAATGAGCTGCTCATAAATCGTGTCCAATCTTTTCTCAAATGCCGCTTTCATTTCCAAAACAGGCTCTTCCGGCCCGGCATAAGCTGCAATCGCCGCGTATTGCGCCGGAGTCGTCGGATTGGACGTGCTGTGGCTGGCCAGATTGGTCATCGCGCTGATGATTTTTTCGTTTCCTGCCGCATAACCGATGCGCCAACCCGTCATGGAATGAGATTTGGAGACTCCGTTGATGATAATCGTTTGATTTTTCAATTCAGGAGAAAGTTGGGCAATGGAAACATGTTTATGGTCTCCGTAAACAAGTTTCTCGTAAATCTCATCGGACACGATTAAAATATTGTGTTCCAAGGCCACTTTTCCAATGGCTTCAAGTTCTTCTTTTTCATAGATCATGCCGGTCGGGTTGCTCGGCGAGTTAATGATAACAGCTTTCGTTTTATCGGTAATTGCCTCGCGAAGCTGTTCGGGAGTAATTTTAAAATGATTTTCTTCCAAAGCATCCACAAATACCGGCACACCACCGGCCAGTTTCACCTGCTCCGGATAGCTGACCCAATAAGGCTTTGGAATAATAACTTCATCGCCTTCATCGAGGATAACCTGGAACAACGTATAAAGAGCGTGCTTGGCGCCGCTTGTGACAATGATTTCTTTTTGCGTGTAGGAAAGGCCTTGATCCCTCTGAAACTTTTTAATAATTTCTTCTTTTAAAGCCGGAAGCCCTCCGGAAGGAGTATATTTTGTCAGCCCTTCCTTCATGGACTTATAGGCCGCCTCGATGATATGGTCCGGCGTGTTAAAATCCGGCTCCCCGGCGCCGAGGCCTATCACATCGATGCCTTGGGCTTTTAATTCTTTTGCTTTTGCAGTAATGGCCAACGTGGCCGAAGGTGTTAATGCTTTTACTCTTTCTGCCAGTTTCATATCCATCTTTTTACCTCCGAGTCTATTATAAATTTTCAATGTCTTTCAACATTTCTCCGGTAGTGAAGTCGATGTAATAATAGCTGATGGCATCTTTATTGGAGCGATAATATATTTCCCACAAAGGGATGTTATTCTCCATGCCCAGTTTGACTGACATGATTTCCTTAGGCGTTTTCTTTTGCATGACAATTTTCCGGGCCTCTTCCTCGGTAATGCCGTCTTTTTCTCTTCTCACGGTAATTTTGCGATCTTTTTTCTCTTCCGGAATCCAAACAACGAATTTTCGTCCCCGTATGTCTTTTCCTTTCACAACAAAATACGTTTTCGTCCCGTTGTAAATGCTGAAATCATCAATCGTCACGAGTTCGGCTTCTTTTTTGGCAATCTCGACAGCAATTTTTTCCGCTTCATTAAACGGCTCCATCGCTTTTATGTAAATCACGCCGGCCGCTCCCAACAAAAGAAAGACAAGCAATCCGCCTATCCAGAACCATTTTTTCACGTCGCATACCCCATTATGTGCGATAAATAGTAAAAACGGCTTTATTCTGATCTTCTTTATCCAATGCAAGACCGAACATTAAATCCTGATCTTTCAATGTCCGGTTCAGGCAGTCGACAATCTTGTACAAATCAGGGCTGTATGTAATTTTCACCGTTGACAAAACTTCGATTTTGCTCTCCATAAAAATATTACCTCCGAATGAAGCGTCAATGAATATTTCAGGAATATTATATCAATAAACGGCAAGGAAAAAAGAAGATTATTTTAAATTTTTCCTGTATTTAATTTGCGCGCAGCCATGCTCGAATATATGCGGCAGCGTCCTTTATATTTGCCTCCGTCACCGGAACGCGGGGAACAGATTGCAAAAACGCCTTTCCATAAGAAGCGGTCATGATCCTTCTGTCCAGGATCAACGCCACTCCCCGTTCCCCTTCCGACCGCAACAGCCTGCCCAACCCTTGTTTAAAGCGGATAATGGCTTCCGGCAGGGAATAATCCAAAAATGAATTTCCCCCGTTCCGGGAGATCCATTCGCTTTTCGCTTCCGTTAGCGGATCGGTAGGAGGGGAAAAAGGCAATCTGGCCATGATGAGACAAGACAGCTTTTCGCCTTGAATGTCGATTCCTTCCCAGAAACTGTTGGTCCCAAACAGGATTGCCTTTTCGAACCGGAGAAATTTCTTTAACAGCCGGTTTCTGCTTCCGTTGCTTACATCCTGGGCAATGAGGGCATAATCGACAAGCAAACCGCTTTCCGCAATCCAATCATATGTCTGCTTCAGCATCTCACGGGAAGTGAACAAAATCAGGATCCTTCCTTGCACTGCTTCTGCAACGGAGACTATGTGTTGGCAGATGGATGAAACATATTCAGCGGAAGAGACGGCATTTACTTCCGGCAAATCATCCGGGACAATCATTTTGACTTGTTTCCGGTACATAAAAGGTGCTGGAATTTTTACCGTCCGGCACTCGCCTTCGTCAAGACCGAGCTCATTTAGAATAAAATGAAACGAATTCTCTGCTGTCAGTGTGGCCGATGTTACCACCGCGCTATTCATTTTCCCGAAAAAAGATTCCCGGAGGCGGGACGCAACACTGACAGGCTGCGCAAAGACAGTTGTCGTGTTATGGGGGGCACGCACATCTGTCTCGATCCATACGGCGGTCGTTCCGTCTTCTTCTATGAATAAAGATCGCAATTTTACGCGCATATCTTCCAAATCTTGAATGAACAATTCTAAATTATGGGACACTTCCCGTCCTTTATTCGTGTTTGCAATGTTTTTGGATTTTAAAGTTCTTGAAAAAACTTGCAAAAATTCTTGCATGTCTTTCAGCAGCAAAACAAGTCTTTGCGCATTGTCCGCCGTTTTTCTCCAGATGAAGGGAAACTTTTGTTTCGACAGGCGGACGGTCAAACGATGATGGTTTTGCGTCCCGGCTTTCTCTTTCGCAAAATTAATGAGATTTGCAAAAAACTCTTCCGTTTCCCAGAGCAAATCATCATACAATTGACTGAGCTGAAAAGGATGGGGAAGTTCTTTTGCCGGCCATTGTTGAAACGCTTCATCGTGAAACAAAATCTTCTCCAAACCGGAAAACCGCTGCAACCGCGTCCGGACAGAAAAATAATCGAACGACTCCCCAAAAAAACTCCCGGCCGCTTTATAAAAATGGTGGCCATCATCGATTATACAATAACGACAGGTCGGAAAGACAGAATTTTTTGCCGCAGCGGCGGCAAGCAGACAATAGTGGTTCGTAATGATCAGATCGGCATTTTTAGCGTTGGTTAACGCGCGATGATAAAAATCGTAGCGGGCCTTTGCTTCCCCCTCTGTATCAAAACATGCTCCGCGGTTCAGTTTTTCTATAAACCTCATTCCGCCGCCGGAAAGATGAAGTTCATCATAATCGCCTGTTTCCGTTTCCAAAAGCCAGACAAGAATTTGCATTTTCGTCATTACTGTGTCATAATTGCGATCATCTTCATGCAAAGAGTGGATGAACTTCGCCAAATTTAGATAGTTGTTCCGGCCTTTTAACAGAGCCGCTTCTATATGAAAAGGCAGCACTGTTTTCATGAGGGGAACATCATTTTCCAATAACTGTTTCTGAAGCTGCAAAGTATATGCGCTGATAACAACCTTTTCCCTTGTTTCCTTGGCAAAATAAGCAGCCGGAACTAAATAAGCCATCGTCTTGCCTGCGTCGGCGCCGGTTTCAATGACAGCATGCTCGTTGTCTGTAAAGGACGCATACACGGCGTCCATCATCTGAAACTGGGCGCTTCTTTCTTCCGAACGGGGAAACGCTTTTTTGAACAACAGCTCCTTCTGCGCAGCTGCGGACGGATATGGTGACGTTTCCCGTTTATCTGTTCCGGGCGGGTTAAAAACGGGGTCACGGTACTTTTTTAAAGCGATCCCCCGGTAAATTTCCAAATCGGGAGCCAATGTTTCTACAGTTTGATCCTTTTTATACAGTTGTTCTTCAAAAAGAACAGAAAGATCGTTCTTTAACTTTTTTGACAGTTCCACAAGCTTGCTGAGAGTAACCCTCGGCATGGCCAACAAACGGTCCATGAACATGAGCAGCAATTGCGCGGTAACAAGAGCATCGCTGTCCGCTTGGTGGGGCCGTTCATGGTCTATTCCCGCCAAAGCGGCCAATTCTCCCAGCCTGTAGCTGTCCGCTCCGGGCAAGAGAATTCTTGCCAATTCCACCGTATCCAAAACCGGCCCGTTAAAACCGGCAAATCCCGCTTCTTGCAATTCATTTTGCAGGAAAGATAAATCAAAAACGGCATTGTGGGCGACAAAAACCGCTTCCTCAAGCAAGGATGCAATTTTGGGCGCTATCTCAAAAAAGAACGGAGCTTTCCCAACTGTTTCTGCTGTAATTCCTGTCAATTCTTCTATAAAAGAGGGAATCTCTTTCCCCGGATTGACGAAAGACGAATATTGCCCGGTTATTTTTCCGTTTTCGACAACACAGGCGGCAAACTGAATAATCTTATCTCCCTTTTTCGGGGAATTCCCTGTTGTTTCCAAATCTATGACCACGTATTTGTTTCTCACAATTTCAACCCCCATGCTGCAACGATTTCAACGTTACCATAACCGGCACATTTCTGCAATCCGGAGAAATGGGTTCAACTGATGAAAGATGTACAACTATTCATGAACCGATGCAAAAAAAGGATTCCCCCTCCCGTCCCATGCCGGTGCAACCGTCAAGAGGGCATAAAGAATAAGACCCCGTAAATGGGGTCCTCATTCTTTTATAAAATTGTTTTTTCCGGTTCAGATGACAACATTTCAACAATTTCGTTATTTTCATTTAAAATGGCTACTTTTGGCTTGTGTTCCGCCAATTTTTCCTCCGGCACCAAAGCATAGGAAATAATGATGATCACATCGCCGACTTCCACCAATCTCGCCGCCGCGCCGTTTACACAAATTTCCCTACTGCCCCTTTTGCCGGGAATAATATATGTCTCAAACCTGGCACCGTTATTGTTATTGACCACTTGCACTTTTTCATTGGGAACCATGCCGACTGCATCAAGCAAATCCTCATCAATGGTTATGCTGCCCACATAATTTAAATTGGCTTCCGTTACCCGGGCCCGGTGCAGCTTCCCATTCATCATGGTGCGAAACATAAAGTTCCCCCCTTATCCTTGCAAAATTTTATCTGGAAAATTTAAGGCCGCACAATTTACGGAACTGTCAAAACAATATTATCGATTAGACGAACTTTGGAAAATTTGACTGCCAACGCAATGATCATTCTTCCTTCGAGCCTGTCCAATTTTTTCAATTGGGGAAAAGAATAGATTTCAATATAATCAATATCGGCATCGGTTTTCTCTGTAATGTAATCCCTCATATGGGAGACAATCTTCACTTCGTCTCTTTCGCCCTCTAAAATAAGTTTTTTCGCCTCGAGAAGGCTCTTATAAAGGTGGGGCGCCTGCTCCCGTTCTTCCGGCGTCAAATGAACGTTCCGCGAACTCTTGGCCAGTCCGTCCTCTTCACGAACCGTATCAACAGGGATCAATTCAATGGGAAAATTGAAATCGGAAATCAACCCTTCGACGACTGCAACCTGCTGGGCATCTTTCATGCCCATGTAAACCCGGTCAGGCTGGACAATATGGAAGAGTTTCGTCAATACGGTGGCCACTCCGTCGAAATGGCCGGGACGGGACTTTCCGCAGAGAACATCCGTCCTGTCTTGGACAATGACTTTTACCGAAAGTGTTCCCGGATACATTTCTTCCGCTGAAGGATGAAAAATAAAATCGACTTTTTCCCGGGCGGAAATTTTCTTGTCCCGCTCCAAATCCCGCGGATAAATATCAAAGTCTTCATCGGGTCCAAATTGCAGCGGGTTGACAAAGATGCTGACGACGACGATGTCATTTTCCGCTCTCGCCCTGCGAATTAGAGCGATGTGGCCGTCATGGAGATACCCCATTGTCGGCACAAAGCCGATGGAAACTTGCTCCGCTTTTTTTTCTCTGATAATCTCCCGCATTTCTTTAATGGTCGTTACTACTCTCATTTTTTTCCCCCATACAGTTCAAGCAATTCTTCTTCTTTCATCGTGTACGTATAAGCTTCTTCAGGAAATGTGCCGGCCTTCACTTCTTCGACATATGCTTTTAAACCTTTCATTGCTTCCACGTCAATATTGGCAAACGGTTTGACAAATTTCGGCACACGATCCACGCCGTAAGTGAGCACATCATGGTAAACAAGGACTTGTCCGTCTGTTTCAGCCCCGGCACCGATGCCAATCGTCGGAATATTGACACTTTTTGTAATCTCTGCTGCCAATTGTCTCGGCACACATTCGAGAACGACCATAAACGCTCCCGCTTCTTCACATTTCTTCGCATCCTCGATCAACTTCCTCGCCGCGGACGCATCCTTTCCTTGAACTTTATATCCGCCGAGAACCCCGACTGATTGCGGTGTCAGCCCGAGATGGGCCACTACCGGCACTCCCGCCCTTGTTAATGCGCGGATATGCTCAAGCACCTCGTCGGCACCTTCTATTTTAACGGCGTTTGCCCCTGCTTCCTGCATAATTCTCGCTGCATTCATGAGCGTATCCCGTATGGAAAGATGATAACTCATAAACGGCATATCGACAACAATAAAGGTATTTTTCGCCCCTCGGCGGACGGCTTTGGCATGATGGATCATTTCATCCATCGTCACCGGAATGGTAGAATCATAGCCTAAAACGACCATTCCCAGCGAATCGCCCACGAGAATGATATCCACGCCGGCTTCTTCCGATTGCTTGGCGGCGGGATAATCATAGGCTGTGAGCATGACAATTTTTTCTTTGTTTTTTTTCATTTTCAGAAAATCAGTCGTTTGTTTCATCTTTGATTCCTCCTTCTTTTTTTGGAAGAGGAGATGAAACATTGCCTAATAAAAAAGGATCCTTAAACACAGAAGGATCCTTGAATATTCCCATTCAGTTTCATCCCTCTGTCCCGGTCCGTGCGGATCTAGGCAGATTTCGAGTTTTTCAACACAGGAAAACCGTTAACAGGTGCAGTTCCGCTAAGATACCGCCCAAAAAAATTATATCAAATCTTTCCAACTCATTCTACAAAAAAATGCGGTTTAACCGCAAGAGAAAAGCATTTCGACAATGTAACCAAACCGTTTGATTGAAATTTTGCTTTTTTCTGACATATTATCAGAAAAACGGGCGCAATAGGGAAAATCTGTTTTTTTACTGTCATTTCCGACAATATTGCGAAAAGAATATTTGACAGTCTTCTCCGTCCCCTTCGAAAAGGGTAGACCGGCCTTCTTCGCCGGAACGCGAATTTTCCGACGGCGGAAAACATCGAGCATGGCACCTCTATGTCATAACCGGCTAACTTTAATCAATTTCTATGTCGGCCGAATAGACATAATGAATCTTTCCGCCTTCATCCTCAATTTTCAAAACGCCGTCTTCCGTAATTCCCAGTGCCTTGCCGGTAATCGTTCTGTTCAAAGTTCTCGCTGTAATTGTTTTCCCGATGCTGAGAGCATAGCTTTCCCAAAGAAGCTTGACAGGTTCAAAACCTTTTGACAAGTAAATTTTATATAATTTTTCCATTCTTGATAAAACGGCCCTGATAAGCGCCGCGCGATTGACTTTTTCTCCAAGTTCAATGAACAATGATGTGGCTTTGGAGCGAATCTCCGGCGGAAAATCCTCTTTTCTCTGGTTGGCATTGATTCCAATGCCGACGATGACCGAATGGACTTTATCGGCTTCGGCCTGAAGCTCCGTCAAGATTCCCGTCACTTTTTTCCCGTTCAACAATATATCGTTTGGCCATTTGATTTGCGGCTGCAATCCCGTTAATTCTTGTATCCCTTGAACAACGGCCACCGCCGCAAGAAGGGTCAGCTGCGGCGTTTTCCCCACCGGAATATCGGGCCGCAAGATAAGGCTCATCCACACGCCTGTATATTTGGGAGAATGCCAGGAGCGTCCGAGCCTTCCTTTTCCTTGCAGCTGTTCATCTGCAATGACCAATGTTCCTTCCGGAGCATTTTCCATGCTCAGACGGTGGGCAATTTTTTGCGTAGAATCCACGGTCTCTTCGTAATAGATGTTTTGTCCCATAAACTCTGTTTTCAACCCGAGTCGGATTTCATCAGCGGACACTTTTTCCGGCGTTTTTACAATCCGGTATCCTTTTCGGCGGACAGCCTCCAGTTCAAACCCTTCTTTGCGAAGTTCTTCGATATGTTTCCAAACGGCCGTCCGGGAGCAGCCGATTAAATCCGCCAAATATTGTCCCGACAAAAATTCGTCCTTGCTTTCCGTAAAAGCAGCCAATATTTTTTTTCTTACATCCGATTGCACTTAAACAGCCACTCCTTTATCGCTTCTTTCCTGTTTTCAACCTTTCCGAGAACAATTGCTTTCTCAACCTTCTCGAGAAACTCCCCGACCCACTGGCCTCCGCGGCGATTAAACCAGTTGAGCAAATCGGTGCCGGATATTTCCATTTCTTTTCTGCTTTTTATTGGCAATTGTTTGAAAATAGCAGCGAGCTCTTGCAAGGAGGCATGCAATTTCTTTCCTTTCAGCGTATTATAAAGTTTCTCCGTGCTGAGTGCGATCGGCTCGGTGGCAAAATAAAGGTCCATCACGGTCCATTCATTCTCCATGCGGAAAGAAAGCCATTTCAGACCGGTTTTTATTCTTTTGATTCTTTTCACCGGCATTTTCCACGACCTTAACAGGCCTTCCACATCATCTCCGCTTGGCAATAAATGATATAGCAGCAAAATCCAGCGTTCTTCCAATGTAAGTTCCTCATCCAGTTTCAACTTGTTAAAACGGATTAAACCGTCTTTTTTGTTTCGAAAACCCGGCAAATAGAAATAAAGTCCGGTATCGGCCAATATTCTGATTCCTGATTGATGGTTCGGTCCGGTAAGAAGCCTGTCGAACTCCATGGAAATACGTTCGACGGAAATCTTTTCGAGCAAATGGCCGTACGTTTTTAACGCTTGATAAGTTTGCGGTTCGACCTCAAAGGACAACTGGCTCACAAAACGAACCGCCCGCATCATTCGCAATGCATCTTCCTGAAACCTTTCTTTGGCGCTTCCGACCGTGCGAATCACTTTGTCGGCAATATCTTTTCTTCCTTCATAAGGGTCAATGATGTTTCCGTGTTTATCCATGGCGATGGCGTTCATGGTGAAATCCCGTCTTTTTAAGTCTTCTGTTAAAGAACGCACAAAAGAGACGTGTTCCGGGCGCCTGAAATCAGCATAAGCCGATTCTGTCCTGAATGTAGTAATTTCATAAGGGGTTCCATCATAGAGAACAAGGACCGTTCCGTGTTCAATCCCCACGTCAACCGTTTTAGGAAAAATCTTTTTTATTTCTTGCGGGGTGGCTGATGTGGCTATATCGACATCGGAAACTTGTCCGCCCATCAATAAATCCCGGACACAACCGCCTACGAAATACGCTTCAAATCCTGCTTCTTCGATTTTATTCAAAACCGGCAACGCTTTTTTAAAAATCTCTTTCATTTTCTTCCATCCCCGACTAATTGATAATAAACGTTTTCGTATTGGCCGACAATTAATTCGGCCCTAAACCGTTTGTGTACGGCCAAAACGGCCTGTTTCGAAAATTTTTCGTGCAAGCGTTTATCTTTCAAAAGCCGCAACGCTTTTGCGGCGATTTCTTCAATATTCCCCAATTCACAAATAAATCCGTTTTCACCGTCTGCTATCACTTCCGGCATTCCGCCTACATTGGAGGCTATGCCGGGAACACCGCAAGCCAAGGCCTCTAAAAGGGCCAGGCCAAAACTCTCCTTTTCGCTTAAAAGGAGCATTAAGTCGCTTATAGAATACCATTGCTCCGGCCTGTCTTGATACCCCGGGAACAGCACTTTGCCGGACAGCCCGAGGTTGTCGACAAGATGCCGGACTGCGCTCATTTCCGGACCGTCCCCGATTAAAATAAGTTTTGCCGGCAATTCTTTTTCTATAAGCGAAAAAACTCGCACAACATCCGGAACCCGTTTTACCGGCCGGAAATTGGAGGCATGGATGATCACTTTTTCATCAGGATCAATTCCGAGCGAAGCTTTCAATTTTTCTCCATTGACCTTTCGGAAAGTCCTTACATCGACAAAATTATGTATCGGTATGATCTCTTTCTCCGGTCTTATTAAATCATATGTTTGTGCGGTCAAAGAATGGGAAACAGCCGTTACCGCATCTGATCTTTCAATTCCGAAACGGATGGCATCCTTTAACGACATGTCATGTCCGAGGACAGTAATATCCGTCCCGTGCAAAGTGGTGACAATTTTTACTTTTTCCCCGCTTATTTCCCTGGCAAGAACAGCACATACGGCATGGGGAATCGCATAATGAACATGAAGAAGATCAAGTTTTTCCCTTTTTATCACTTCAGCCATTTTGCCGGCCAGGGCGATATCGTATGGGGCGTATTGAAAGACAGAGTATTGTTTTACTTCGGCTTGGTGGTAAGAAATATTCGGATACATTCCGTTTAATCGGTACGGGAGGCCCGATGTAATAAAATGGATTTCATGGCCTCTTTCAGCGAGAATTTTTCCCAATTCGGCGGCTAAAGTGCCCGAACCTCCCACCGTCGGATAGCAAGTGATTCCTATTTTCAAACCTTTGCTCATGTTGCCTCCGTCAAAAAAATGGATAATTTTTCCTTAGACGGGCAAAACCTTGGCGGTATAGCCATGATACCGCCAATTTTATTCCTCTTAAATTTTCAGGCACATTTATTCTTCTAATTTTTTCATTTTTTCCCGTTCAAGCTCCCGCCACGCCAAGTCGCCTCTTTCCAATCCTTTGATAAGCACTTCCGCCGTTCCGATATTGGTGGCCAAAGGAATGGAATACACATCTGATAGCCTGAGCAACGCGGAAACATCCGGTTCATGAGGCTGGGCTGTCAGCGGATCCCTGAAAAACAGTATCATATCCATTTGATTCTTGGCAACCATTGCCCCTATCTCCTGGTCTCCGCCAAGGGGGCCGGATTGAAAACGGTGGACTTTCAGGGACGTTGCCTCCATAATTCTCAAACCTGTTGTTCCGGTGGCAAATAAATTGTGTTGGCTTAAAACATGTTCATAAGCCATTGCAAAGCGGACCATTTCATCTTTCTTCTTGTCATGAGCAATTAAGGCAATATTCATATTGATTCCCCATTTCTATACTAAATTTTTCTAAAATGCAGGCAAAACGTTCAACACACTACACTAAATCCCTTAATGTCTCATCTTTTCCCGTGTCGAACCGGCAGGAACGGAATCTTTGGCAACGGCATTCCGGCATGCCGCCAATTTCCCTTGATGCCGCCTGAGGACGCCGGTTCCTGTTTCGGATTGTGCAAACTGCTCTCCTCTACTATCCTTTCGGTCCCGCTTTGGCCATCCTCGCATTAACCATTCTGTTCACTCCCGTTGTCATTTAATCTCGTCCAACGATCCCGATCCCTTGTCCGAAATTTTTCCATTACGCGGTTATGAGCCGCTTCCAAGTCAATGTTCAAAGAGTTCGCAAAACAAATGAGGACAAAGAGCAAATCTCCCAATTCTTCTTCAATCGTTTTCGGTTCTTCGGATGCTTTTTTTGGTTTTTCTCCGTAATAATGGTTTACTTCCCTTGCCAATTCCCCCAATTCTTCAGCCATTCTGGCAGTCATCGCCAAAGGGCTGAAATAACCTTCTTTAAATTGGCTAATATATGTATGTACTTCCGCCTGCAATTCTTTTAACGTTTTTTCTTTTTTCATTGCGCACACCTCAAAAGTAGCTATAAATAACTATATCATATAAAATGGTAGCTAATTGATAATTGAATTACAAATTTTTTTCAGGCTTTCTGTACAGGCTCAAAACATATATCTTCGGGAGATACATAAATCAATTTAAATGATTGTCGCGGTCCGCCCATACGGCAAATTTCGCATATAAGCACACAATTTGCCAAACCGCTGAGCACAGCTGGTCGCGGTATTCCATGGAATCTTTACGGAAAATGCTGATTTTTCTTGACAAATCCCTGTAAAAAAATATTTGGGAAAGGGTGATACCGATTGGTCTCCGACTTGAGATTGAGAAACATTTTGTTCATTTTATTGGGAGCGGCCGTGTTTTCTTTCGGGCTCGTCCATTTTAACATGCAAAATAATCTTTCAGAAGGCGGATTTACAGGCATAACGCTGCTTCTCTATTTTCTTTTTGATTGGGACCCCTCGTATGTAAATTTAATATTAAATTTGCCGTTGTTTTTTATCGGCTGGAAACTTCTCGGCAAAAGAACATTTTATTATACTCTGATAGGAACAGTGGCCGTTTCATTATTCCTCTGGATTTTCCAGCGCTGGCAAATTGACATGCCTTTGTACGAAGACTTGACTCTGGCCGCTTTGTTCGCCGGAGTTTCCATCGGCGTAGGCCTGGGAATTATCTTCCGCTACGGGGGCACGACGGGAGGCGTCGACATTATCGCCCGGCTTGCCAATAAATATATCGGCTGGAGCATGGGAAAAACGATGTTTCTTTTTGACGCCACGGTCATCACGGTTTCTGCCATTTTCTATTTGTCTTACCGGGAAGCCATGTATACACTCGTGGCCGTTTTTATCGGTTCAAGAGTGATCGATTTCATCCAAGAAGGCGGATATGCAGCCAAAGGTGTCATGATTATTTCTGAAAAACACCGGCAAATTGCCGATCAAATTGCCCGGGAAATGGAAAGGGGCGTGACCGTTCTCAAAGGCCGGGGACATTTCACCCAGCAAGAGAGAGAAGTTCTCTATTGCGTTGTCGGCCGCAACGAAATCGTAAAATTGAAAAACATTATCAACGGAACCGACCCGGCCGCTTTCGTAACGGTCAGCAACGTTCATGAAGTGCTCGGGGAAGGATTTACCCTTGATGAAAATAAAAGACCTATCCAATAGCCATGACGAATAAAACAGGCAAGGAGTGATCTCCTTGCCTGTTTCATTCCTATTCTCGATCCATATTTAAGAAGATGAACACCAATCGTAGCAATTCCAGCACGGCTACGGCTGCCGCTGCCACATATGTCATCGCCGCAGCACTCAAAACTTTGCGGGTTTGCCTTTCCTCATTGTTAGTAATAATCCCCAAAGAAACAATCTGATCCATCGCCCGGCTTGAAGCGTTAAACTCTACCGGAAGTGTGACCAACTGGAACAAAACTCCCGCGGCCATAAAGATAATGCCGAGCAGGAACATCTCTGTCAATGTTGTAAAAATCCCGATCAAAATAAAGATCCATGACAAATTGGAACCTAAATTGGCAACAGGAACAAGAGCGTGCCGGAATCGCAAAAAGGCATAATCCTCCTGATCCTGAATCGCATGTCCGCATTCATGTGCAGCGACGGCTGCCGCTGCCAATGAATGGCCGTGGTAGTTATCCGATGACAAACGGACTGTTTTTGTCCGCGGGTCATAATGGTCTGATAAAATGCCTTGTGTTTCTTCAACCTTTACATGGTACAAGCCGTTTTCATCCAATATCTTTCTTGCCACATCGGCTCCCCGCATTTGCGAAGAAGAAGGGATTTTCGAATATTTAGAATAGGCTGCTTTCACCTTCAGTTGAGCCCAGATCGGGATAATCAATAAAATCGCAAAATACAGTAGGTAAATGGCCATCGATGAGACGTCCTCCATTAGAAATAGTTTTAAATATATTCTACAGGCAGTTTTTTGCGCAAGTCAATCTTTTAGACCGTCCTCACATGGGCTTTTTTTGTTTTTCCCTGTCTTTTTGTCCTTTGTATTTGCGCCAGCCCACATAAGTTAGCGTGATGACAATGATGCTTCCCGTGGTAATCATGACCCACCACAGGGAAGGGTCGGCCTCGTCTTCCTTCGGATTTTGAAAAATGCTTCGCAATTCTTCTTCCAATTTTTCAAGATTTTCATGGTGGGCGGCATCCGAAATGACAAGAGGCCGGTAATGATCAATCCATTCAATCCGGGCATCCAGTTTCTGTATCCGTTCCGGTTTAAGATGCAGTTTGATGCTGGGATAAATAACATCATACAAATTAAGAAAACTGTTAAAGTTACTGTGAAAATCACCGTTTTTGCCCGCATACGCCGCTTCTTTTACACTGCCAAACACGGATAAGATCGGCTCCTCCATTTCCGTCCAGAGGGGCTCTTCCGTAAAGGACACAGCGTCGACAACAAGACGGAATTTTGTCGCCGCATTGATCCGTTCTTGATGTCCCCGATTTTCATCCGCCACTGCCTTCGCCGCTTCCTCATGGGCAATGGTCATCACCCGCATCTCTTCCATGGAGAGACCATATTCTCCCATTCCCCCTTCTTGTAAAAACTTCCGGGCAAAATGCTGCAACAGCTTTTCTGCTTCCTCATAGCGGGAGGATCTGACCAGTTGCAAAATTTCATCGGCCATATGGTTCAACTGTTCTATCGTTTCAGAATCTCCGTGTGCTTTTAAAGGAAATGATGAGAGCAAAAAAATAATCATGAGCACGAATAATACGGTCTTTTTTAAACGCATGCCCTGTCCCCCCTCATTCTACTATTTAATGTTATGAGGGGTTGGACAAGGTTAGACCTGAAAAATGAAAAGACGAGCCGGACAGACTGACGATAAAAAAGACGTTTTACGGAATAGGGCACACAAATCTGTTTTTCCTTATTGTCAAATAGTAGGCGAGGCCGATGGAAAAAACGCTCAACCAAAAAGTAAAATACCCGATGGAAGGGAGATAGTCGTGAAGCATATGGTATCTCGGCATCATCTGAAACAAATAGTCTATCGCATCATTATGCAATGTCCATAAAGCCGCCACCAAAAGATGCCATTGTTTAATCCGGTAAAAAGGGGCATACAAAACTCCTTGCACCGCCATGGCGGCATGGGAAATAATCAACAATATCCCGCTCCACTCAAGCGTGCCCGAAACGGCATACACCAAAAGATTCATGACGACTGCCCAGATACCGTATTTAAAAAGGGTAACTATGGCCAAAGCCTCAAATAGAGGCCAGTTTTTCCGCAACAAAAAGGCGATAAGCACAAACACAAAAAATAAACTTGCGGTTGGGCTGTCAGGGACAAAAATCAAATACTTGCCCGGCGTATCCGCCAGTTGATGACGATACCAATAGTAGCCGTACAGAGTGCCGAGAATGTTAATCACTAATAGCAGCCACAACAAGGAGCGCGTTCCCAACAGCGGATAAAGATGTTTCAACGTCTGTCCCTCCTTCTCCATTATATTTTTCCATTTTACTATATATTTTCACAAATCACATTTTCTTCTCATTTCTTTTAACGATCAAAAAAAGGCTGACACCCTGTCAGCCCCTTTTATTTGCCCTCTTCCTTCAGGTTGGCCAAATACTCAGCCATTATTTTTAATTCCTCCTCTGACCCGGTAAACAACCCGGCCGGCATGTTTCCGTTCCCGTTTCTGGCAATATCAGCGATTTCTTCGGCTGTCAGTCCTGTACCTATCAAGGACGGATTGGAACCGTTTCCTGCCAGATCGCTTCCATGGCAACTGATGCACCCGTTCGCCTCGGCAATTTTGTATCCTTCATCTTCCGTATCGATGCTCGCCTCGGGAATTTGTCCCTGGGCTTTGGCTTTTTCCCAGTCATGATTTGCGGCAGCCTCCCATGTCAAATATGTAATGGACGCTATGGCTAGCATCATGAAGCCCGTTGCCAAAGGTCGCTTCAACGGCCGCCGTTCAGGCCCGCGATCCAGAAATGGTGCCAGGAGCAAAGCGCCAAAAGCCAGGCCGGGAATGATGACCGTTCCAAAGATTATAAATTCATTAGAAGCATACGAATATTTTAACAATTGATACAAAAACAAAAAGTACCAGTCCGGCATCGGTATATACGAAGAATCAGTCGGATCGGCCATTTTTTCCAGAGGCGGTTCCGCGGAGACCGTTAAAATGAGAAATCCGATTAAAAATACAGCTCCGACCAACCATTCTTTCAGCAAAAAATTCGGCCAAAACGGTTCTGTTTTCCCAGGATATTCCGTATAATCTTTCGGGACATTCGGCTTGCGGTTTTCAGCGGGAATCCGTGAATCTCCGACATACTTCATGCCTTTCTTCTTCTGCATGAAGAAACTCCTCCTAACTTTTAAATGTCCTACTATTTTTACTGTTTAAATCAGAGCGGCCCGGAAATTCCCTGTTTTCGGATCATGATGAAATGTAAAGCAATTAACCCCAACAATGCTGCCGGCAAGAAAAATACATGAATGGCAAAGAATCTTGTAATCGTTTGCGCACCGACGATTTCCGAGTCTCCTGCGATAAACACTTTCAAATGCTCACCAATGAACGGAACCGATTCAATGATGTTAAGTGTGACTTTCGTTGCAAACAGCGCTTTCATATCCCAAGGAAGCAAATAACCGGTCAAACCCAAGCCAAGCATCACGAAAAAGATGAGAACACCGACAATCCAGTTTAATTCACGAGGCTTTTTATAGGCGCCTTGGAAAAATACACGCAGCATATGCAAAAACATCATCACGATCGCAAGGCTCGCTCCCCAATGGTGCATGCTCCTGATAATCTTTCCGTAAGCGACTTCATATTGCAAATAGTAGACAGATTGCCAGGCATTTTCAATATCAGGTACATAATACATCGCCAAAAACATTCCTGACAGGATCTGAATGACGACAATAAAGAAAGTGAGGCCGCCAAAACAATAGACGAATGCTGAAAAATGATGGGCCGGATTGACATGTTCCGGAACTTCGTGGTCCGCAATATCCCGCCATAAAGGGGTGATATCCAAACGCTCGTCAACCCAATTATAAATCCGGTTTAACATCATTAAGCCTCCTCCCGCGGCTTAACTTTTCCCAAAGCCAAATACCCGTCCACTTCTTTGTGCGTATATACGTCAAGCGGTCTCGTCGGCGGGGTTCCTTCCACATTTTTTCCGTCTTTTGTATACAAACCGTCATGACAAGGACAATAAAACTTGTTCGGATACTTTTCATTCGTATTCCAATCCACCATGCACCCTAAATGAGTGCAAACCGGCGACAAAGCAACAATTTCCCCTTTTTCATTTTTATACACCCATGCTGTATTGGTCACCGTCGAACTATACCAGCCGTCTGTTTGTTCATAGGCAAAATCCACTCGAACCGGTTCGCTCGTAATTTCAGAAATCTTTTTATCGGTCACTACGAAGTCGCTCTCCTGCTTTGTCTGTAAGAGCGGGTCCGCCGCAAAACGCAGCATGGGCAGCAATGTTGCGGAGGCCATAAAACCGCCCACACCCGTCAGCGTATAATTCAGGAATTGGCGCCTTGTCACACCTTTTTTGCTCATACTCCTCCCCCTTAAAAAGATAAAAAATAGTTTATAGAGTATTCAGAACACACCTCTGGGATAATTTAATGTTATTACAAGATTTTTCCAAGGTCAATAAATATGTTTCCATTATCTGGATATTTGTGTCCTGGCATCGTCACTGCCATTTTTGCAAAAATAAAGTAGATAATTGCTTCACATGTTCCTCGATGACGGAAAGCCGTCCTCCCTCGTCCATCTTTTGAAAAGAAAAAGCCGGAAGCCAAATCAACGTTCCCGTCAATTCTTTTTCGACAACCCGCCAAGAAGGATCGGAAGTCAAATAAAACAGATGTGTAAAGCCTTCTTTTTCCAATTCTTTTTCCCAGTGCCACACCTCTTCCAATAGCGCATACACGTCCCTGCTTGTCAAATACGTTAAACCCGGGAAAAGCAATATGCGTCCTTTAAACATTCTTTCCAACCGGAATCCCAATAATTGAATAAATTCAGTCATTAAAGCCGCCTTCTCCATGTCTTTTTTCAAAGAAACAGGAAGGAGCGGAAGCACGGCCGTATCTAAATATTCTATCGATTGCTTAATTTTTTCCGACTCTTTTAAACTCCAATACACGAGATCACCCGCTTTTATTTATTTGAATATTCAGAAAATAGTGCAGATCTGTTTGCGAGGCTGCAGACAAATTTAAATTCCGGATATTTTTCAAACTTTTAGTACATAATAAAAAGTTTTTTGGATAATGACGGCAATAAAATAAAAGCTTGCCGTAAAGCAAGCTGAAAAGGCACTTATTTATTTTTTAATTTTTCCAACTGTTCCGCCAGACGATAAAAAGCTTCTTTATCTCCCCGGTCAAGAGCTTCGTCAATTTTTTGCATGAGTTTGTTGCGCTGAAATTCACGGAGACTTTCTGACAATATCTTTTCGGCGAGCATCCGATCTTTTTCATTTACTTGCAGGTTTTTGGGCAAGTATGGATTTTCCTCCAGCACGGCCATATATTGATGAACCTTGTTTGATGCGCGGAAGTTCAACTGGATATATATTTCTTCGTCCCGGTTTAAACGAATATCATGAAACGATTTTTCCGCATCGGTCGTCATAACATTTTGTTTATAAAACCGGAAAGGCACTTCATCAACACAATGGGTGGACATGACTAAACCGCGCGGACAGTACTGGGCGTTCTCCACAAAATGGACCTTTTCCATCAACTGATCGTGGCTCATGAGATAATTTAAAATCCAGACACATTCCCGTCTTTTTAATTGATAATTGTTGAGAAACCAGCGGATAAACTCTTTCTTTTCGTTAACAGATACAGGGGTTTTCATGATGATCCCTCCTCTGTTTACAGCTTGTTTGTAAATAAGGGGCGAACCACTCAAATTATGCTTCGTCCGAAAGCCTTTCCAAAATATATATAATATTTTCATTCGTTGGATCCATTTCCAATACTTTTGTAAATATTTCGGCGGCTTTCTCCCTTTTTCCTTCTTCCATTAGAAAATATCCAAATTCGGTGAGAAAATCCGGGTCGTCTTTAAAATAAGTATATGCCTGCTCGTATTTGTTTAATGCTTGTGAATATTGTTCAAGATGCCAAAGGGCCGCGGCTTCATCCCACAAAAATTGGGGCTCCTCCAGTCCGTTCTCCCTCATGCCCTTCACCACAGCCAACACATCTTCATACCATTCTTTCTTTAAATACAGTTTGGACAGCAACAACGCCGCCGCCACAAATTCCGGGTCCAATTCTAGCGCCTTTTTCAAAAACTCGATCCCTTTATCGTCATCACCGTTCTTCAACGCCATTCTTCCGCCGCAGAAATACAAATCTTTGTTAAACTCATCGTATTTTAAGCCCTCTTCTGCCACAGCCAAGCCTTTCTCCAACTCCCCTTCCCTTTCATAAGCCATGGCAAGGTACAAATACACTGAGTGGTATTCATAATCCAATTCCTTGACTTCCGTGAATTTTTCAATGGCCGTTTTGTTCATTCCTGCTTGAAAAGCGGTCAGTCCGTAGTTAAAAAGTGTATTGATGTCAAGACGTTCTTCGAGGGCCTTGTCATAATGAATCAGCGCCTCCTCAAAATTTCCGCCGGCGCTGTACGCGTCGCCCAATCTTTGATGAATGTTGACGCCGCCGATTTCCGTTTCTTTTTCAATCACTTTTTTATAAGCCTCTATCGCCTCTTGAAGCTTTCCTTCCTCCAAATACAATTCCCCGAGGGCAAAATCAATCACGATTTCATCCGGCAGCAATTGTTTGGCCTTTAACAATTTTTGTTCACTTACTTCGTACAAACCTTGCATTTGGTATAAATCAGCCATAAGCAGCAATGCGCGGGGATAACTGGGATCATTCTCGGGGACTTCATTCAGTGCGAGCATCGCCTCATCGTCTTCTCCGAGCTCCAGACAAGCCTCCGCATAATAAACAAGAATTTCCCCTTCATCGGGACAATCCTGCAACAACGTTTCAAACAAATTCTTTGCTTCCTCTACAAAACCGTAACGGAGAAATTCTTCGCCCAGTACATACCGCTCCTCGCCTGATCCGTGGTTTAAAATATGTCTGTATCCTTGCAATGCTTCTTTATGATTTCCTTTTTCCAATAGCGCGATAATTTTTTCGACCGTTTCCATAAAAAATTCCTTTCTGGTTAGAATTATTTTATAAACAACAAGATAAAATCATTCCAACTATATTGCATCATTTATTTTAATAACTGCCAATGCCTTCCGTCAAAAAGAACAGGGAAATGCTGTCGCATTTGCCGGCTCCGTCCATGCTTCGGAAATGAAAAGAGAAAATTTGAACTGTTTGATGCTTTTGTTTGCCAAGTCCGGCCTCCGCAAATGAACGGCATTCAAGCGGAGGGCGGGGTATGGGCGGGATATATTTTTTAACTGAAAAACGGGTGCTGCGCGGCTTACGGGAACGCTGCCTTTTCGGGCCGGCGGCCTGTATGATTCGCTTCAGTCCCGGACAAAATTCATGCTAAAACTTCTTATCGTCTTATGACTAAATATGCGGAAAGTGATGATTTTATGATGGATCAGATGCCGCAGATCTTGTCCGTTGTCTAAAGTGGGGCATCCGATCCGGATGCATGCAATAAATACGAAAAGCTGCAATTTTTTGCAGCTTTTCAAAATTTCGGCAGGACAACCGGAAAACTAACTCATGATATTTTGCAAATGGGTGAAGAATTCAGGGTACGAAATCGCAATGGCTTCCGGATTGGCCAGATGAACCGGGCCGTCGCAAATTAAAGCCGCGATGGCGAGCATCATGCCGATCCGGTGGTCGCCGTGACTGTCCACCGTTCCTCCTTTAAGGCGTGCAGGGCCGTGAATGATCATCCCGTCATCTATCGCTTCTATCTCCGCACCAAGTTTTGTGAGCTCATTCACGACTGTGTCAATGCGGTTTGATTCCTTTACTTTCAATTCTTCCGCATCGCGGATGATGGTCGTGCCCTCCGCCTGTGTGGCGAGAAGGGCGATGATCGGGATCTCGTCTATCAGCCTCGGGATCATCTTTCCGCCAATTTCCGTCCCCTTTAAAGAAGAGGTACGGATTCTTATATCTCCCGAAGGTTCAAATTGATCATCATGCATATGAATGATTTCCAAATCGGCCCCCATTTGTTTCATGACATCAATGATTCCCGTCCGGGTCGGGTTTAAGCCGACATTTTTCAAAATCACTTCACTGTCGGGGACAACCGCTCCGGCAACCAGGAAAAAAGCCGCCGAAGAGATGTCGCCGGGGACGTAAATGTCCGTTCCGTAAAGAGTCTGGCCTCCCTTAACCGTTACCCGCAAGCCGTCTACGGCAACATCTCCGCCAAAACGTTTGATCATTCGTTCCGTATGGTCCCTTGTTTTCGACGGCTCAATAATGGTCGTCTCCCCTTCCGCCTGCATTCCGGCAAAAAGAAGAGAAGACTTGACTTGAGCGCTGGCCACGGGGAGATTATATTCCATTCCCTTCAAATTTCCCCCGCGGACGGCCAGAGGGGCAAATTCCCCGCCTTCCCTGCCGTCAATCACGGCTCCCATGCGGGCAAGGGGCTTTGTAACTCTTGTCATCGGCCGCCGGCGAATCGAATCATCTCCGTTGAGGACGGAGAAGAACGGCCGGCCGGAAAGAATCCCCAAAAGCAGCCGAATCGTAGTTCCCGAATTGCCCACATTCAACACGTCTCCCGGCTCCTTTAGCCCTGCAAAACCGTTTCCGTAAATGACGATTTTATCGTCTTCATCTGTTCTGATATCCACGCCCAGAGAGCGGAAACAAGAGATGGTGCTTAAACAATCTTCCCCGGAAAGAAAATTGGCGATCGTTGTTTTTCCCTCGGCAATGGCGCCGAACATGACGGCACGGTGGGAAATCGATTTATCGCCGGGTATATTGATTTGTCCTCTCAGTCGTCTCACATTTGTTTGCAACTGCTTCGTTTCCATCTTGATCTCCTTAATGGCAATTTTTATCATTCAGTTATAAACCAAATGAAGTTTCAAAATTTGTATTTCTGCGGATGCATTCATATGCCCTCTGCCTGTCTTCCTCCGTTTGGAAACTGATAACGAGCACACCGTGCAATTCTTCCCGCGTTTCGAGGATGCGGATGTTCGTGATGCTGATTTTTTCCTTGGCCAAATGGCTTGTGACTTCGGCAAGACTTCCCGGATAGTCGGGAATATCGACAAACAAATCGTAAAAAGCCGGAATGGCTCCTTTTTCTTTTGCCGGCAATTCATCGCGATATTGTTTAGCCTTATAAAAATATTGATAAATTTCCCGCTCGTCCTCTTTTTCCAGCATCATCTTAACCTTTTCCATTTCGTTCTGCCACTGTTCGAGCAAGGAAAGAAGAACCTCTTTATTATGAAGCAATATGTCCTTCCACATATCCGGACTGCTGGAAGCGATTCTTGTAATGTCCCGGAAACCTCCTGCAGCAAGTCTTGTCACCAAACTCCGCCGCCTGCTTGTCTTTTCCGCTTGATGGACAAGAGATGCGGCGATGATATGGGGAAAATGGCTGATTACCCCCGTCAAGTAATCGTGTTCGGCGGGAGAAAGGGTCAAAAACTTGGCCTTCGTTCCTCTCAGCCATTCCTTTAATATTTCCACTTTTTCTTGATCCGTACCAGGCTCCGGTGTCAACAAATAAAAAGCATTCTCAAAAAGAATTTCTTTGGCGGCAATCACACCGCTTTTATGTGAACCGGCCATGGGATGTCCGCCGATAAATGTTATTCCCTTTTTTGTAAGAAGCGCCGCTTTTTCGACAATTTTTTCTTTTGTGCTTCCCGTGTCGGAAATAATCACATTTTCTTTGAGTCTGGCAGAAGCCAATGTCTCGATTAAATGCTCCGTTTCGGTCACAGGAGTTGCGATTAAGATTAAATCTGCCCGTTCCGCGCCCTCCTTTACGGTCTCCGCTTTTGAATCAATGACGGACAGCATTTTTGCGAGACGGCATTGTTCTTCATTGACATCATAACCGATAATTTCGGCTTCAGGATGGGCTTTCTTGATGCAGAGGGCCAATGAACCCCCAATCAATCCAAGCCCTATAATGAACACACGTCCTTCCAAGGTTCATCAGCCTCTTCTCTATCAAATTTTTGCGGACCATTTAAAAAATTTTTAGCGGCCCCCTTCCCCTGTATGCAGGGAGGGGACGCCGCAAATCTTTCCGTCTTCTTTTCTCCGGTTCATCTATTTCCACGTTTGACCGTTGTCAAGCCTTTGCGGATTGACAAACCTTTAACGGGACAGGAATGCCTTCATCTGTTCCAGCAATCCTTCAATTTCTTCGCGGGAACCGACCGTTACCCGGATGGAAGTCGGGAAACCGAGCGCTTTTCCGGAACGGACGATATAACCTCTCTCAAGCAAAAACTGGAACACTTCGTTGGCATCCGTTTGGAAATCGATTAAAATGAAATTTCCTTGTGAAGGATAATAAGACAATCCGTGTTCTTCGCAGAATTGATAATACAGTTCCAAACCTTCCCGGTTCCGTTTTCTGCTTTCTTCCACAAATTCCTGGTCTGACAAAGCGGCGATGGCGGCTTTCTGTGCCAGTGCATTGACATTGAACGGTTCGCGCACCGGCTCAAGGGCGCGGATGATTTTTTCATTGCTGATCCCGTAGCCGACCCTTAAAGAAGCCAGACCGTAAATTTTCGAGAACGTCCGCAAAGCGATTAAGTTCTCGTACTTTTCTACAAGTTCGAGCGCATCAAAATAGTCCTCGGCCACTACGTATTCCCTGTAAGCCTCGTCAAGGACAACCAATGTATCCTGCGGGACACGATCCAAAAATGAAATCAAAGCGTCTTCGGATATGTATTTTCCGGTCGGGTTGTTCGGCGTGCACACCCAGACGACATTTGTCTTTTCATCGATCGCTTCAAGCATTCCTTCCAGGTCATGAGCACCGTCTATATCAGGCACTTCTCTGATTTCTGCCCCTTCGATGACGGCATTGTGTTTGTATTGGGAAAAAGTACGGGCGGACATGACGGTATTGTACCCAGGTCCCAACAATGCCCGGGAAATCATTTGAATCAAGTTGTCCGATCCGTTCCCGAAAATGAGCTGCGTCGGTTTCACATTCAAATGTTCCGCCATGGCGTTTCTTAATTCAGTCGCATAACCGTCCGGATAAATGGCAAAGGATTTGTCAAACTCTTTCATTGCCTGCAAAGCCTTTTTCGAACAGCCGAAAGGGTTTTCGTTGGAAGCAAGTTTGACAATCTTTTCGAGACCGTATTCTCTTCTCACCTCGTCAATGGATTTCCCCGGCTGATAAGGTGTTAAATCAAGAATTTGTTCTTTCCAGCGCACAGTCCTCACTCCTACTGTCGTTTATGCTCGTTTTTATCATTTCCCTTATACACAATGGGGTTCATTTACGAATTTAAATCCGGCCTGAGAATCACCGCGTCTTCCAAATAGACGTGGCGCACTTCTTTCTGCGGCACGGTTGTGTTAACATGCATCATAACCCGGATGCAGAAGGGCAATGAAGAAGGAACGGGTATTTCCCGCATGCACATTACAGGAACATATTTCCATCCTTCAATGGAACGCAGCGCCCTGGCCGGAAACGCGGATGTGATATCTTCCGTTACAGAAATAAAGACGGATGCTACTTGTTCCGGCTCAATGTTGTTTCTGGCAATCATTTCGCGAAGAAGCCGCTCCGTTGCCAAAATAACAACAGATTCTTTATCTTCTTTGACAGTGATCGCTCCCCTTATCCCTCTAATCAAATTAATCACGCCTCTCTGCAAATTGTGTCAACTCTGTAAGCAGCTTTTTGTCCGAAATTTCATAGATCGCCGGTTTTCCTATTTTATCCAAAAGAACAAATCGGACCCTCTCTCCCACTGCTTTTTTGTCCTGCTTCATCCTTTTTAACAGTCCTTCCACGCCGAGGCCTGCGGGCAGTCCCGTTTGATATCCCAGTTCCTTCAACCAAGCCTTGAATTGGTTGATATCAAAAACAAGCCCCGACTTCTTCCTGCTCAGTTCGAGGGCAAACACCATGCCGATCACGACTGCTTCGCCATGGGTAATATTGCCGTACCCCGCTTCCGCTTCGATGGCATGGCCGAGCGTATGGCCGAAATTTAAAAAAGCTCTTATGCCCGATTCTTTTTCATCGCGGGAGACAATTTGTTCTTTCACGCGGATCCCTTTTTTTAAAAAATAAAGCATTTGTTCATTCGTCAAACGGCTTAAATCGGTTATTTGTTCCCGCAGCCAGTCGTAAAAATCTTCATCGCTAATCAAACTGTGTTTAATCACTTCGGCGAAACCGGACCTTCTTTCATGAAGGGGAAGGGAATGAAGAAAATCCAAATCATAAAAGACCGCTTCCGGCTGATAAAAAGCGCCGATCATGTTTTTGCCCAGCGGATGATTGATGGCCACTTTTCCGCCGACCGCGCTGTCATGGGCGAGAATGGTCGTCGGTATTTGGATGAAGGGAATCCCCCTCATAAAAGACGCGGCAACAAATCCGCTTAAATCTCCGACCGCTCCGCCGCCGAAAGCGAGAATGACCGATTTCCGGTCCAGCTTTTGCTCCAAGGCGAAAGTTAAGCAATCGTAATAGACCGAAAAAGTCTTTGCCTGTTCACCGTTCGGCACGTAAAAATGGACCGGCTGAAAAGGGGAAAGCGCCGCTTTTAAAGCGGACAAATAACGGCTGCCCACATTTTCGTCGGTGATAATCATAATTTTCGTCAATTCAGGAAAATTCTCTCTTAAAAATGGCGCCAACTGATTAATCACACCGGATCCGATCATAACCGGATACGTGCGTGAGGAGGTATGAATCATAATTTTATCCATCAAAATTCCCTCGCAAATTGCCGTTGTTTATTGACATTTTCAATCAAAACATCGAGACGGTCGGCGTAAAATTGATCTACTATGGCCGCCGCCAGTTCCCACGCAATTACGCTTTCAGCAACGACAGCCGCAGCGGGAACCGCACAGTTGTCGGAGCGTTCAATGCTGGCGGAATAGGGTTCTTTCGTCTCTATGTCAACCGTTCTCAGGGGCTTGTACAAAGTCGGAATCGGCTTCATCACACCGCGGACAATGATCGGCATCCCCGTTGTCATGCCCCCTTCAAATCCGCCCAAACGATTGGTCGTCCGGATGTACCCCTTGTCTTTGCTCCATTCGATTTCGTCGTGAACCTGGCTGCCCGGTCTTCGCGCCGCTTCAAAACCGATGCCAAACTCGACTCCTTTAAACGCATTGATGCTGATCATTGCCGCCGCCAATTTGGCGTCCAGTTTGCGGTCATAATGAACATAACTGCCGATTCCCGGAGGCATCCCTTCTACGATAACTTCAACGATTCCGCCTACCGAATCGCCGTTTTCTTTTGCGTCATCAATTACTTGCATCATTTTTTTTCCGGCCTCCGGGTCAAGGCAGCGGACTGGCGAAGCTTCCGTAATCTCCCGCAAAGATTCAATGGAATCGTATGTACAGACTTGGCTTCTTACCCCGCCAATTTCAACGACATGCGATGCCACCTCAATTCCGAGAAGAGACAGAAGTTTCTTGGCCACTGCGCCTGCTGCAACCCTGACCGTTGTTTCCCGCGCTGATGAACGCTCCAAAACGTTGCGCAAATCCCTGTGGCCGTATTTTATTCCGCCGTTTAAATCGGCGTGCCCCGGTCTCGGATTGGTTATTTTCCGTTTGACTTCTTTTTCTTTCCCCTCCGCCAGAGGTTCGATGCCCATGATTTCCGTCCAGTTTTTCCAATCTTTATTTTCCACGACAAGGGTTACCGGCGAGCCGAGTGTATAACCGTGTCTTACGCCGCTCAATATTTTCGCCGTATCTTTTTCAATTTGCATTCTCCGGCCTCTTCCGTAGCCCTTTTGCCTCCTGGCCAAGTCTTTATTTATGTCTTCCGCCGTCAAGGGCATGCCCGCCGGAAGTCCTTCGATGATCGTCGTTAATTGGGGACCGTGCGACTCTCCCGCTGTCAAATATCTCATAAATTCTTTCCTCCTCTAATTGATTAAAGGATTATCTATCAATATAACATATGAAGAAAAATAAAAATAGTAAAAGATTGAAATTTATTGTTGAATTTTAGACTAAATTTTCTGAAATCATTTTCGAACAATAGGCAAAATCCCGCCCCTTTAAATGCTCCCTGCCGGATTAAATTAAAGCCAATGCAGCCTGCATCGCCTGTCAGACAATCCGTCCGGGCGGAAAGCCTCAAGCATATAAAATTTGCTTGAGGCTTTCCAAACCGGCCATCATAAAATGGTGCGGTTTGGGGCGAAGGAAATCATTTTGGCCATTTGGATATGTTCCGCTTGCCCCTGTCTCGAAAAAAATTATTGACCGGTTTTTTTGTAAAAGAACGTCTCCACGCCGGCAAAACCGTACCGGGACGGGTTAAAAATTTGTTCCGTGCTGCCGACGAACAAAATCCCACCGGTTGTCAAAGCTTTGTTAAATTTTTTATAAACCATTTCCTTTGCTTCTTCAGTAAAATAGATGAGGACATTTCTGCAAACGATCAAATCATAAGGGCCGCCGTACGGGTCGGCCAGCAAATTATGCTTTTTGAAGATGACTGTTTTCTTAATGTCGTCAGAAAGTATGTATAAATCCCCTTTCTTTGAAAAATATTTCCTTTTTAACTCCGACGGAATTTCTTGCACCGCTCTCTCCGAAAAAAGCCCCTCTTTCGCTTTGGATAGGGCCTTTTCGTCAATATCGGTGGCGATGATCTTGATTTGGGAAAGGGGCATGAATTTTGACAGAATCAAAGCGAGTGTGTACGGTTCTTCACCCGTTGAACATGCGGCACTCCATACCCTAATTCTCCTGTTTTTCTGAAGAAGAGGGGGAAGGATGCTTGTTTCAAGGATTTCCCAATGCTTCCGGTTGCGGAAAAACTCCGATACATTGATCGTTATTCTGTCCAAAAACTCTTCCAGCAACTTCGCGTCTTTGCTCAAACCGCAATACAAATCGGAAAACGAACGGAACCCCTTTTTTTCATAAAATGATTTGAGCCGCCTCTTCATCTGGGTTTCTTTGTATAAAGAAAGATCAAGCCCTGTTTTCTTTTTTACATTTCTGACGAATAATTCATAGTCTTGTCCCATTTTATATTCTCCTGTTCTCTTTTACAGCTTTTTCTATTCTCAGTATAAACCAATTTAAGGGGAACGGAAGAGAAACAGGAGCACTTCCGGCAAATCTTATGCCGAAAGAGGGACAGTCCCGGCGGCGGGCAGAGAAAAAAGCACCTGCAGCAAATGCACAAGTGCTTTTTCCCGATTAATATATCCACTCGTTCATTAACTTGGAATATGACAGCAATTCTTCCTCTTTAAAAAACAAGTTGATTTCCCGTTCCGCGCTTTCCGGGGAATCAGAACCGTGAATGACATTTTTCCCGACCGTCACACCAAAATCGCCGCGAATGGTTCCCGGTGCTGCGTCTTTCGGATTGGTTGCCCCCATCATTTGCCGGGCAACGGAAATGACGTTTTCCCCTTCCCAAACCATGGCAAATACCGGTCCGGATGTAATGAAATCAACCAATTCACCAAAAAACGGACGCTCTTTATGTTCCGCATAGTGCTTCTCGGCCAGTTCGCGGGAAACTTGCATCAGTTTGGCGCCCACTAATTGGAAGCCTTTCTTTTCAAAACGGGAAACAATTTCTCCGATTAAATTGCGCTGTACCCCGTCAGGCTTGACCATCAGAAATGTTCTTTCCATTATGCCTCACTCCTGTATCGCTATGTATTAAAAAGATTGCTTGCAAGACAAGCAATCCAAAAAAATATTACCATTGTTTGTTTTTTTTATCAATTCTTAATAGTTTCTTTTTCCAATATATAAAGCGATTTCACGGAGCGTTCCTTTTGCTTGGATATCCGGCAATCCTTCCAGTGCCCTCAGAGCCTTTTGCAAATACCGATCGCTCACTTCCAATGACTTTTCAATGCCGCCGGAAGATTTTATTAAGTCAATGATTCCCTTCAACTCCGTCTCGCTTATATTCTCGTGGACCGTCACAATCCGGGAGCGGATTTTTTCATCTTTCATGGCAATTAACACAGGCAGGGTGATATTCCCTTGCCGCAAATCCCCGCCGGCGGGTTTTCCCAACTGTTCTTCGGTGCCGGTGAAATCCAACACATCATCAATAATTTGATAAGACATGCCAACGAAATAGCCGTAATGATAAAGTTTTCGGTAAACCTCAGGTTCTGCGCCTGCGGCAATCGCTCCCAACTGGCAGCTGGCCGCAATCAACAATGCGGTTTTTCTTTTGATTCTCCGCAAATAATGGCGCAGGGTTTGCTCAAACCAGAATTTCTCTTGTATTTGTTTAATCTCCCCGACGCTTAATTCGAGAATCGTCTTGGAAAGGATATGATGAGCAAGAGGATTTTTTATATTTGTTGCTAATTCCAGGGCCTTGGCAAAAATATAGTCGCCCGTGTACATGGCCACCCGGTTGTCCCACAGCGTCTTAATCGTCGGTTTTCCGCGGCGCAATTCCGCATCGTCAATGACGTCATCATGCACAAGGGAGGCCATGTGTATCAATTCTAGGGCAACGGCAATGTCCCGGACTGCTTTCTCATTATTTTTGCCAAATTTACCAGAAAGTAGAACAAAGATGGGGCGGATTCTCTTTCCCCCGGCTTTCAATAGGTGCAGTGAAGCTTCCCTTAACAGCGGGGAATCACTCCGCACCGTCTCCTCCAGCGCTTTTTCGACCTCGTTTATTTCTCTGCGCAAATTTGAATAGATTGTTTTTAGCTTCATGTAATTTCACCAGTTTTATCCTCTCTGTACAAAAGCTAGTGCTGTTTCGGCATCGTCTTATTTATAGCCAAAATGGGCAGCTGCTGCCCCGCCGCTGTATGCTTTATATGTGACTTTGCGGAAACCTGCCTCGCTGAACATCTCCGCCAATTCTTTCATGCCCGGAAAAGTCCGCGCCGATTCCTGCAGCCATAAATATTCCTTATAGCTTTTGGCAAATACTTTGCCAAATAAAGGCATAATATAACGGAAATAAAAATTAAACAATTGCTTATATCCAAACATCGTCGGATGAGATGTCTCCAAACAAGCCGCCAAGCCTCCCGGTTTCAAAACCCGGTTCATTTCCCTCAGCACTTGCATATAATCGGGGACATTTCTCAATCCGAAACCGATTGTGACATAATCGAAAGTATTATCGGGAAACGGCAAATCCATCGCGTTTCCATGAATGAGTTTCACCTGACTCAATTCCAGTTTTTTTATCTTTTCCTCGCCGACTTTCAGCATGTTTTTGCTAAAATCGAGGCCGATGACTTCCCCTTCCGTACCAACCTCTTTTGCCAAGGCTATCGTCCATTCTCCGGTGCCGCAGCATATATCAAGGGCTTTTGCCCCCCGGCGGACATTCATCTTTTTCATGATGTCTTTCCGCCATTTTTTATGCTGCTGAAAACTGATCACAGAATTCATTTTATCATAATTCTCGGAAATCTTTTCAAAAACATCATACACACGTTTTTCTTTGGATTGGTCCATATTTCACCCTTCTTCCGCAAGCGTCTTTAAAACGAGACGGTGTGCTCCCAACAGCTCATCTATTCTTTCCTCCAGCACTGAATTCAAGAACGGGATATTTTCTCTCGCATTAAGCAATAATTCTTTTGCATCATTAATGTATCGTTCGCAAATGAGAAGCAAATATTTGCGCTGGTCCGGAGTCGGATCATCTAAAGGCTGGAATGATTCCCCCGGTTTTGCAAATATAAGCTTTTTCAGTGCATCAAAAAGCGGGGAACTTTGTTTTCGACGGAATTTTTCTTTTTCCGCTGTCAGCCGTTTAAGCAACAGGAAACTGTGGAATAATTCTTCCCAATGTTTTTCACGGAAATAAGCGGCCAACTTCTTAAAAAGGGAAGCTTCAATTTTGGCAATACCTGAAATAAGCCTGTCAACTCCGTCAAAATCTTGCTGATACAAAGAAATTTTTTCATCATTGATGATCTCCACGCCTTCGGATAAAACCCTGATAACATCTATATCATTCTGATTCGCCAATATTCTGTAATACAGTCCGCTGAAATATGTTCCAGCCAGAACCGTTAATTGTATGGTTCTTTGATTTGATTCATTCATGGGGTCGTTTGTTACCAGATCATGGGTATCAAGGGCTATTTGGAGCAACATGACGGTTATTACATAATTTTCCTTGCTGTGTGCCGGAACTTTCAGTTGTTCGAGAAACGACAGTAGCAAAAGAAGTTTGTCCCTGTCGATTTCCGGCTTTTTTATATATTGAATTAAAAAGGGATCGTCCAAGTAGTCCCGGAGCCTTGCTGTCATTTCGTCTAATTTTGTTAATATTTCCTGCATGCAATCACCCTTGTCCCCATTTTGGCAAAATGTTGCAATTTACCCCATTCAACCCATTTTCCAATCCGTCTGTAACGCTTGAACAATTATAACATAAATGTGTTTCATTATGGACCATTTCATGAAATATCGATGAGGAGAATGGAACGAAGAATGGTCATGAATTCGGGTTGCTTTCGATTTCTCCGTATGACGTCAGTATACGGGCGTGACCCCTGATTTTAATGGCAGAAGTGTGTTCCGTAAATTGGGCAATCATTACTTCCCCTTTATCCAGCTTTTCCGCATGATGAAATCTCGTATCAGTACCTCTTGTCAACCCGATGACCTGAACGCCGTCATCCATCGCCCTGATTACGACATAATCTCCTGAAAAAGCGTATTTTCCTTCCATATTATCACTACCCGTCACAGTTAGTATCGTTTATTTCAAAATATATTATAGTCCCATTTCCTATCACTTCCGCCAAGTTTCGGCTTCAAATTAACTTTTGATTAGTGAAAGCACCTCTGAACGGGCTCTGTGATCTTTTGTAAAAATCCCCCTGACTGCAGACGTAACCGTTATAGAGCCCGGTTTTTTCACGCCGCGCATCGTCATGCACATATGCTCCGCTTCGATGATCACCATCACACCGTACGGTTCCAGTTTTTCCATGATGATATCGGCAACTGTGGAAGTAATCCGTTCCTGAAGCTGCGGACGCTTGGAAACTGTCTCCACCGCCCTGACCAGTTTGCTTAAGCCGGTAACTTTGCCGTTCCGCGGAATATAAGCCACATGGGCCTTGCCATAAAACGGAACGAGATGGTGTTCACACATCGAATAAAAAGGAATATCTTTTACCAAGACAAGCTCTTCATGTTCTTCTTCAAAAACGGTTTCAAAGTATTTACCCGGATCCTGGCCGAGTCCGGAAAAAACTTCTTCATACATTTTCGCCACACGTTTCGGTGTATCCTTCAAACCTTCCCGCTTTGGATCTTCGCCAATTGCCTCCAGGATTAAACGCACAGCATGCTCAATCTGAGCGCGATTAATCTTAGACATCGTGCTACCTCCTAAACATGACACTTGAATCCCGTATCAATAAAAATCGTTTGCAATTATTCGCGACAACTGGGATTCGTGTTGCATTTAGTATAACATTTCAAAATTAACACATGCACTTAAATTGAATCAAGATTTGAATATGCTTTTTCCAAATAAAATAATCCCGACCCGAGAACGGCTTCAGCACCCTTGAATTGAATATTACAATGATTCGGGCGGATTTTTCATCCTGTTCTAAAAAAATGAGCCGCTTGCACCGCGCCATTTACGGTTGCATATGGGCCGCGAAGGGAAACTGATTGTTTATAATTCATCTTTAAATGTGCAATAATTAATAAAAAAAGGGGCACGCAGAACGTGACCCTTTTCAACCAATGGCTGTGGTTCTATATGTAGTTATTTTACAGCTTCTTTCAGTGCTTTTCCCGGTTTAAAAGCAGGTACTCTGCTTGCGGGAATTTCAATTTCTTCTCCAGTTTGAGGATTACGCCCTTTGCGAGCTGCACGCTCACGAACCTCAAAATTTCCAAAACCGATTAATTGAACTTTTTCACCTTTTTTCAAAGTGTTTAAAATTGTATCAAAAACAGCGTCAACTGCTTTTGTTGCGTCCTTTTTAGACAGATCACTCGCTTCAGCAACAGCGTTGATCAGTTCTGTCTTGTTCATCAGCGCTCACCTCCTCCCAAAGTGCTAAGCCAAAACACTGTCCCTATCTTCATTTGTAAACAAAATTACTGTTTTCTATACCTTCGCTGTCGCGATTTAACGAGGTATGCCTTATATTAAATGAAATCCGGAAAAATTTCAATGATTTTTATCGCCAAACCCTTAATTTATAAGGCTTTTGACCTCTTTCAACAGTAATTCTGATAAAAGATTATCACAATCATATGCAGTGTGCAAGAAAATCCTGCGAATTAATGGCAATGTTTTCATTTTCGATAAATTCTTTCAATTTATGGTTGTTTTAATCATCAAACATTTTTGAAATATGAAAAAGACTCCTGCGGGAGTCTTTCCTCGATTTTATAAAATAATGGCAATTAAACCGCCAGATCCTTCGTTAATGATCCTTTCAAGCGTTTCCTTCAATTTATATCTGGCGTTTTCCGGCATTAACGCCAATTTTGCCTGAATGCCTTCCCTGACGATCGAACTGAGGCTTCTGCCGAAGATGTCTGAATTCCAAATGGATAGCGGGTCGTCTTCAAAATCTTGCATCAAATACCGGACCAATTCCTCGCTTTGTTTTTCCGTGCCGATAATCGGGGCAAATTCAGACTCTACATCGACCTTGATCATGTGTATGGACGGCGCCACCGCTTTCAAGCGGACGCCGAACCTGGAGCCTTGGCGGATGATTTCCGGTTCATCAAGGCTCATGTCGGTGAGACTGGGCGCAGCTATTCCATAACCCGTTTGTTTTACCATTTTTAATGCCTCAGCCACTTGGTCGTATTCCCGTTTGGCATGGGCAAAGTCTTGCATCAGTTCAAGGAGATGATCTTTGCCGCGGATTTCAACCCCGACAATTTCTTTTAGCACTTCATCATACAACTCATCAGGAGCGTACAGATCGATTTCCGCTATTCCTTGGCCCATTTCAATTCCTGCA
The DNA here is from genome assembly GCA_937995745.1 of uncultured Bacillaceae bacterium. GTDB lineage: Bacteria > Bacillota > Bacilli > Bacillales > Cytobacillaceae > CALKIU01. Next base: position 601 of record CALKIU010000070.1, on the reverse strand, counting down.
AGACTTGCTTTTTCAATAAAATCATAATCATTAAAATGTTGGACCACACGATCCACATCGCGAAGGCGTTTGATATCCTTTACAGTTTCTTTGACGGCTTCCTGATAGCTTTCACGGAGCCAGTGGTCTTCTTTCAGCACCATAACCCAGCTGGGAAGATTGACATTGACTTCAAGTACGGGAAACTCATACAACGCTTCCCGCAAAACATTCAAAACATCGGCCTCCCTCATGCTTTCCACGCTCATGGCGAGGACGGGAATATCATACTTCTCCGCCAGTTCCTCCCTTAAAGCCTGGGTGTCCGAATGAAAAGGCTGAACACTGTTGATAATCATGATGAACGGTTTTCCAACCTCTTTAAGCTCTTCAATGACCCGTTCCTCCGCTTCTATATAATCGGAGCGGGGAATCTCGCCGATGGTCCCGTCTGTCGTAATCACTACCCCAATGGTGGAATGTTCTTGAATGACTTTTCTCGTTCCGATTTCCGCCGCTTCGTGAAAGGGAATTGGTTCTTCATACCAAGGCGTGGAGATCATGCGCGGTCCATTTTCATCTTCATATCCTTTGGCACCGGCAACCGTATAGCCGACACAAT